>JAITQC010000156.1 GCA_031289115.1 Planctomycetota bacterium
AAACTACCGGAAAACCTTTGGATCTCCCCCTCAAGGAACTGGACCCGGGACTTGGCGTCCTCCAGTTCCTGATAGAGACGGGTCACCTCGGCGTAGTCGCGGTCGCTAGATACCGCGCCGAGAAAAACACCGTTCATGTAAAGAGGTTCGGCACTGGCTAGGATGTGTTGACCCGCACGGGGAGAATGGTGGACATTGTGACTGGCCTGGCGACTTCTCCCTACCCGGGCAATAAGTGAGTCAGGGAAAAAATCAGTTATCCGCCGGTGAAGGATTTGCTCCCGCTCAACCGCGTAAAGCTTTTCCGAACTCCGGTTCCACACCACCACCCGCTCCTCGGCGTCTATTACACAGACCGCCTCATGCAAACAGTCGGTTATCACCCGTAGGACATCGATGTCGCGGTTGGCGATACCTAGGAGGGGCGGGATAGAATCACTAGACATCACTTTGTTCCTTTTTTTTACACTGTCTAAAATTTATGCATTTATCGCTAGCCCGGATAGGGAGGCCGGCACCAACCCGCCCCACTCGGATCGCTATTCTGGTAACAGTATAAATACCAGCGCTTTTTACCGCAATATTATTTATTCCCACCCCTTTCAGCCTGTGCTTCCGCCAGTCTATCGCTACCCACAAGTAGCGCGGGTTGGCCAGCTAACCCTGGTAAAAACAGGCTTTGACCTGAGTTGGCAACCTTTATCCTAGCTCTGTCCAAATATTTGACACCCATGGCGCTTTCCTTCGCCAGGAGGCGTATCAAGGGCTAGGGAGGGACAGGCAAAGTCGGCGGGAATAGCTAGCGGGGGAGTGGCATTCGGGGGACAAAACACCAGGAGAAAAAGTGAACCGCGGTTTTAGTAAATATTTTCGCCTCCCCTCGGACTTTCGGCACCGCCATTGCTAAGTAACACTTGGCGCTTCATGCTAACCCGGCGGGCACCCCGGTCGGTACCGAAGAGATGCTTGGCCCTAAAGGAGGCGGTGGGTGGAAAACACTTTGACACTCTCGCTTAAACAGGGCCTAGCCGAGGCCGCCACGCCGCTAGTGGAGGTGGGGGCGCAGGTAAAACGGGGGGAAGTGTTGGCAAGTCCCAGTAGTAAAGGGGTTTTCCTCCATGCGAGTCTTGGCGGCAGAGTGAAAAAAGTCACCCCGACAGCGCTAACGCTTGAAAGCGAGGCGACGGAGGATACGGGTTTTGTCCCCCTTCCCAAAACCGGCGACCTGGTTGAACAGGCTCGCCTGGCTGGCCTGGTAGGAATGGGTGGCGCCGGTTTCCCCACCTGGGTGAAACTAGCCAGTAACCTGGAAGGCGGCACCCTTATCGCCAACGCGGTGGAATGCGAGCCGCTCCTTAAACATAACACTCACCAGCTGGAAAACGACCCAGACCAAGTCAGGCGCGGCTTGTTGCTGGCGATCCAGGCCACCAAGGCTAAACGGGGAGTCATCGCGGTCAAAAAAAAGAACCGCGCCGCCCTGGCCGCCCTGGCGGGGGTTATCCGGGAAAAAGACCCCCTTGAGGTGTTCACCCTGCCTGATCTTTACCCCGTGGGAGAGGAGCGGGCCCTGGTCCGGGAAATTCTGGGGATTCTACTCCCTCCTGACCAACTCCCTCTGGCGGCGGGGGCGGTAGTGATGAATGTAGAAACCTTGGCAAGCCTGGCCGCCGCCTGGGAAGACGGTAAACCAGTAATAAGTAAAAACCTCACTATGGCTGGTAAACTTGGTGGTAACCCCATCCAGGTGTTTACCGCTGTTCCCATTGGCACCAGTTTCCAAACCCTGCTGGACAAGGCCGGAGGCCCGAAAGCACCCAACGGCGGCCTACTGGCGGGTGGACCTTTTACCGGCAGTTACGCCAGTGAAGAGTCGACGGTCAGTAAAACCCTGGGCGGCATCTGCGTCACCCAGGACCCCCTTAGGGAAAACCGGCCGCTTGGCCTCCTGGTCTGCGCCTGTAGCGCCAGCGAAGAGCGCCTGCGGCAGTTGGCCGCCAGTATGGGGGCGAGAGTGACTGGAGTACGACGCTGTCAGCAGGCGGTGGAAAGCCGGGGTGGTCTGAAATGCGAAAACCCCGGTAACTGCCCAGGACAAGCGGCAAAAATCCTTGAGCTACGCCGGGAAGGAGCCGAGGCTTTGCTAATCGGGAATTGCTCCGACTGCACCAACACCGTTATGTGCGTCGCCCCTGGTCTCAAAATGGCGGTGCACCATGTCACTGACAATTCCCTGCGGGCGGCGGGAAAACCACTTGTCCGGCGTCTGCCGGCTTTGCGCCAAGCGTGATTGGACCTAGGCAAGAAAGCCAACGCCTAACTAGGAGAGTAGGAGGAGCATGTCGATAACCAAGGAAAAAGCTGGCGAAATCGGGGCTTCCCCAGCCGTTGTCTGCTGTCGCACCCTGGCCGGAAGCGTTATTTCCCCGGCTGAATTGGAAGACCCAAGCATTTTCCCCGACCTAGAAGAGTCGGGTCTTCTAAGTATCAAAGCCGGAACCCTGAGTGTGGCGGAAGTTCTTGGCGCCAAACTGTTAAAAGACATTGACGGACTTACCTGCCTAACAGCCGATCTGCTGGATGGGGTGAAAAAAGCCCCAGCCCGGCCGCCGGTAAACCCTCCGGCCGAGAAAAGCACCCCGCCAGGGGTTTCGGACGGGTTTTTCCGTTTCCGAGCCGACTCGATCACTGGCCTAGACATCTCCTTCCCCCTCTACCCGCCAGCCGGATTTACCCCCGCTAGCCCAGCTAGCCAAGGCAACACGGAGGAAATAACTGACGAGCTCCGGGCAGTTCTAGTGAAACGCCACTATGCAGTGGAAAAAATCACCCTGGGAGAAAAAACCGCCTACGCCGACGGTGTCCTGACTTTACGCCAAAGCCTGGTGGAAGATGCGGAAAAAGCCAGCCCATTGGTGAAAAAGGTGGCGCTAGACCTAATACTCCCGGAAAATCGCCACATCTATTCCCAGACCATAATGGACGTCATACCAGTGGCTACGAAGGTGGAAGGCCAACTTGGCTCCGGTATCACCAACACCCTGGATGGAATGGTGTTTATACTGACCGGGGTGGATGAGGACGGCCTCCAGGTACACGAGTTTGGCTCTTGCGAAGGTTATCTGGACGAGAAAATAGTTTATGGCCGGCCAGGTTGCCCCGACCCCCAGGATATTATGGTGCGGGTACATGTGGTTTTGGAACGCTCCACCGGCATGGAGCGGCGCGGCCCCTTCGCCGCCCACAGCGCCTGCGACAAGATCATCCAGGAAGTGCGTGACATCCTGAAGGTCCTGCCCGCCAGTAACGCCATCCGGGAAGAGGAGTTGCGGGAAGTCAGGCGGCACGGCCGTACCCGGGTGGTGCTGGTAAAGGAAATCATGGGACAGGGAGCCATGCACGACAATGTCATGCTCCCTAGTGAACCAGCCGGAGTTCCGGGCGGGCGTAACAATGTGGACCTCGGCAATGTCCCGGTGGTTTTGTCCCCCAATGAAGTCAGGGACGGCGGCATCCATGCCCTCTGTTGCATCGGCCCCGCCTCGAAAGAGGTGACCCGCCACTATTTTCGCGAACCCATCCTGGAGAGTCTGGCTGAGGACACGGAGTTGGACCTGGCCGGGGTGGTCTTTATCGGTAGCCCCCAGGTGAATGACGAGAAGGCGTTTGTCGCCCGGCGCCTGGGAGCGCTAGTGGAAACGATGGGAGTGGCGGGGGCGATCATCACCACCGAAGGCTTTGGCAACAACCACATTGATTTCGCCGCCAACCTCGAGGAAGTTGGTAAACGCGGGATCAAAGTGGTGGGGGTGACTTTCGCCGCCTACCAGGGGCAGTTGGTGGTTGGCAATACCTACATGGACGCCCTGATTGAACTTAACAAGGACAAGGAAGGGTGCGAATCGGAAATCCTCGGTGAAAACAGTATCACCCCCCAGGACGCCAAGCGGGCTATCCTGATGCTGAAAAACAAGATATCCGGAGTGCCGATCCTGCCGGCCGACCGCCGCTGGAACCAACAGGTGGTGGCGTCCAACCAGGCTATCGCCGACGCCCGTTAAAAAGCAAGGCCAGCCATGTTAACTGAACTTGAGGCCCGGCGTTTATTGGGAAAAATAGTGCGAGCCAACGACACTGGCGTCGACATTGAGCTTAAAGGCAAAATGGGCCTGGTCCGCCTTCCCCACCGGTCGCTTATCACTGACAAGCATCCGGAGGTGGGTGACCCGGTCGAAATATGCCTCAGTTACGCCAGAATAGTTGCCCCTGCCAAAGACCAGGAGAATCCATGCCAGCCAGACTAACCACCGCCCCGGGGATGCAATCGGAGATTTTCGCTCCCACCACCCCGCCGCCGGTCTGGGCGCCACTCACTAAACCCCTTAACCAGTGCCGGGTCGGTTTCGCCACCGCCGGCGGTATCCACCGCCGGGCGCAAAAACCCTTCCACACGGCGGGCGACTACACCTTCCGGGAAATCCCCATCGACACCCCGAGTTCGGATTTGATGGTGACCCATGGCGGATTCGACAACTCTGACATCAACAAGGATGTCAACGCCATGCTTCCTATCGACCGCCTGCGGGAATTGGCAGCCGAGGGTTACATCGGTGGACTTTCACCCGTCCTTATCGGCTTCATGGGCGGCGGCGGCAATGTCGACAAGTTCCGCCAGGAGAGCGGGCCCGCCATTGCCAAAATCTTCCAGGACGCCCAGGTTGACATTGTCCTTCTCACCGGTGGCTGCGGCACCTGCCACCGCTCCGCCACCATTGTCCAAAGAGCTATCGAGGCGGTGGGTATTTCCACCATCATCATCGCCGCCCTCCCCCCCATCGCCAAGCAGCAGGGGGCGCCCCGCATCGCCGCCGCCCATGTCCCTATCGGCTCCAACGCCGGGGAACCCAACAACCGGGAAATGCAGACAGCCATCTTGAAAGACTCCCTGCAGTGCATAGTCGAGTTTGACCATTTCGGCCAGATGCGGATGCTGCCTTATGAATACCGCCATAACGTCTAACCCCTTAGACCTGGAAAACCTCCAGCAGTCCTTGGTCAAGGCCACCACCCTAACGGTGGTGACTATCGACACCCACACCGCCGGGGAACCCACCCGTATCGCCGTTTCCGGAATTCCCAAACTTCCGGCGGGAAGCGTTATGGAGCGGAAAGAATACCTGCGCCAGCACGGCGACTGGTTCCGCCGCCTCTTGATGCTGGAGCCCCGCGGGCACGGCGACATGTTTGGGGCGATACTGGTGCCACCCCAGCATCCGGAAGCGGAGCACGGCATTATCTTCATGGACACCGGTGGCTACCTAAACATGTGTTGTCACGGTTCCATCGGGGTAGCCACCGCCCTGGTGAAATACGGACTAGTCAACCGGCAAGAACCCCATACCGACATCACCCTGGAAACCCCGTCCGGCTTGGTGCAGGCGCGGGTGGACCTTAAGAAAGGTAAAGTTGGCTCAGTAACCATCACCAACGTCCCCTCCTTCCTTTTCCAGCGCGACGCTGCCGTAACCCTCCCCGGGGTGGGGCTGGTCCGTTTTGACATCGCCTTTGGCGGGAGTTTTTTCGCCATTGTCCAGGCCGCGGAGTTAAAAATAAAACTGCATCCCCAGGAAATCAGTAAAATCATACCGCTCGGTATTCGCCTGCGCGAGGCGATAAACCGGGACTACCAGGTCAGTCACCCCACCCTCCCCATACAAGGGGTGGATTTGGTGGAAATCCATGACTACCCCAACTCCCCTGACGCCAACGCTCGTAACCTAGTGGTCTTCGCGGCCAGTAGTTTTGACCGTTCCCCCTGTGGCACCGGCACCTCGGCCCGCCTGGCCCAGCTTTTCGCCCGGGGGGAAATCGCTATCGACCAGCCTTATGTTAACGAAAACCTGCTAGGCCTTTCTTTCACTGGCAAAGTGCTTTCAACCACCCGGGTTGGCGATTTTCCCGCCATTATCCCGCAAATCACCGGTTCCGCCTTCATAACTGGCGTCCACACCTTTGGTGTCGACGCCGCCGATCCCCTGGGGGAAGGTTTCCTGCTCGGGCATTAACCCGGTCCTCCCCTAACCAGCCGACTGCGGCTTAATGCCAGCCCCGGGTCCAAGCGGGAAAAGGGACCCCGCGGCTTTACCCCAATACGTAAAAAACCCGCCGGGGGCAAGCCTCCGGCGGGTTTTTACTGACACTCAGGGAATTTTATCTGACACCCGGCACCCGCCGGGACCAGTTCAACTCACACCAAGATAGGTTTTCTGGACCATGGGATCGTCAAGCAGATCTTGGGCTGGCCCCTCCATACGCAGGTGCCCAACCTCTAGGACATAAGCCCGGTCAGCCAATTTCAAAGCCGCCTTGGCGTTCTGCTCCACCAGAATAACTGTCACCCCGGCCTGGTTGATGTCCTTGATAGTCTTAAAAATCGACTTGACTATCAGGGGAGCCAGACCAAGGCTTGGCTCGTCAAGCAGGAGCAAGCGTGGCTCAGCCATCAGGGCCCGCCCAATCGCCAGCATTTGCTGCTCACCTCCTGACAGCGTCCCCGACATCTGGTCCTTGCGCTCTTTTAGGCGGGGGAACATGGTGAAAATCCAGTCCAGGCGCTTTTCCACCTCGCGGGGGTGCCCACTCCGGGTGAAAGCGCCAAGCAGGAGGTTTTCCCGCACCGTCAGGGGGCCAAACACCCGTCTCCCCTCCGGCGCCTGGGTGATGCCTAGCTTTACTATCTCGTGGCTACGCAAAGTGTCTATCCGGGTACCGGAGAAATGGATACTGCCGCTCTGCGGCCGCACCAAGCCGCTTATAGTCATGAGGGTGGTGCTTTTTCCCGCCCCGTTCGCCCCGAGAATAGTCACTAATTCACCCGGGGCGACATTTATCGTCAAGTTGTGGAGCGCGCCCACCGGACCATAGGAGACGCTAATGTCTTTTAGTTCAAGCATGTTAGTCGTCAACCCCCAGATAAGCCTCTATCACCTTGGGGTCTTTCTGGATATCTTCCGGCTTCCCGCGGGCGATAACTATGCCGTTTTCCAAAACCACCAACTGGTTGCAGACCCGCATGACAAAACTCATGTCGTGCTCGATAAGCATGATGGTGACTCGACGCATCCGGATTCGTTCGATCAGGTTTCTTAGCTCCACCGTCTCCTGGTCGTTCATCCCCCCGGCCGGTTCGTCAAGAACCACCATCCGGGGGTCGGTGGCAAGGGCGCGGGCGATTTCCAGGAGGCGCTGCTCGCCATAGGACAGGCCGCCGGCATCGTCACGCCAGCGGTCAGCCAGGCCGACAAACTCCAACTCCTCCATGGCCCGGGTCATGGCGTTTTTTTCATCAAAGGCCTTGCCGGGAAAAGAGAGCATGGAATCAATAATTCCCGTCTGCATCCGGCAGTGGCGTCCTGACAGGACATTGTCAATAATGGACATGTGGGGGAAAAGACGGATGGTTTGATAGGTCCGGGACAACCCCAGCTCCACCACTTTGTGGGGTTTAAGCTGGTTCAGGCGATGCTGGGCAAAGAAAATCTCCCCGCTATCCGGGCGAGTCACACCGGTGACCAGGTTGAAGACAGTGGTTTTCCCAGCCCCGTTAGGGCCAATAAGGCCCAGAATATCACCCTCGGCCACTTCAAAGGAGACCCCGCCCACCGCCACCAGGCCGCCGAAACTTTTGGTCAGGTTGGAAATGGATAAAAGAATCATTTGTACTTGTCCGCGTAGGGCTGGGGCAACTTATAACGCCGGTTTCGCGAAGGTATCAAACCTTGCGGACGGAAAATCATCATCACCACCAAAGCGGCGCCAAAGAACAGCATGCGACTACTCTGGAGACCCCGGAAGAGCTCGGGAAGTCCAATCACCAAAAACGACCCCAGGAGCACTCCCCATTGGTTGCCGCGGCCACCCAGGATAACTATCATGAAAAGCACCACCGATTCCCAGTAACTAAAGGAGCCGGGGGAGATGGTGCGCATCTGGGTGGCATAAATGGTGCCAGTAAAACCGGCCCAGATGGCGCCAATCACAAAGGCGGACAGTTTGCAACTGGCGGTGTTGATGCCAACCCCCTCCGCCGCCACCACGTCCTCGCGGATAAACTTTAACGCCCGGCCATAGCGGGAATTCTCCAGATATTCAAACATGAACATGGAAATGGCGACAAAACCCCAGATAAGGTAGAAGAAATGCCAGGGGGCGGTCAGGCGGCCTAGACCAGGCAAATCCGGACGCTGGATGCCAACTATGCCGTTGGAACCACCGGTGAGGCCAAAAACATTGTTGATCAGGGCGATTCTGACTATTTCCACAATGCCTATGGTGACTACCAAAAGGTAATCACCACGCAGGTGAATGATGGGGGAAGCCACCAGAAGGGCGAAAACCCCGGCCGCCAGTCCCGCCAGGGGCAGGGTGGCCATAACCGGCACATGGTAGACAGTGTTAAGAATGGCGGTGACATAGGCGCCCACCGCGAAAAAGGCGGCGTGACCCATGTGAAACATGCCGGCGTGACCAAGAATGATATTAAGGGACAGGGAAAGGACAGCGTAAAGACCGACTTGATTAAGGACATCTAGCCAATACGAGCCAAGTCCCATGCCGGGCAGGGCGAGAAACAGCAAAACTCCCACTGTGATCAAGGCCTGGCGTGTCTTATCGCTCATAGTTTTTCCGCCACTCTTTCACGCAGGATCCCGGTGGGGCGAACCACCAGGATGAGGATCAGGACTATAAAGGTGATGGCGTCGCGCCAAGCCAGGGAGATGTAAGCCGCGCCAAAGGCCTCCACCAGTCCAAGCAGGAGCCCTCCTAGCATGGCTCCGGGGATATTGCCAATCCCCCCGATGATGGCGGCGGTGAAAGCTTTAAGGCCATACATCTGGCCCATGTTGAAATTGATCTGGCCATAGTAGATGCCGACCATAACCCCGGCCAGGCCACCCAGGGCTGGACCAATGATAAAGACCAGGGCGATGACACTACGGACATCTATACCCATTAACCTGGCCGCCCCCTGGTCGATAGCCGAGGCGCGAATAGCCATACCGATGCGGGTCCGGTTGATGAAGAAATACAGGATCAGCATGATGACAACGCTGGCGACCAGCACAAAGATGCGGATCAGGGGTATGTTTTGCCCGGCGAAACTGATAGTAAGGTTGGGAATTATGCCAGCCGGGTAGGACCGGTACTGGGCGCCCCAAACCAGCATTATGGCGTTCTGGAAAAAGATGCTGGCTCCCAGGGCCGACACCACTGCCGAGATACGGTCAGAGTTACGCAAGGGTCGGTAAGCAACCCTTTCCAGAAGATAACCCGCCAGTCCCGAAAAAACCATGACCATAAGCGAACAAATCAGGATGGCTGACACCATGCCGACATAGCCAGCCAGCCCGAAAGACACCAAGAGGGTGAAGCCAAGGTAGGCGCCAAGGGCAAAGAGGTCGCCGTGGGCGAAATTGATAAGTTTCAAAACGCCATAGACCATGGTGTAGCCAAGGGCGATAAGGGCATAAATACCCCCCACTGCCAGCCCGTTGGTTGTCTGTTGGATAAAAACTTCCATATGGGTTCACCTATGGAAAAAGTCCGGTCGGAAGAGACGCTGGTCTCATTTCGACCGGACTAAGCAAAAAACAGCGCTACGGCGAATCAGGGAACAAGACGGAACACCCCGTTGCTATCGACTTTATACAGACGGTAAATATCACCAATACGGTCACCCTTGGCGTCATAGGAAATCTCACCCGTGAAGCCCGGGTATTTCTTTAGCGAGCTGTGGAGATAGTCGCCAATGCTCTTGGAGGTAATATCGCCCTTGATGTTTTTGGCTGCCTCGACAATAGTCAGGAAGGCGTCGCCCGCCATGATGGACCAGACGGAAGTGGGAATGGTACCATATTTTTTCTCATATTCACCCATGAATTGCTTGGCAGCTGGTCCAGAAAGATCCAGGGGGCCGGGAGGGCTGACAAACAGGTAGCCGTCCGCCGCTTCCTTACCTGAAATCTCTATAAGGGCGGTGTTGTTGGTAGCGTCACCCCCGATCATCGGCACATTCCAACCCATGCTCATTTTTTGCCTGAGTAGCATGGCCGCCTCGGGATAATAACCGGTGAAAACGATCATGTCTGGGTTAAGCGACTTCATAGCCACCAGGCTAGTGGTGAAATCCCGGTCTCCGGCGGTGATGGCGTCGTAGAAAACCACCTTGATGCCACCGGTCTCAAAAAGGGCCTTGCACTCGTCAGCCAGGCCTTTGGCATAGGAACTGTTGTCATGGAGAAGGGCTACCGACTTGGCTCCCAAGCTTTCTACTTTACCCGCCAGGTATTTTCCCTGATCGTCATCCCGGGGACAAGTCCGGAAAAACAAGGCCATGCCTTTCTCGCTCAGGCGGATGGCAGTTGAACCAGTGGCTATCTGAACCACACCCTCGTCATCGTAAATACCTTGCGATGCTTCGGTAATGGCGGAACCATAAGTTCCCACCACCGCGATGGCACCAGAGGACACCAGCCGCTGGGCTGCCAAAACAGCGGTGCGGGGGTCGCCACCGTCATCTCCCACCTCAATCTCAATCTGGCGCCCATTCACTCCTCCGGAAGCGTTCGCCGCATCAGCCAGAATGGTAACCACATTCACCATATCCTGGCCTTCCGAGGCCCAGGCACCCGTGACCGGGCCCATTACCCCGATTTTCACAGCCTCGGCCGAATTGGCAGTGTGAATAACCAAGAGCATAGCCAGGCCAAGAAACACCCACGATACCTTTTTAAGCATTTTCCTTCTCCCTTTCGGTCCAACCCTAAGTATGTAATCCCAACATCATACCCGCCTTGCCACCGACGGCAATCTTTTTATTAACCCTAACCAGCGTAGCCACCCCGGGGTAAGAGCCGGCCTAACCGGTAGTTTCCCGAAGGAACCAGTCCGGAAATTCCCCGGGAGTCACTCTTTCCGGTAGTTACCGGCCGGGATTTTTCACACCGTCCTCTCAGCCGCCGACCCGGGCTTAAGCCAGACAGTTGCCCGGTAGAAACCTTTAGCAATTCCATTGCCATAGAAAGGCGGTTGTGACCGGCGGAGGTTTTATCTCTTTCCACTCCTTCTCCCCAAAGATTGTCCAACTCCCGTGGCCTTACACTTTCTTAAGAAAACTCCCCTAGAGCCGGATCACGATGCACGGGAAAAACCTGCTTTAAAAATTCCTCCGCCGGGTCGCCAAAAGGGAAAAAGAAAGAAGCGGCCTTGATCCCGTAACATATTTGTCGCGGTCCTAACAAATATGTCGGGGAACTCGACCGCTTGCGTCTGGTCCCCAAAGAGGCCGACGCCTGGCTCTGGTCTCTTCGCCGCCCTCCCTGTTTTACTGGATAAACCACCCCGGAGCCAAAGCAGTATTTACTCAAACGGGTAAATTAGCCAACTACCCGCCTTAACTAAATCCCAGGATACTTACCCAAAACGTGCAAAGCCTCGCCCAACACGAAACAAGCAAATATTTTCTGCTTTTAATATCCTAAATACAAGTTGGTTACAGCAAAGCCAAAATTACTCCCACTTGTGGCAGGCATATTGCAATATATGGTTAATACACTGTCTGTCCGACCCATTATTACCCAGCTTTTTTTTACCCATACTCCCTGCCTTTACTGCCAATTCGGTACTTTCAGCGCCATTGAGAAAACATAGAGAGCCTCTTTTACCTACACCCTCACCCTGCCGCGAAAACCAGTGCTTTTACCACCAGCACCGCGGCTACCCCCCCACCGTTTTCAAAACGGGGAAAACAACAGCTTTGCTATTTTTACCGGCAGCCCAGTAAGACTGTCTGGATTTTTTTTCTAGGAGGAGGAGTTGCATGAAAATCAGCCGATTCACCCTGTTACTGGCGGTTGTCTTGATTGTTGGAGTAGCCAGCGTCCAGGCTGCCGACAAACTGCGTTACGATGTCCCCGCCAGCCTGCAAAAGTCCAAGCTCTTCGTAACCCTTGATCCGGCGCTGGTCGCCACTCCCGACGGCATGGTGATCGCTCCCGACGGGGACCTGGTGGTCGCCTGTCCCAACTTCGGCAATCTGGACCTTCCCGGCCGGGTTATCCGGATCGACAAGTATGGCAAGGTAAGCAAGTGGTTCGATGTTCCGGTGAACAAAAGCTCCGGAGTGGCACGCCCCATGGGAATAGAGTTTGACGACCGCGGCAACCTGTATATAGTCGATAATCAAGGTTGGACCGGAAAACCCGAGTGTATCAATCAGGGCCGCATCCTGAAGATCCAGTTTGACAAGGACGGCAATATCGCCAAGTCCACCGAAATCGTTACTGGCATGGAACACCCCAATGGCGTAAAATACCGGGATGGCTACCTCTATGTCACCCAATCCAGCCTTTCGCAAGTGAAAGACCCCTCAGGCAAATTAGTCAGCTGCGTCTACCGCTTCCCGGCCGATGCTCGGGACATCACAGTGTCCAACACCCTGGCTGACAAATACATCATCGCCACTTTCATCACAGAAAACCTTGACATCCAGTATGGTGTTGACGGCCTGGTTTTTGACAAAAAGGGCAACCTCTATGTCGGCAACTTCGGGGACGGCAGCATTAACAAGCTCACCTTTAACAGCGACGGCAGTCTGCGCGACAATTACGTTTGGGCCAGGGACAACGACCAGCTTATGACCACCGATGGCATGTGCATCGCTCCGGACGGCAGTATTTATGTCGCCGATTTCTCCCCCAACGCCATCGCCAAGGTAAGCCCCAAGGGCATCATTACCCGTATCGCCCAAAGCCCGGACTCCAACGGTTCTAAAGGCGAACTCGACCAGCCCGGCGAGCCGATTTTCTGGAACGGCAAACTGGTCATCACCTGTTTCGACATGGTCACCGACGACGGCAAGGTCAACTCCCAGCATGAAGCGCCGCACACTATCGTAACTTTGGACATCGCTGGCTAAGTTAGCCGCGACAGCGTCTTAACCTTTTTACGGAGGATTTGTAATGAAGAAAAGCCTGCTTTTCGCCATTCTTTTGGCAATTTCCCTTGGTTTCGGGACTGCCTGGGCTGGCACCCCAAGCGCTACCTACTATTATGTGGCGCCTGGTCTTGGACAACCCTACTGCTATGACATGCACCTCGGGTTTAAGTACGCAGCTGAGAAATTCGGCGTCGAAATCATTAGGCAGGGCTCGGACGACTGGAACTCCCAGACCGCCTGCGAAGCGCTCGAACAAATCGTCGCCAAAAAACCGGCTGGCATCATAACCGTGGCCTGGGACGCCGCCATGAACCCCGGGATCAAAAAGGCGCAAGCCGCCGGCATTCCCATCATTCTGGTTGAGGCGGAAAGTGGCGACTTCGGCGACTGTTATATTGGTCTGGACAACGTCGACGCCGGCCGGGAAACTGCCGACCAGCTGATTAAATACGGTGGCAATTCCGGTAAAGTCCTGGTAATTGGCAACTGGGGTTCCACCAACATCGACCAGAAGTTCATAGGCCTTAAAGAAGTTCTGGCCAAAACCGGCTGGCAAATCGTTGGCGATCAGGACGGGGAATGCGAAGCGGAAGCGTCCCTACGCGCCGCCAAGGACCTTCTCAACAACCACCCCGAAGCCACCGCCTTTGTCGGTCTTGACTCCGCCTGCGGCGCCGCCATCGGCACCGCCATGGAAGAGTTGGGAATCGCCCCGGGCAAACTGACCGTAGTGGTTGCCGACCGCGAGGACGCTATGCTTGACTATGTCCGTAGTGGCCACATTCAGGCATCCCTCACCAACCGCACCGCCATGATGTGCTACCTGGCTGTGCAGTTCCTGGAAAACATCACCAAGTTTGGTTTCTTTGACATCCCCGTTACTTCCAACAACCAAGCCTCCAAGATCAGCGTTTGGCCGCGCTTTGTCTTCACCGGCAACGTCGTTATCAGCAAGGAAAACGTCGACAACTTTGATCACGCTAAAATGAGCAGCTACGATACCCCGCTTTATCACTAGAATACGCGTCGGGAAACGGGAGAGATCACACTGGTTTACCGCGGTGCGATCTCTCCCGGTATTTCCTCTTCCCCACAGCAATTGGGAAACCCGTTATGCCAGATCTTGCCAGCCCCTTCCTTGACATCAGGAATATCACCAAAAGCTTCGGTGTGGTTAAGGCGCTTTTAGACGTCTCCATATCGGTCACCAAGGGTGAAATCCACACTGTCCTCGGGGAAAACGGGGCGGGAAAAAGCACCCTTATGAAAATCCTCACCGGTGAGTTCGCCCCCGACACCGGTTATTTCGAGCTGGAAGGGCAACGCTTGCGCGCCACCAGCCCCGCCGCCGCCCACGCCATGGGCATCCATATGGTGCACCAGGAGCTGGCGGTTTTTGAAAACATGACCGTGGCGGAAAACATATTCCCCTATCACAACTTCAAAAAGGCCGGTTGTATCGACTATCACCGCCTTTTCCAGGAAGCCAGGGAAAAACTTGGCCTCTTTGGCCTGAAAACCATTGCTCCCGAAGCTCCCATGGCTTCTATTTCCCTGGCGGGACAGCAAATGGTGGAGATACTGCGCTGTATCGTCGCCGAGCCCAAGGTTATTATCCTCGACGAACCCACCTCCGGCCTAAACGACCATGAGGCCGATATGTTGCTGGAAATTCTGCGCCACCTGAAAGCCACTGGCCTCACCATCCTTTACATCTCCCACCGCTTCAAGGAGATCATGGCTATTTCCGACCGGATAAGCATACTCCGGGATGGACGGTTTGTCACCACCCTCGCCAACGACGGTTCAGTCAGCGAAAACGACCTGATTAACAACATGGTCGGCCGGGACCTAAGCCGGAGCCTTTACCAGATCAAGACCACTGGCAACGCCAAAAGCGGCGCCCCGCTTCTCCAGGTGCGGGGTCTGGCAAAGGCCCGGGCCCTTAACGACAGTAGCCTCGACCTTAACCCGGGAGAAATACTGGGTGTTTTCGGCCTGGAAGGCTCGGGGACCAGCAAACTTTCCCGCATGATGTATGGCCTGGAGACCAGTGACGCCGGCAAGGTAATAGTCAAGGGGCGTCACATCAGCCCCCTGACCCCCCGGCGCATGGTGGCGGAAGGAGTAATGTACCTTAACAACAACCGGAAAGTCGCCGGCTTGCTGCCAGAGCTTCCGGTCACCGACAATTTTTCCCTGCCGGTTTTGCAGAAATTTTCCCGTTTCCTGGGTTTTCTCGATTTGCCGCGACTGGGCAATCTCGCCACCAACTTTGTCAAGGCTTTCGCCATCGCCCTCCCTTCGCTAGCCACCAAACCAGCCAACCTGAGCGGCGGAAACCAGCAAAAAGTCATGCTCTCCATCTGTCTAGTCCCCGAGCCGGAGATACTAATTGTCAACGAGCCCACCCGCGGTATCGACGTGGGAGCCAAGACCGAGATCCACCGCTTTCTTCTTGATATAGCCTCCCGCGGGGTGGGGATAGTGATGTTTAGCTCTGAACTCCCGGAATTGATGAGTTTAGCCGACCGGATCCAGATTATGCGTAACAACTCCATCGTTGGCGAAGTGAAAGCCGGCGACTATACTGAGCAGGCGATAATGCGCTACGCGGCGGTTGGTAGCGACAATCTGGCGGTGTGAAATATCGGTAGCGGTGTTTTTCATCCACTCGCAAGGTGACCCTACATGCCTCTAAACACCGGTCGCACCCTTGGCCTTAACCCGAAGCGCCGGCGGATTGATTTCGCCAGCTGGGTGATCCTCTACCTCACCCTGGCCCTGTTTTTCTTCCTGTCTGCCAGCCGGAGTTCGTTTCTAACGGTTGGCAACATTCACTCCATTCTTTACGACACCTCTTTCCGCTTTTTCGCCGCCATTGGCTTCACCCTCCTCATTATCATGGGTGAACTCGACCTCTCGGTCGGCTCCATGTTTGGTTTTGGCGGCGCCATGATGGGTTTGTTCATCTTCAACTACCAGCTACCAGTCGAAGCCGCTATTCCCCTGGCCATGCTGGTCGCTGGCCTTATTGGCCTGGCGGTAGGGTTTCTGGTCACCACCTTCCGGCTCAATTCCATGATGGTCACCATCGGCGTCATGATGGCGGTGAAAGGAGTCAACTGGATACTTATCCAGCGCTTCGGAGGCCGGCAACTTGCACGGGCCCAATACAATTTTGTCACTCTCGAGTTGTTTGGCATAAAATGGACTATCCTGGTGATGCTGGTGGTGGCGTTAATCTTCGAGATATTCCTGACGCGCTCCCGCCACCTGAAGCAGCTCTACTATATTGGACACAATTTCTCCACCAGCGTTCTTTACGGCCTTAACGCCAACGCGGTCAAATGCGCCTGTTTCGCCCTTTCTGCCGCCCTTTCCGCCTTTGGCGGAGCGCTCATGACCGCCCGCCTGAAACACCCCCACGTCACGGTCGGAGCCAACCTGGAAATAAGCGTCATCACCGCCGCCGTCATCGGTGGAGCGAGTATTTTCGGTGGCCGGGGCAGCATGATCCGCACCATGCTCGGAGTGTTGTTTGTCTCTCTTCTCCAAAATGGCTTGACCTCCTTCAACATCAACACCTATGTGCAACAAATCATCCTCGGCGCCATTCTGGTGCTGGCCATCTATATCGACGTCCGAGTCAACGCGAAAAAGGCCTAAGTGAAATGCTTGCGAAACTGTTCCGGAAAAACGAATCCATCGCTCTAGGCCTCTGCCTCATTCTGGTGGTTGTCCTTACTTTCGCCAGTGGCGTGTTTTGGACGCAAAGCAACCTGAATTCGCTCCAGGCCAGTATTTCCCCCACCGCCATAATGGCTTTCGGCATGATGATCCTCCTGATCTGCGGCTATTTCGATCTCTCGATTGGCTCCATCATGCTCCTGGTCGGCATCCTTGCCGGGCGCCTTTCCCAACTGGGGCTTAACACCCCGAGTATCATTGTCCTGGTTCTTCTGGCTGGCCTGGCGGTGGGTTGCCTTAACGGCTTCCTGGTGGCGATACTGAAAATCAACGCCCTGATCGCCACTATCGGCGTCCAGTACATCGGTTATGGCCTGGCCATGACCATGTGGGACAAGGAAATGCAGCACCGCAAGTTTCCCGCCAACTTCATCGCCCTAGGTGAAGACCGTTTCTTTGGCCTTTACTACATGACCTGGATAATGCTGGCCCTGCTCCTGGTTTTCACCTTTTTCCTGCGCTACACCGCCGCGGGTCGCCGCCTTTATTTCGTCGGCGGCAACCGGGAGGCAGCCCGACTCATCGGTTTTAATGACCGGCGCATAGTTTTCCTCTGTTACGCCTGCACCGGCCTATTGGCGGCCGTGGCGGGAGTGCTGGCGGTAGCCCGGATACAAAGCCCCACCCAGTACCTCGGGGGTGGCATTCACATGACTTGCATGATCGCCTGCGTCATCGGGGGTGGCAGTTTCGCCGGCGGACGGGGCATTGCCCTAGGCGCCTTCCTTGGCGTCTCCTTCATGTCGCTACTCACCAACATGTTTAACCTCCTGGAGATGAACACCCAACTCCAGAACGTGGTGGTCGGTGTCACCCTGGTGGCGGTCATCGTTATCGACGGCTATGTGACACTGAAAAAAATGCGCGCCATGGGTAAAATTTGACCCTTTCGCTAAAGGCCGGTGTCGGGCTGGCGGTAAGGACACGTCGCCAGACTTCACCTTACCCCGGCTAGAGAAAGGGGTTTCACCGCCCCAGGTTTGTTTTTCCCCCGCCCATGCCTCCAGGAAGACGCGGGAAGGGGCGCCCTCTAGGCAAAGCGTAATCAGGTGTGATTAGTCCGGTAAGCATCGGACGCACGCCTGTGGTTAACCTTGTCCATTCCCTTTTTATGGAGCTCACCATGTCCCGGGATTATAGCCCCCGCGCTGCCAAAACCATGTATTTCATCGGTGTCACCACCGGGAAATCCTCCATAATGAAAGTGTTTCCCAAATGGGTGGAATACCTGGGGCTCGAAGCCCGGATCGAGGGTTTTGACTTTCCCCAGCACGACCAGCCGGAAAACTACCGCGAGGTAGTCGCCTTTATCAAGCGTGACCCCAATTCCCTGGGAGCCCTGGTCACTACCCACAAGATAGACCTTCTCACCGCCTCCCGCGACATGTTTGAAGTGCTGGATCCCTATGCCGAAATCCTGGGTGAAATCAGCTCCATTTCTAAACGAGGTTCGCGGCTTTGCGGACACGCCAAAGACCCAATCACCAGTGGTCTAGGCCTAGAGCGGATAGTCAGCGATGGCTATTGGCAAAGTTCCCGGGGAGAAATGCTTCTACTGGGGGCGGGCGGCTCCTCGCTTGCTCTTACCATGTACCTGGCGGAGCGGAAGAAAAAAGGCGGCGACACTCCCGGCCGGATCACTGTCACCAACCGTAGCCAACCCCGGCTGGATGAAATGCGGCGAATCCACACTTCCATCGGCTTTGATATTCCTATTGAATACCGTCTTTGCCCCCGACCCGAGATGAACGACACCGCTGTCGCTTCCCTGGCTCCGGGTTCCATTGTCATTAACGCCACTGGCTTGGGGAAGGATGGCCCGGGGTCTCCACTTACCGACCAAGTGGTTTTTCCTGAACAAGGACTGGTTTGGGAATTCAACTACCGGGGCGACCTCCTCTTCCTTGAGCAGGCCCGGGCCCAGGCTAAAAGCCGATCCCTGAAAATAGTGGATGGCTGGGACTATTTTATTTATGGCTGGACCAGGGTTATGGCGGAAGTCTTTGACATTGACATACCAGTCACTGGGGCGGGATTTGACCAGATTTCCGCCCTGGCCGAGGAAACCCGGAAGTGACTAAGGCGGCTGGCGACCGGGAAGGACTGGGTCTTAACCTTACGAGTAAACCCCGGGCCAGCACCCCCGCCCTGGCGGAGTTACTCGCTACCCCTGCCCCGGCGGGAAGACTCTATCTATATTGGCTAGGGCAAGCTGGCTTCGCTATCCGCTCGCCGGAAACCCTTATTCTTGTCGACCCCTATCTCTCGGATTTCCTCGCCAAAAAATACCGGAACGCTCATTTCCAAC
>JAITQC010000173.1 GCA_031289115.1 Planctomycetota bacterium
CAGGGAACACCGGCAGCCTTAAACGCCTAATCGAAGTAAAATTTCCCTTAAAAGACGGGTTTAGGAGTTTTGGCCCCGCCGGCTGGCGGTGGGTGGATTCCCCCGCCAAGTCCCAGCGGAGGCAAACCCCTCGCCACTACCGCTGCCCGGGCGTAGTGACTGGGGTTTTGCCATTCCTTTTCCCAGTCGCCACTAAGAAAAACGCCGGTGGATGTTGGTTTTTATTGACTCGACAACCGGGGTAGAGACAATTATAATTAAAAAAACCCGCATATTTCTGGTGTTGGTAAGATATTTCTCGCGATTGGAGATAACTTGCTCGCATTGACTCTTAGCCCAGTAAACCTGATGCAGACCCTTACCATGACTCTTGACCTGGCGGTTGACGGCACCGGTGTACACCAACTCCGGACCGCCATCATCTGCCGATACATAGCGGAAGAACTGGAGATAAGAAGCCCGGAGTTACAGATTCTTCTCGCTAGCGCTATGCTCCACGACATCGGGGCCGCCTCTTCGCAGGAAGAACGGGAGCGCATCGCCAATCCCGAACTTGAGACCTTGCTAGCGGAAAACATATACAACCACGCCGAGGAGGGCTATCAACTTCTCCACGATTCGCCGGTTTTTTACGGCTGCGCCACGGCGATCCGCCACCACCACGACCATTGGGATGGCAACAACCCCTCTGGTTTGGCTGGCGACCAAATACCCTTGCACAGCCGCATTATCCTGGTGGCGGACCGGGTTGAAATCCGCATTAGCGAGCTACGACCCATACTCGGCAAATCCTCCGTGGTGCGGGAGTATATCCAGGAAGAGGCGGGGCGTATTTTCGACCCCGATGTGGTGGACGCCTTCATCACCTGCTCCGAAAAGGAGTGTTTCTGGCTTGACCTGGTCAATCCCGACCACGCCAACGCTTTCCACCGGGAAATGGACTGGGGCCGCACCCGTTTCCACGCCGACGACCTGCTCGCCATGGCCCGACTCTTCTCCATCCTGATTGACCGCACCAGCCGTTTCACCGCCACTCACTCCCGTAGCGTCTCGGAGGTGGCGGTTATCCTGGCCTCGCATTTCGGCTTCTGCGAGGATGAACTCTATCTCATGCGCATCGCTGGCCTCCTGCATGACCTGGGTAAATTGTCGGTTCCCAACGCCATTCTGGAAAAACCCGGTCCGCTGGACCCTTCCGAGCGTCTTCTGGTTCGCCAGCACACCTACTACACCTACCGGATTCTCCAGAAAATGAAGGAGTTCAACCAGCTGGCCCGCTGGGCCGCCTGGCACCACGAGACTCTGGACGGCAACGGCTACCCCTTCCACATCCCGGAAAGCGCCCTGACACTTGGCTCACGCATCATGGCAGTGGCGGACATTTTCGTCGCCCTGGCGGAAAACCGGCCTTACCGGAAGAAGCTCGATTTCGACCGGCTGAGTTCGATCATGCGCGGCATGGTCAATAACCATAAGATCACCGGCTTGATTGTCGAATCGCTCCTTGCCTCCTACCCCGAGGCGAACCAAGTCATCCTCGAATCGGAGGAGCTTGCCAAAGATGGTTGCCACCTATACTACCCCTCGATTTCGTCCTCTGTCCACACCCCGGCTTAGCCAGGACACAGGAAGCGGCCTGAACCCTCTGGTCCGGAGTGGCGGGACGCCTTAGCCACCACCAGTCCCGCCTTCCGCCCGGCCGGGGCTAAGCCCGGCTTACTCCGCCCGGCGTCACCTTCCGCTTGCCATCCGCCTAAATCAAGGTATCATCGGGACTGGGCTCCGAGTGAGTCCTGGGTCAGCCAGTTGTTTATTGTCACCCCTTTAGAGACAGGATACACCTATTATGCCAGGCAGTTTTCGCGGTTGCCAACCGTCCGCCCAGGGGAAAAACGCCCTTGGTGACAAGGTGGGTTACGGGGCGCTAGGCGAAGCCCTGACCGTACTTGAAGGCCTGAATTACCGGAAGGTGCTACTGGTCGCCACCCCCTCGGCCTGGAAACGCTTCAACGCCAGGGGTCAACAGCCCTTCTTCCCCGGGCGCGAGTGCCGTTTCTTCGCCGACTTTAACCCCAATCCCAGCTTCCCGGAAATTGAGGCGGGTTGCCGGGTCTATCGGGAGTTTAAGCCTGACCTCCTGGTGGCGATTGGTGGCGGTAGCCCCATTGACGTTGCCAAGAGCATCAAGGCCCTGGCCCACACCCGGGAAGACTTCCCGCCGGAAAGACCGGAAGAAATCAAGGCGAGTGGCGAGGGCCCGCCCCTGGTCGCCATAGCCACCACCGCCGGTAGCGGTAGCGAAGCCACCCGTTTCGCCGTCTTCTACCTGGGGGAAAGAAAACAGTCTCTCGCCCACCCGTCTCTACGCCCGGAAATGGCGGTGGTGGACCCGGAAATGACTCGTGAACTTCCCCCCGACATCACCGCCGCCACTGGTTTTGACGCCCTTTCCCAAGCGGTGGAGTCGCACTGGAGTCCCCACGCCACCCCGGAAAGCCGGGAGTTTTCCCGGCAGGCCATACGTTCCATCCTGCCTAACATCTACAACGCTGTCCACACTCCTGACCCCCAGAACCGTCTGGCTATGGCCAACGCCGCTTATCTCGCCGGGAAGGCGATTAACCTGACCCGCACCGGCATCCCCCACGCCCTCGCCTACCACCTGACCAAGCGTTACGGCCTCCCACATGGACAAGCGGTTGCCTTGACCCTGCCCTACTTTTTCGCAATCAATTCCCAGCCAGAGGCCCGGGCGGTTTCCGACGCGATGGAAAGGGAAAGAACGGCGGTGATGCAAGAAATTTTCACCTTGCTTGGCCAGGACAACCCGGAGGACACGGCCTTTTTCTGGCGACACCTCCTTGCCAGCTGTGGTCTCGCCGCCACCCTGCGGGAGGCGGGACTGGAAAAACCTGAGCAAGTGGCGGAACTGGTAGCCAGCATCAACCCTTCGCGCCTGGGCAGTAACCCGGTGGTGGTCGAACCCGACCTGCTTCGCGAGTGTTTTTCCTCATGAAAGCCTGGGAACGCGCCATTCTCCATGTCGACATGGACGCATTTTTCGCCGCCGTGGAGCAGCTTGACGATCCGTCTCTACGGGGTCGACCGGTCATTATCGGTGGCTCCCCAGAGGCGCGCGGGGTGGTTTCCACCGCGTCCTACGAGGCCCGGCGCTTTGGCGCCCATTCGGCCATGCCAACCGCCCTAGCCATGCGCCTCTGTCCCCAGGCGGTCCTCGTGGCGCCCCGGCACTGGCGTTACCAGGAGGTGTCGAAGCAGGTTTTTGCCATTTTCGACCGGGTAACCCCGCTAGTGCAGCCAGTCAGCCTGGACGAGGCCTTCCTGGATGTCACCGGTTGCCAGATCCTGCACGGCGACCCGGTAAGCATCGCCCGGCGCATCCGCCTGACCATCCGGCAGGAGGTTGGGCTCACCGCCTCGGTTGGGGTGGCGAGTTGCCGGCTTATGGCCAAAATCGCCTCCGACCTCAATAAACCCGATGGCCTCACGGTGGTGCCGGAGGAAGAATTGCTGTCGCGTCTAGAAGTGTTGCCGGTGGGAAAAATCTGGGGGGTGGGACCAGTAACCTGCAAACGGCTGGAGCGGCTAGGTATTCGCACCGCTGGCCAACTCCGCCAGTGGCCGGTGGAGGTTTTGGCGAAGGAGTTTGGCGCCGCCGGGGTTTCCCTCCACCTTTTGGCCAACGGCATCGACACAACCGAGGTGACACCGGAAGAGGAGACCAAGTCAATCTCCCATGAATACACTTTCCCGCAGGACATCACTAACCGAGAGGAGCTGGAACTCACCCTCCTCGACCAGTCCGATCAAGTGGCAGCCAGGCTCCGGAGCCGCCGCCTGGCGGGAAAGGTGGTGTGTTTGAAACTGCGCTACCAGGATTTCACCTGCGTCACCCGGCGCCAGAGTCTGCCCGAGGCGACTTGCCTGGCGGTTGACATCAATCGCCAGGCCCGCCAGCTTCTCCGGGAACGCACCGAGGCGGGTTCGCGGCCAGTGCGTCTCATCGGTGTCGGTATGACCAAACTGGAAACCAGTGGGACAAGCCAAAACCGCCTCTTTTACGACGTGAAAAACCAGCGCCAGGAACGGCTGGAAAGAACAGCTGACCATATCCGGGAAAAACTTGGGGACACCGCGATTCAACGCGCCTCACTCTGTTTTCGCAGCTGAGGCGCCTTCCCCAACCCCTAGCGGTTGCTTTATCCGTTTCCCCGCGAAGGACAAACTGCTAAAACAGCTAGGAAGACGGGGAGTGATCCAGCCACGCCCCGGTCAGGGTAAAAACCCTGTGCAAAGGTGAAGTTGGAAAACACGGGCGCGCCCCGGAGAAAGGAGCAGGAAGAATGGAATTCATGATCGACAACGCCTCCATTGAGGAAATTGAACGCGCTTTGGATGTCTTCCCCATCACTGGTGTCACCAGCAATCCCAGTATTCTCAAGGCCGAAGGCAAGACCAACCTTTTTCCCCACATGCGGGAGATACGAAAACTAATCGGTTCCGAGCGGTCGCTCCATATCCAGGTGATAGCCGAGGATGCCGAGGGGATAATCGAGGAGGCGGAAACACTGCGTAAACGCGTTGACGAAGAAGTCTATATCAAAGTGCCGACCACCGAGCAAGGCTTGAAGGCGATACGCATCCTGAAAAGCCGGGGGGTAAACGTCACCGCCACCGCCATCTACCTGAAAATCCAGGGCTTCATGGCGATCGCCCTGGAGGCCGACTTTATCGCCCCCTATTATAACCGCATGGAAAACCTGGACATGAATCCCGACGCGGTCATCGCCTCTTTCCGTAAAATGATTGAGGAAAACAAGGTCCACACCAAAATTCTCTCCGCCAGCTTCAAAAACATGTCCCAGGTAATGCATTCCTTTGAATGTGGTTCGCACGTCGCCACTGTCCAACCCACCATGCTCCATGATGTCTTCCACACGCCTGAAATCCAGAAAGCGGTGGATGATTTCCACGCCGACTGGATCAAAACCCAGGGTGATGTCTCCATAACCGCCCTGACCTCGGGGAGGTTTACCACCGTGCTCCCGCGCCGCCAGAAAAGCGGAAGTGACATCCTGTCCCCCAAGTGAGACCTCGGGGGGACCCAACCCCCCTCTCTGACACCAGCGTTGTCCCGAGACAGTAGTGGTTAGATAAGATAATGAAGAGCCCTGTATCCCAAGGGAAACGGGGCTCTCACTTGTGTCCTTGTTTGCCGTCCTTCCGGCAGAGTTACTACTTTATGCCGCTATTGGCGTCTGGATAACCCCTGAACTCTCCCACGTTTTTAAGGTTAAACAGGATGGCGGAACTAAGTATTACCACGTTGTCGGCTAAAACGTTGTGGGACGCCTCGTACTTTTCGTTGCCGATTTTCCCCTTGCCACTAAGGGAAGAGACATAGGTTTTGGCGCCCTTGGTGATCTTGCCCTCGACCAGGCCTTTGGCGTATTCGACCGCCAGATAACCCAGGTCATAAGGTTGCCAGAGAACAACGCTCTTGATCAACCCCGATTCCATGTCGTCGATAGACGATACCGGGACGGAGATAGTCTGGATCGAAATGCTGCCGATGGGTTTTCCCAGATCCCGGCAGGCCTTGCCCGCCGCCGGACCAGCCATGGAGGAAAGGGCGAACACGCCGACCAGATTGCTTTCCTGGGTCATCAGTGTGTTTACCTTGGTGTCGGCTTCAGCCTGGTTGTTGCCAGCGTAAATGATATTGGGGTAGAAGCTGT
>JAITQC010000018.1 GCA_031289115.1 Planctomycetota bacterium
TGGGTTTGGCTGGAGGTGGCGTCCATGACTTGGGCTTTTGGCCTGTCATTACTCCTGATATTCTGCGCCCGCCTGGTCGATGTCACCCTGGGAGTCTTCCGCATCCTCATGGTGGTCCATGGCCGCCGCTTGCTAGCGGCAGTCTTGGGTTTTTTCGAAGTCATGGTTTTCCTTTTCACCATGAGTCTGATTCTGGGGGGCGGCAAGACCCTGACCCTACCTGAACTTTTCGCCTACTGCGGCGGCTATGCCGGCGGCAACATTCTCGGCTCTTTTCTTGAACACAAACTGATGAATTCCTACGCCATGGTCGAAATCATCGCCGAGAAGAACGCCGGTTCCAGCGCCATGGTGAACGAATTGCGGGATGCTGGACTCGGGGTGACGGTGATAGCCGGCGAGGGACGGACTGGTGAGCGTCTGGATATCAAGGTGATTTGCTCCCGGAAGCAGATCGCCCGGGTGGAGACTATTTCCCGACCGCACGGCGCCTTCATGTTTGTCTCCGATGTCAAGGGCGTGTCCGGAGGCTATTTTCTTACCACCAGGCATCACTAGGGCGGCGGGGGGCGGGACAAGGTGGATGGCAATCCGGAGAAATTCCAACTTTGGCCCGGGCTGATGCTCCCGCTCGGTCTCACCCTTGGCCTGGGGTTAGTGGTCTGGTTGTTTTTGGCTAACCACGAGAACGGGGTGACCCAGCGCCGGGAGGTGGCGGATAGCCTGGCCCTGGCCGCCCGCCGCGGGGCGGCGGAAATCGCCGGTGGCGCCACCGCTACCGCCCTGGAGTTTGTCACCCGCCGCCGCGCGGCCTGGCGGGCCCAGGAACTCGCCCTCCGGATGGAGGCGAAACTGGTTCTTGAGGCGGTTTGCCAGCGTCTTACCCTGGCTCTGGCGGTTGGTCGGGCCGGAGACATTCGCCGTCGGCCGGTTGGACGTTTCCCGGCTGGTTTCGAGGCGATGCGGCGCTTCCTTGAACTCGCCGACTCGGCGGGTGGAGTCGACCGTTCCCAGTCGGTGGTCCAGGCGATCCAGCCGGAACTGCAGGCCGCCCTTCCAGCTGGCTTTGGTCTTAGTCTGGTGGAAGACCACGCCCGAGAGCTTCTTCTCTTGGGAGGGGCGGATTCCGGAGTGGGCCGGTTAACGGTGGTTCTCACTCGCGACCTTATTTTTAACGATGGCGGCCAGGAAAGACGTTGGACGCTACGCCTGTCGGTGGGGGCGCCGGAACAGTCCCCCCTGCCTGACGCCCCGACCCTGGCGGAGGAGTTGGCGGCGCGGGTGGGCGATCCAGGGCTGGTGGAGGCCGCCTGGCGCGGGTGGTTGATAGACGCCACTGGCCCGGTCGCCGCCTTCCCCGCCACTCCCTCCCCCGCCTCCCCCCCCTATCTCGACGTCCCGGGTGAGTGGCAATTTCCCGACCCGTCCCGCATGGTATGGCTGGAGCGCCCGCGCGGCCGCTCCGGACTCGACTGGGACATCGGGGTGTCGGTGGCCATACCGGCTCCGCCGGCGGAAGTGGGACCGTGGGTTGAACTGTGGGAAAGCCCAGCCTGGTGTCTCACCCTGGCTGGTTTTAGCCTCGCCAGCCTAGCGGCCTGGATGTGGCTGGCACATGGTGTTCCCGAGCCGGCTAGCCGGCGCCGGGTGGAACCCCCGCCTAGCGCTAGCCAGCCAGCCGGGCCGGTTTTTGGACTCCGCCGCGACCCCCGGTGGGAGAGGATGGTGCCGGAAAACAGTCCGGTCATCCTGGCCAAAGTCGGCGAGGGTGGCAAGGTAAGCGTCAGCACTCCCCCGGTGGCGGAGCCCGACACCCCGCGGGGTAGTCTCTACCGTCTCCAGGCGATGCACCGCGGCCGGGACGACGCTCCGGGGTCACGCATCCTCGACCAGGCGAAAAGCCCGATCATTAGAGAGATGGCGGAACGGGTGCGGCCGAAAGGAAGCGCTGGGGAAAATACGCCAGAGGAACGGCGTCCCCCGAGGTCGGTCCGGACGAGTCGGCTGGAGAGTGTATAGCCCGGGCGGTGCGGGCGGATTGACCCCTTAGATATGGTCTTTGGTGCTGGCGTTAAACGCCAGCCAAGCGAGGAGGAAAAATGCGTAAGATTACGATGCTGGTTATGGTGGTTTCTCTATTGTCCCTGTCAGCCGCCCTGGCGGCGGAGTACAATCTGGTTCCCAACCGGTTGAGCCAGGCTAAGGTGGGGGAGTGGGTGGTGCTGGGGAATGTCCAGGAACCCGGGGAAACGGTGAAAACCATCGTGCAGGCGGTTGAGTGTGATGACACGGGTGCGGTGGTGGTACTCCGGCGGGAAACCCTTGACGCGGAAGGCAAAGTGACTGACAGCACCGAGCGGCGAGTGAGTCTGTCCCGTTACCAGGATCGCCTGGACAAGCTTGACCAGAAGGCGGATCGTATCAGCCGCGAGAAGATGCTGGTGAAGGACAGCGAGATCACTGTCTACGTGGTGGAGTGGGTAGACGAGGAGAGCGGTCGGGAGATGAAGTTGTGGTCGTCCTACGCCATCCCGGTCGGTGGTTTCGTCAAGATCTGGAGTTCCGACCCGGAACTAGCCACCTACGAGATCGTCGATTTCGGATGGGAATGAATGTTTTACCAGAAATATTGGCACCTCAGGGACATGCCCTTCCGTCCCTCCCCCGATCCCCGCTACTTTTTTTTCCTCCCCCAGTATGAGGAGGCGCTGGCGGCCGCCCTCTACGTCCTAACCGAGGGGGCCGGTGGCATGCTCCTCACCGGCGACTGCGGGTGCGGGAAAACCCTGATCACCCGGGTGCTGGTGGATGAGCTTGACCCGGAGCGCTTCGAAGTAGCCCTCCTGACCCACCCCAACCTGAAGCCGTCCGAGTTCCTGGCGGAGATCCTCCGCCAGTATGGCCTGGATAGTTCCGGCTGGGACAAGTCGCGGATGCTCGCCGAACTCCAGAGCTTCCTGATCCAAACCCGCAAGCGCGGTGCCCAGGCCTTGGTGATTGTGGACGAGGGGCAGTTGGTGGAGGACACCCTGACTCTGGAGGAGATAAGACTCCTCCTGAACTTCCAGGAAAACACCAGCTTTTACCTCACCCTCATTCTGGTGGGCCAACCGGAGCTCCGGGATCGGGTGGAGTCGAAGCCGCAACTTCAGGAGCGCCTGAGTGTCCGGCACCATCTTTCCACCATGTCGCCAGAAGCCACCCGGCGCTATCTTGAGCACCGTCTGGAACGGGCTGGTGGGGGCGTGGACATCTTCACCGGTCCAGCCGAGGACATCCTGGTCGCCGCCTCCGGGGGAATCCCTCGCCGCCTTAACTACTTGGCCGACCGCGCTCTTCTCGCCGGCTACAGCCTGAAGCTGCCGCTACTGGACGACGAGCTGGTGGGTCGGGTGGTTAAACAGGTCGCCCTGGCCTAGCTTTCACCAAGGCTCCTTGCCGCTACGCCGGAGGTTAAGGCAGTCCACCAGGGCGTTACCCCGTTGACGCAGAAGATATTCCATGGCGTCGGCCACGTCCTCGGGCGACATAAGTCCGCTACGGTCGAGATCAGGACGAGCGCGGGAGAGAAGCTCGGTGTCAACCCCGCCGGGGGCGATGACCTGGGTAATGACACCGTGTTCACGCCCCTCCAGAGCCATGACTTTGCTAAGGCCCACCAGACCGTGTTTACTGGCGGTGTACAGACCCTGGTCGACATAGCCCCGAAATCCTACTGCCGAAGCGATGTTGATAATCCGCCCCCCCCGGCCGTGGGCCGCCATAGACTTCAGGGCCTCGCGGGCGCAGAGAAAAGCGCCGCGGAGGTTAATCCCCATCACCCGATCCCACTCGGCGGCGCTAGTGTCGGTCAGGCGGCCGAAAACGCCGACGGCGGCGTTGTTCACCAGAATATCGACTCCGCCCCGCTTTGCCGCAAACTGGAAAAGGCTGACCACCTCCTCCTCCCGGCCGATATCGGTAGGGACCGCCTCCGCCTTCCCCCCGCTCTTTTGGATGTCGGCTACCACCGCCAGCAGGTTTTCCCGGGTTGGACCGGCTAGAATGGTCAGGGCGCCCAGTCCCGCCAGGCGCTTCGCCATCGCCCGGCCGATACCGCGTCCCCCGCCGGTGACGATGGCGGTTTTGTCCTTGAAAAAATGGTCGTCTGACATGGCGCTAGTCACTCCTCTCTTCTTTTCCCGCTCCCACCCGATCCAGGCAACCCGCCACTCCGCAACCGGGGCAGGGGGCGCTGCCGCAGGCCGGGGTGGGGGTGCCGACCCAGGCGCGGGCGGCTTCCTGGGCTAGAAACTTCTGGCTTACTCCGCAGTCGATATGGTCCCAGGGAAGTGGTTCCCCCGGGGTGAAATTATGGCTGGCGAGCTCCTGGGGGTCAAGACCGGCTTCGCCGAAGGCCTCGGTCCAGACAGCGGGGCGGAAATACTCCGTCCAGGAGTCAAGGCGGGCCCCTTTTTTCCAGGCCGCCAGGATGACCGCTCCCAGGCGGCGGTCGCCACGGGCGATGACCGCTTCGAGGAGGGATGTCGCCAGGGGGTGGGTGGAGGAGGACACCTGGCGGGGATTGAGGCCGCGACTCACCAGGCGCTGGCGCTCCTCCCAGACCGCCGGTCCCGCCGCCCCCAGCCACTGGAAGGCGGTAAAGGCCTTGGGGACGAAGTTAGCCACCGACAGCTGCACCGCCGCCTTGCCACCGCGGCGGCGTTTGGCCGCCACCGCCAGAGCGAGTTCGGCGATGGCCTGGGCGTCGGCCTCTGTCTCGGTTGGCAACCCCACCATGAAATATAGTTTCAGCCGCTTCCAGTCGCGACGGAAAGCCTCCTCGGCCGCCGCCAACAGGTGCGCGTTGGTGACCGGTTTGTTGATGACCGCCCGGAGGCGGTCGCTTCCCGCCTCGGGGGCGACGGTCAGGCCGGATTTTCGCATCCCAGCCAGTTTCGCCGGGATGCCGGAAAGGGCGTGGTCGACCCGTAGGCTTGGTAGGGACAGACCCACCCCGGCTGGGGTGAACTCTTGGTCCAGACACGCGAGAAGTGGGGCGAAGCGCGTGTAATTGGAGGTGCTAAGGCTAAGAAGGCTGATTTCATCATAGCCGGTGGCGGCTATGCCCGCCCGGGCCGCCGCTAGCAGGGTGTCCGGGCTTCTTTCCCGGCGAGGCCGGCCGGTGTAGCCAGCCTGGCAGAAACGGCAACCATTGGGGCAGCCCCGCATAATTTCCAGGACCAGCCGCTCGTGGATGCACTCATGCAGCGGCACTAGGGGTCGAACAGGCAGGGGCGCCAAGTCGAAATGCTGGACCAGGCGCTTGTGGACCGGGAAGGGGGCGAAATGGTTTTCCCCCGTCCCGGCCGGGAACAGGTAGCCGCCCGGGCCTGGGGCGAAATGGTAGAAGGCGGGGATGTACACCCCCGCCACCCGGGTGGCGAGTTCCCGCAGTAAGTCGCGCCGCCTCCCGGCGGTTAGGGGGAGGAACTCCCGGGTTAGGGCGAGTATCTCCGGCAGGGCTTCTTCCGCCTCGCCAAGGAAAAAAGCGTCAATAAAGTCGGCCAGGGGTTCCGGGTTAAGCACGGCGGCCCCGCCGGCTAGCACCAAGGGATACTGGCCGTTTTCCCGCTCCCGCCGGGTCAGCGGGATGCCGCCAAGGTCGAGGATAGTGAGGACGGAGGTGGCGGCAAGCTCGTAACCCAGGGAAAAGCCGACCAGATGGCAACGGGAAAGCGGGGTGGCGGTCTCCAGGGTGGTGAGGGGACGCCCTTCCTGTCTAAGCAGGGCCTCGTAGTCGGGGAAGGGGGCGAAGACTCTTTCCGCCGCTACCCCCTCCAGCCGGTTGGCGATGTCGTAGAGGACGCGCAGGCCGTGGTGGCTCATGCCAACGCTGTAGACGTCAGCGAAGGCGAGGGCGATCCTTAGATCGGCCTGGGGTTTCACTATCTGGTTCACCTCGCCCCCGGTGTACTGGCCCGGCCCTCGCACCGCGAGGAGGGGACGGCCGGGCCGGGGGTTGTCTTGACCGCTTGCTCCTGGCATAATGCCCATTTCCATGTCACACGGGTCGGTTGAGGACGGTCCGGGGCGGCGGTGCGTTTCCGCCCCCGGGGGGAAAGAATTATGCGACACTGGCTGGACGTCCCCCGGGAGGGGATGGCGGAATTTTTCCAGACGGCTGGCGAGCCGGAATACCGCCAGCGCCAGTTTTTCGCCTGGCTCCATGCCCGGCGGGTGGCGGATTTTCGGGAAATGCTTGACCTTCCCGCCACTCTCCGGGAGAAACTGGCAGCCGCCGGCCACCTGCGGGTCCTGACGGAAAAAGTCCTTCGCCGTTCCGCCGATGGCCTGACCAGCAAATGGCTTTATCACACCCCCGCCACTCCCTCGGTTGGGGTGTCGCCGGTGGAAAGCGTCCTTATTGTCGAGCAGGGGAGGCGCCGGCGCACCGTCTGCGTATCATCCATGGCTGGCTGCCCCCTGGGTTGCGTCTTCTGCGCCACCGGCGGCCTTGGTTTCCGGCGCGACCTAACGGCGGGGGAGATGCTTGAACAGGTCTACCGGGCTGACTGTCACGCCCGGGAAAACCAGGGAGAAGGGGTGAGCCATGTCGTCTTCATGGGCATGGGAGAACCCCTGCTTAATCTGGAGGCGGTGCTGGCGGCGGCCGACCGCCTGGGTGACCCCCAGGGACTCGGGCTTTCTGGCCGGCGCCTCACCCTTTCCACCGTTGGCTATCCGGAGGGGATTAGGCGCCTGGCCGAGGCCCGGCGGAACTGGCGGCTGGCGGTGTCACTACACGCCCCCCGGCAGGAGCTACGGGAGAAACTTGTCCCGGCCGCACGCCGCTGGCCCCTGGTCGAGCTTTTCCAGGCCCTGTCTTACTATCGCCAGGCGAGTTCGCACGCCATAACCTTCGAGTATTGCCTGGTCGACCGGGTTAACGCCGGGGTGGGCGAGGCCAGGGAGCTGGTTCACCTTCTCCAGGGTTGTCCAGCCCGGGTGAATCTCATCCCCCTGAACCCGGTGGATGGTTTTTCCGGGCGCCCGCCACCGCCGCCGGTGGTCCGGCGTTTCCAAAACATTCTCCGGGAGGCGGGGATACCCGCCACGGTACGGATGGAAAAGGGAGGCGACATCAATGCCGCCTGCGGCCAACTGGGTGGCGAGTTTCTAGCGCCCACCCCGGATAAGCCATAAGTTTTTAACTTTCCCCCGAGTTAACTACCCGCGGTTTTTCTTGCTAGAGCCAGGTCAAAACCTCTGTCGCTAGGTTAGTCACCCTTCGCTCGCCAGTAGTTCCGTCAAAATTATATTGCCACCATACCCGGAACGCAAATTGTCGCTGTCCTCATCCCGCTGGAGAACATGGCGTTTTTACCGCCAAAGAGTGTTCCACAACTGAGCCGACGCCGACAGGGACGGCTTTTCCAGCCACCGCCTCACCTTTTCCATTGTCGGCTACCCGGAGGGTAGCCGGAGTTTTTTTATGGCCAAGCTTAACTGGCGACAGGGGTTTAGGAAACGCTCCCGGGTAATCCAGAACCTCAGCTATCAGGGTTTGGCTGGGTAAACCAGGTGAAGCGCCGGGGGGTGGGGGAATATCCCCCCGGGCCAACTGAATGGTACCGGCGGTGGGCAACCCAGACACAACCGGGAGCGGTCTATTGGGTACTGGCCTAAGGGACGCCCGGGTGAAAGAGAAACGCCTTTACTCTGTTTACTGGCATAACCGCCTACGCCAACGCTAGCAAACCCCTGGCGAGGCGGGCGACAATCTCTGGTCCGGCCTCGCCACCGGCCGCCAGGATTATCTCCCCTGGCCGGGACAGGTCTTGGAGACGCCGGGTGAAATCTTCTTCCTCCGCCTCCTCCCACTCCTTCCCCAGTTCCAAGACCGGAGGAAGTTTGCTGGCCCGACGCAGGTCTCCGGCGAGTAACCCCGGTAGATCCTGGCCTGGCAGACACATTCCCCCTAGCGCCGTCACCCCGGCTTGGCCCAGTTCCCGAGAGGCCCATTGGCACTCCACTCCATGGAGGGTTTGGAAGCCGCGGGACCCGGGCTGGAAGGCGAGGAGGACCAGGATGTCAAGACCGGGATCCACTTCCTGGACCGCCTTCACCGCCAATTGCGCCTCCTCCAGGAGTCCCATATTTTCCAGGGAGACGGCGTCCACTCCCGCCTCCACCAAGACAGCTACCTGTTCACGGAAAGCGGCGGCGATTTCTGTTTCCGCCACCTTTCCATAGGGGAGGGGTAGGACACCGGTGGCGTTCACCACTCCCACCACTAGCGCCGATCCCGCCCCCTGACGGGCTAGTTCCACCCCGGTCTGGTTAAGTTTACGCAACTGGTCTTCCCGGTTTTCCCGGGCGAGCGCGTAGCGTCCGGCACCGCTGGTGTTAGAGCGGATTAGATTGGCGCCGGCGGCGACCCAGGCGGCGGTTGCCTCCACCACCCGTTCTGGATGGAGGAGATTCCAGTCGACCGGGGATTCCCCCGGGGGTGGCCTGTTTCCCACCAGGGCGGGAACGGGGGAACCGGCCATTAAAAGCCGCCGTTGTTTATCAAGGAGGGAGCGGAGTTTTCCCATGTGGGCTGTTTTCCTTCCCGAGTTAAGCCTCACCATCAGAAACATCATACCAATCCGGGCCGGTATTCGGCAAGTTTTCTCCTTTTTTTCTTTCCCCGGGGCGGGATGGGGGGGAAAGGATTGAAGCGGGGAAGGATTCTCGTTAATATGGAGTAACTGGGGATACGGGATAAAGCGGTACTCCGTCTGGTACTGGGGAACCGTTTTCTCTCTCTAGGACGGCGGGGGGCGACATGGCGTTAAGCATACTGGGAATGCACCGTACCTACGGCAATATCAAGCGCCTGCGGCATATCCTCAGTGTATTCATCCGTCACGGCTTCTCGCATGTCCTCCACCAGATGCGGGTTTTTGACTACGTCCCCCGTATCGGCCGCCTTATCGAACCCTCCACCACGGCCGAGACCGGGGATGACCTTCCCCGCCGCCTTGCCCATGCTTTCCAGGAACTTGGTCCCACTTTCATCAAGCTGGGGCAACTCCTTGCCACGCGTCCCGACATTGTCCCCGCCCCCTTTCAGGCAGCCTTCGCCAAACTCCAGGACAACGTCATTCCCCTCCCCGGGGAAAAAATCGTCCCTATCCTGGCCTCCGCCCTTGGCCGTTCTCCGGAAGAGTTTTTCTCCACTTTCGATACGGCAGCCACGGCGGCTGGCTCTATCGGCCAGGTCCACCTAGCGGTGGAGCGGGATGGAACGGCGGTGGTGGTAAAGATCCGTCGTCCTGGTATCGAGCGCCTGATCCAGGAGGATCTTGCCCTGCTGGAAACCCTGGGCGAACTGGTGGAGCGTTATGTGTCGGAATTGGCGGTCATTCGCCCGCTCGCCACGGTGAATGAACTGCGCCGGGTTATGGAAAGCGAACTCGATTTCATCGGGGAAGCCTCACGCGCCAGCAAATTCCGCGAATCCTTGGGGGAAAACCCGGGGGTGGTGGTTCCCCGGGTCCGCTGGGATTTGGTGACCCGAGAGGTATTGGTGACCGAGCGGCTGTCCGGACGTCCTCTCTCCCAGGCGGAGGCCGACCTTTCCCCCCTAGACCGCCGGGAAATCGCCGCTGGCCTGGCTGACTGTTTCCTGCGCCAGTATTTTGTCACCGGGTTTTTCCACGCCGATCCCCACCCCGGCAATATTTTCATTCTACCCTCTGGCGAGGTGGGTCTGATTGACTTTGGCCAAGTCGGCCACCTTCCGGAAAATCTGCGTTACACCCTGGGGCAAATGCTGTTGGCGCTTAAGACCGGTGACATCGACGGCATGGTCGACCTCTACGCCGAGATTGGAGAGTTCTCTTCCTCCACCTCCGTCCAGAGCTTCCGCTACGACCTGGGCGTTCTTATCGACCGCAACTGGGGGGTTCCAGTAAACCGCATTGACTTCTCTGTGCTTTCGCAAGAGCTCCTGACCCTGGCCCGGCGTAACGGCGTTTATCTGCGCCGGGATTTTGTCCTGATCGGCAAGAGTTTTGTCACCATCGCCGGGGTAATCCGTAGTCTGGATCCGGACTTTCGTCTGGACCAAGCCTTGGCGCCCTTTGTCCGTCGCCTCTTGATCGGGCTCTACCATCCGGCCGGGGCGGTCAAGCGGGGTTGGCGCCTCGCCTCCCGTTTCATGGGATTGATCCGGCGAGTCCCCGAGGACGCCCGGGACCTCTTGGAAAAGGCCAGGGCGGGAAAGCTGACCATTGTCTTTCACCATGAAAACCTGAACGGGGTGGCGGAGCGGGCCGCCCGGGCCCTGGACCGCCTGACCATGGGGATCGTCATCGCCGCGCTGGTGATCGCCGGCTCCATTGTTTTTGTGGCTGGTCCTGGCTCGCGCCCCGCTGAGGGTGGCGTCCCGCCGGTGGGAATTCCCCTGGCTACCTTCTTGGCCGCTGGCGCGTTTCTAGGCGCCATCCTCCTGGGCGCCTATGTGCTTTGGGGAATCTTCCATGACCGGAATTGATCCCCGCGCCACGCGTTTCGCGCCAGTCATCCTCGGTGTCCTCCTTTTCCTGTCCGGTTGCGCCGGTGAGGCGACACCCTTCCCTCTTCCTGGCGACGCCAATGAGGCGGCGATGGTTATGCGCCGCACTAGCCAAGGACCGGTGCTGGTGATTTTTTCCGCCTCTCCCCTGCGTTCCGACACCCCGCCAGATGGGATACGGGAGGCGGTCGCCCGGGCCATAGGCGGCATTGACTGCTCGGCTGCCGCCTTTCACTGGAATGAGCGTCCCCTGGCTGAGCGTTGGCTGGGACAGGAACTGACCACCCGGCGCTCGGCCGGTTTTCCCGAGCGCCTGATCTTGGCCGGACACGGTGTCGGAGCTACCGCCGCCGCCGAAACGGCGGCGATGGTCATGGCTAGCCGTCCCGAGACGGTTATCACTCTTCTTCTGACGGTGGACGCTGTCAAGACCGGTTGGCTTGGCTCCGCCGCCGGGGTTACTGGAGCTGCCCTCGCCAAGGGTTTAGCCAGAGTCAGGGTCAACTACACCGCCTTCGACGGAGCGCCGCCTCCGGACGGGCGGCGGCTTCTTCGCCACATAAACTACTACCAGAACCGGGGCGAACTCTATCACGGTTCCCCGATGCCAGGGGCGGAAAACCACCTCCTCCATGACGACACTGGTCTACTCAACCACGGCGATATCGATGACTTCGCCCTGCCGCTTCTGGAGCGGGACATACGTTCCGCCCTGCCGCGTTCCCCGGGGGGAAGGTGATGCGCCGCTTACCGCCACTCTTCACCCTTCTTGCCCTGTGTCTCCTGCCGGGTTGCCTGTTGGGTGGCCGCTGGGAATCCCGGGATGACTCGGCGCTAGCCGCCATGACCTCCCCCGGACCGGAGGAGGCTTTGCGTAACCTCGGCAGTATCTACGCCGAAACCCGCCAGGCGGCGCTACGCGCCACTGCCTACCATGCCCGGCGCTACCGCCGCTCCGGGCGGCCGGAAGAAGCTAGGCGTCTGGATGAGGCGATAATACGGCGTTACCGGGTGGAACGTAACCGTGCGGTCCGGCTCTGTGTCATCCGCCTAGCCGCCCCTATCGCCGGGGAGGGGAATCCGGCGATGGGTGTGTTTTTGCGTTCCGTCCTGGCCGAGGGGGAATTTTCCGGCGACGCCGCCCTTTCCCTCGCTATGCTACGCTCCCCCGGCGCCCTTAACGACATCCTCCCCTTGACCCGGCATCCCTCTCCGGCCACACGCTACCAGGCGGCGGTGGCTCTGACTGTTCTGGCCGATCCGGCCGGTCGGGCGGCGGTGTTCCGGGTGCGCCAGAGTATGGACCATCCGGGTTGGCCGGCCCGTCTGGAGGGAATAACCCTAGCCGAGGCCAAGCTTTCCCTTGACCGGATGGCGGAACGCGCCTTCACCCCCCGGCAGCCGTGAACAACTCCGGGTCAATCCCCCGGGCGCATCTCAGGCTTTACACCGCCGGGGTGTTGGCGGCTAAAGTTGGAACAATCCCCCTTCCTTAAAATTTTTCCCTTTTCCTCAACTTTTTTCCCGTGGTAAAATATTGGCGATCCCCGGGTTTTGCCAACACCGGCCCCGGAAGGACTGGTAACTATCCCTGGAGGCCGAATACTTGCCGACGCTGCCGATTGGCGCCACTGTTTCAAACGGCGGCGTAATCCCTATCGGGATGCGGAAATAAGGTTGTCACGACAAAGTCGACTGGCGAACGCTGGTCTTATCTGGAAAAACGATCTTTACCGATTTTTACTCCGGACGCGCCAAAGCGCTGGCGTAACGCTCTTTTTTCGGTAATTTCATCCGAAGGTATAATCTTTGGAAGGGTAGAAGCTGGGCGGATATAGGGGTAGGTGAGGTAGTTGATAATTTCACAACCGACAAGATTCTGGACAACCGTAGAAAAGATTATATACTTCGGTAAACAGTGATAAGGATAACAAAGTTGTGTCGCCGGAGTGGCGCTTTCCGGTTGTCTTCCCGACACTGAAAAAGACTCCCATCTCTCTTCCCGTATACCGTAGCGGTCCCAGGGCCAGCGGCAAAAGACTTACGAATTTGGAGGTTTTATTTAAATGGACAGTAGCCGGGAAATTATAATGCTGGTTGACGATAATGTCGCCAACCTTAAGATCGGCAAAAACGCCCTTGCTGACCGTTACGACGTTTTTACTGTGCCGTCGGCGGAGAAGATGCTTGAACTACTGGAACGCAATCACCCCAACCTCATCCTTCTTGATATAAACATGCCAAAAATGGATGGTTATCAGGCGATAAAGCTCCTTAAAAACAATTCTGCCACCAGGGATATTCCGGTCATCTTCCTTACTGGCTACGACGATGAGGCAAGTGAACTTGAAGGTTTGTCCATGGGGGCGATTGATTATATATCAAAGCCATTCTCACCGCCGCTACTCAGGAGACGGATTGAGAACCACCTGCTGATGGAGACACAGAAAACAGCCCTCCAAAGCTATAACACTAATCTCCAGGGGATGGTTGAAGAAAAAACCAAGATGGTGTATCGTCTCCAGTCAACAATTCTAAGGACGGTAGCGGAGCTTGTGGAATGGCGCGATAACTTCACCGGCGACCATATCGAGCGCACCCAGCAGTGCTTGGGCATTCTCATCACCAACATGATCGAAAAAGGGATATACCCACAGTTGACTGCCGGCTGGGACGTCAACATGTTAATGCAGTCATCCCAACTCCATGATGTGGGAAAAATAGCCATTCGCGATGATATTCTCAGGAAAAACGGGCCACTCACCTCGGAAGAGTTTAACGACATGAAAAATCATGTCGCTTTTGGCATCATGATTATTGACAAGATCGCCGGCGACAAGGGCGACAGTGACTTCCTCGACTTTGCCAAGGTTTTCGCCGGCAGCCACCACGAAAAATGGAATGGCAGCGGCTACCCCGAAGGCCTAAAAAACGAACAGATTCCCCTGCTGGGGCGCCTGATGGCCCTGGCCGATGTCTATGACGCCCTTACCTCCGAACGGCCGTATAAAAAAGCGATGAGCCATGCCGACGCCATGGAGATCATTCTTCAGGGGCGGGCAACCCATTTCGATCCGGAGTTGACCGACCTTTTCCTCAGCGTGTCGGACCAACTGGAACGTATTCCCAGCCAACGTTCCGATATTGACGCAGTCTTCATTTCCACCTGAGACCGGTTTTTCCCTGTTACCCTATTACATGCTTCCTGATCCAGGCACCAGGATACTGGTGCTTTACAGGTATTTTTCCCCGCGGAAAAATGCTCTATTTCCCGCTGTATTGGGTTGGCGGTTTGGCTAGGCTGAGTAGGCATGATGAGCGGTGTTTTGTAGGTTTACCTAGGTGAAACGAGGGTAGTCCCTGAAGAAGGTGCGATTACTGTTGCCAGTTAAACAACTGTCTATTAGCGGGCGATGTGTGTTTTTCCCTTCCTTGGTATCTTCTGTCCGGTTTCGGGTTTTTTCCTTTAAGCCGCACGCCTTTTGCCTCCTTTTTCCTGTATTATGCCTATTACTTTCCCGAGGCCAGCTATTCCCCCGTACTTTCTGGCCGACCTGGCGCGGGTTGGCTTTAACCTGGTTGACTGGTGAATCGTAAAAGACTCCAGCGGCGCCTATTTGCCAGGAACCTATTCTTGCTCATTATTTGTTTCGCGTTGTTCCAGTATTTGGGTATTTGAAGATCTCAGTGGCGGGGCAAATGCTAGACCCGGTAATATGGGTTTTTCGGCCGACGGTCGAGTATCCGGGATGGGTCAGGAAAGATGAGGCGTGATGACAAACGATAAAAACGAACTGGTACTGCGGGATATCCTCGCTAATCTGACTTTTCTTCAGGCGGCCAAACTCCTTGGACCGGAGGGCAGGCGCCTTTTATCCAAGAGTAGTAGCCTGACTGACAATCTTGACCTGGAGACCGCGATTCATCTTGGCGATGCGTCGCTAGTGGTGGATTTGGCTGAAGCCAGGGTAACTGTCACTCCCACAGCGGAGCCCAACCGACGCTTGGCTTTACGCTGCAGCGCCTGTCAATCACCGGAAAACAATTGCGAACACATTGT
>JAITQC010000068.1 GCA_031289115.1 Planctomycetota bacterium
GTGCTACCACATTCACGGTTATGCCCCGGGGAGACATGATCTTTACCAGCGATTGGGCAAGAAAATGTAGCCCTGCTTTGCTGGCGCCATAAGAAAAGCTTATGGCATGCGGCTTGATACCCATCACCGCGCCAATAAATACAACCCTTCCCTCATCATCCTTTAACCGCCCTGCCAATTCCTGGATCAGGAAAAAGGGGACAGTAAGATTGGTTTTAAGTACTAATTCCCACTCCTTGGGGCTAACCTGACCGAATGGGGTCTTGTCGGTGACGCCAATGTTTGAAATAAGATAATGAAGAACACCACCAGCCGCGTCTACCGCCCGGACGATGTGGTCTATGCCGTCCAATCGGGAGAGATCAACTTGGATCATGGTAAGGTTGATGGCGAGAGCGCCTAAAGAGTTTTTCGCCGCCATTGCCGCTTGTTTGTCATGCCCATAAACGCCGATGACTCGGATTTCCCTGGTAAGAAGCATACGGGTTATGGCTAGACCAATACCCTTGCTTGCTCCAGTCACTAAAGCCAGCCGGCCATTGTCAGTATTGGTCGCCAAGTCAAGTCGTCCCGGGTTGGCCGCCACACTCTTGTTCCTGGACGTGGCGGGCGGTTATCAGATCGTTCAGGGTATCCAATTCGGCCCATTCATGACCGTTTATGTCGTGATAAGTCACATACATGTCATTACTGAGAATCAACTGTACCATGGCGTATTCTGACCAGTTGTTCAGGTCATTAGCCTCGATCATTTCCTCCGTCTGGCGGCGGACAGCCAAAGCGGTTTTAGCGTTCATCTGGATAACGCCGGCGTATTCACCGAAGCCGGTCTTGAAGGTTTTGGCCATGAGGGTGACGCGTTGACCAGCCACCATCACCCCGCAGTCAAGATTACTCTGCCGAGAAGAGTCAAGCACGATGGTCGCGGGGTTCTGCAAGGTAGCTATTTCAGCCAGTGCGGATTCGCTAAGTACCACATCACCGTTAATGAGTACAATGTCTGTATCTAGTTTGTCCCGGGCGAACCAGAGGGAGGCTATACTATTTGAAACCGCAAAAAAGGGATTCTGAATGACTTCGACATAAGCCGGCAGGACAGCGCGGATGTCTTTATGCATAAAACCGAGAACGAAAATCACCTCGGAAGAGGGATCGATTTTTCTAAGCACCCGAGCCATGCGCTCGGCCACTGTTTCACCGTAGCCTAGGTGCATAAGGCATTTAGGAGTTGTCTTGGTGAATGGGTGCATGCGCGTTCCCTGCCCAGCCGCCAATATAATAAAACGCATATCATTCTCCCACTCTTTGAAGTGGCCTGGGTTTTTAGGACACGTATTTAATGAAACATTGATAGACTGGTAACCCCGCTGACAGGGAATTTTTGGTTACACACACCCTCGCCTGTTGGGGAAAACTTGATTGTCATGCCCAGGGATGGTCAGAAGGTGCGGGTAATCCCCATTCTATATTCTGTGCTCTACCTAGATACTAGTATACACCACCTCCCTAAACTCATAGAGTGCGTAGCCCGAAATAAGTTGAGGGAGATGGTCGCTAGTTTTGTCGCAGGTCTTAAGCTATTTGGGTTACGGTAAACTTAAGGATATCCGAGCGGCCTTGACAAGGGGCGGTCAACGGAAAAAGCGCCACCCTTATTGTTTCGGGAAGGCTTCGGCAATAGATTTAAGCCAGCTCAGGGCAATAGCATTCAAATTGGCGTTGTTCCGCCGGGTTATTCCCGAGAACTTTCCTTCGCTAATGATATTGGCGTTTTTGATGTTTTCGCGAAACTTGCTAAGAAAATCCCCGGCGCTACCATTGAAGGTGCAGAACACTGCCACTGGCTTACCAAGGAAATCGCACTTGTCCAAAACTGCCGCCAGGGGTGGGGGGATGTCCCCGAACCACACTGGCGCGCCGATAATGACCAGATCGTAGTCGTCAACAGTGGGGATGGGACTGGCGAGCGGGGGACGGTAGTTTGTCGTAATCTCGGTTTTGGCGATGCTACGGACGGATTCAAGGTCATAGGGTTCGGAAGGTACGATGGCCGCCAGGTTGCCCTCGGAATAGAGGCGTAGAATTCGGGCCAGGCGCTGGGTGGAACCAGTGAGGGAGAAGAAGACGATAAGAACCCGCCCCAGATCCACCTCCGGGGTTGGACGGAAATCGGTGGAAAAACCAGGTCCCGAGCAAAAGAGGCAGAATCCCAGGATGGCGAGGGTTATTTTTCTAAACATAGTTGCTTTCCTTTCCGGGTGTTTTCCAAGGATAAATCAGCAGGTGTCCCGGCGTTGCCGGGGCGGCCGGATTTAACATTGCTTAAAGGTGTTGCCGGGTGCGTTCTTCCGGACGCGGCGGTCAGTGGTGTCGCCTTCCGCCCTCCCCCATCCCTACTCCCCGATTATTTTGACCAGTATCCGTTTTCGCCGCCGGCCATCAAACTCGTAATAAAATATATGTTCCCAGGGGCCAAGGTGTAATTGACCCTCGGTAATGGCCACCACCACTTCTCTACCCATCAACTGCCGCTTTATATGGGCGTCGCCGTTGTCTTCACTACCGTTATGCTGGTACTGTTCAACCGGAGCGTGGGGAGCCAGGCGCTCCAGGAAAACCTCGTAATCGTGATGCAGACCAGATTCGTTGTCATTGATAAATACCGAGGCGGTGATGTGCATGGCGTTCACTAGGCAAAGCCCCTCGCGCACGCCACTTTCCCTGACCATATCCGCCACCTCTTGGTGAATGGAGTGGATCGCCCGCCGGGTTGGGATAGTGAGGCTTATCTCGCGGGTGAAGGACTTCATGGTTGGTTACACTCCTGGTTACTCAGGACAACCTCAGTTGTTCAGGCTGTCCCGGAGTTCCTTAAGTTCCTGGATTTGACGATTGATCTCATCTTTACGGGCGATTTCCCGGTCCTGGATGTTCTGGGGCGCTTT
>JAITQC010000074.1 GCA_031289115.1 Planctomycetota bacterium
GCCAGGGGGGTGGCGGAAATCGACCCCTTGTGGATCGAGGAGCTAGCCGGCGACCTCGCCCGGCGCTCCTATTCCGAACCCTACTACGATACCCGGAACGGGTTTGTCCGGGCCCGGGAAAAAGTGGAGGTTTACGGTCTGCCGGTGGTGGAGGGGAGGCGGGTGCATTACGGCGCTATTGAGCCGGAAGAGTCGCGGCGGATTTTCATCCGCCAGGCCCTGGTCGAGGAGAATTTGAAAGCTACCCCGGTCTTCTTTCGGCAAAACGCCGCCCTACGCCGGGCCGTGGCGGAAATCAGCCACAAGGCGCGCCAAGCCCTGTTGGCGGGAGAGGAGATGATTTACGATTTCTACCAGCAGGCTCTTCCCGCCGGTGTGCATAACGACCGGGCCTTGCTGGAGTTTATCCGGCTCCAGGGCGACCAGGGGCTTTACCTTACCCGGGAGTTTCTTTTGGAAAACCCGCCGGATGGCATCACCCCCGACCGTTTCCCGCCAGAGCTTTGCCTAGATGGCCGCGACTATCCCCTGCGTTACCGCTTCTATCCCGGCCACCCCGAGGACGGGGTGACCCTCACTGTGCCAGTGGCTGACCTTCCTAACCTGGTGGCCTGGCGTCTGGAATGGCTGGTTCCTGGGCTACTGGGAGCCAAGGTGGCGGCCTTGCTACGTTCCCTCCCTAAGACCCTACGCCGTCCCTTGTCCCCGGTGGCTGAGACAGCGGAACAGCTGCTCCCGCGTCTAACGGCGACCGAGCCGCTGCTTGACGCCCTCACCCAGGCGGTGAGGAAGGAGTACGGTCTGGTGATACCTCCTTCAGCCTGGAAAAGCGGCGAGTTGGCGGAATTCCTGTTCATGAACGTCCGGGCGGTGGATAGCCTGGGCCAGACTCTGGGAATGGGCCGGGACCTGGGTGGGCTTTTGGAAAGCCTGACCCTGGCGGCCCGAACCGCCTTTGTCAACCTGGACAAGTCGCGCTATGAACTTAGCGGCCTCACCACCTGGAATTTTGCTGACCTGCCAGAGCGGGTGGCGGTCCAGGATGGTGGCGGCGCCGCCGCCTTCCCCGCCCTGGTGGATGAGGGTGGGAGTGTGGGGATAAGGCTGTTCCACACCCCGGCCGAGGCGGCCCGGGCGGCGCCGGCGGGTTACCGCCGGATAATCCGCTTGACCCTGGCTGACAGCCTGGCCAAACTGGAAAAGGCGGCCCGTTTACCAGCTGGCGCGGCGCAAGTGGCAAAGCGTCTGGGAGGCGGGGCAGGGGAGGCGCTGTTCCGCGCCGCCCTGGATGACGCTTTTGAGGTGGAGGCGCCGCCCACCAGTCAGCGCGTCTTTTTCGAACGCCTGCGCCAGGGTAAGGAAAAACTTAAGCCGCTTCTGGCGACACTGGGGACAGCACTGGGCGATGCGCTGACGGGGGCGGGAGTGCTTCTTGGCGACCTCGCTTTTCCCCCCACCCCGGCCCACCAGGAGGTGTACCGCGACCTAAGCCGGCAGATCGAATCCCTGTTTTCCCCCGGGGTGCTAGCGCTGGTGAATGCCCGGCAGCTACTGGATTTGCCCCGGTTTGTCCAGGCCGCCCTGAAACGCCGGGAACGGCTTAGTTATGCTCTAGGCAAAGACAAGCTCCGTCTAGCCGAGTTCCTACCCCTACGCGAGCGTTACGAGGTGGCGGCGGTGGGACGCCTGGCTCCGGAAGCGGCCCAGGCTTTGCTACGCTACCGCTGGCTACTGGAAGAATACCGGATTGGCTTTTTTGTCCAAGAGCCGGGGGTGAAAAGCCCGGTAGGACAGAAACGCCTGGAGGAGAGTTGGCGGGAGTTCCTGGCTCTTCGCTAGGGCGGGGCTAGCGGGGGATTCTTTTTTCACTTACGCGAGGAGTTGACATGTCTAGCCACAGCGGTGACGTAACTAGCGACCTGACGCTACTGGGGTCGGGTAAGGGGGCTAACCCGTCCGGCGGCCCGGCCGCCAGTATTCTCGAAGCCTTTCCTAACCGCCATCCCGGGCGTTTCTACGTGATTTCCCTGTCTTTTCCGGAATTCACCTCTCTTTGCCCAGTTACTGGGCAACCCGACTTTGGGACCATCGTGGTGGATTATATTCCGGGGGAGCGTTGCGTAGAGTCGAAGAGCTTTAAACTCTACATGTTCGCCTTCCGTAGCCACCAGTCTTTTATGGAGACCATCACCAACCAGGTCCTGGACGATCTGGTGAGCGTCCTTTCTCCCCGCTGGTGCCGGGTGAAGGGCCTCTTCTCTCCGCGTGGCGGCACCCGTATTCAGGTCTTTGCCGAGTATTTCCTGCCGGTGACAGCCGGTGGCGAGTCGGAGGCGGCGGCGGTGCGGGAGGTGGTGGGAGAATGGAAACGCGAGGCCAGGCCGCTGGTCTAAGCTGGCAAAGACCGCCGCGGTGGTTTGTTGTGTCAGGTGTGTTTTTCTCCGGGCGGTGGCGGCGGGTGCGCCTTCCCGGCTAGACTCAGGGCATTTCCGAACGCGGATAGCTACCCAGCCAAATCATGTCGTGATTCGCCAGGATTTCCTTCAGGGCTGGATCGGCGGCGTGTCCGTCCATATCAATGTAAAACCAGGCGTCAAAGTTTAGAGCCGTGTCGATAGGACGCGACTCGATTTTGTTTAGGTTGATGCCAGCCTCGCGAAAGCTACGGAGGAGCGCCTCCAGCCCGCCACTGACGTTAGGGACATGGGCGAACACGCTGGTTTTGTCATTGCCGCTAGGGAGAGGACGGTGGCGGCCAAGGACCAGGAAACGCGTGCGGTTACGGGAGTTGTTTTCGACATGGCGGTGGAGGATCGGCACGCCTGACTGGCTGGCAGCTATTTCCGCCGAGATGGCGGCGCTGTCTGGATCGCTAGCTGCCTGGCGGACCGCCGCGGCGGTGGATGACACCGCCTGGTGCGCCGCCCCGGCGAGACTAGGCTGGTCGAGGAAGGTGGAACACTGGAGAAAAGCCTCGTTTTTGGAAAAGATCGTTTTTACCGCCTCCAGGCGGGGCGCCAGGGAGGAGAATACCAGGTGGATAGGGATGACAATCTCGCCGACAATCAGCGGCTGCTTGGCGCTACCCAGGAGGTCGACCGTTTCTCCAACAATCCCGTGTTGGCTGTTTTCCACCGGCAGTACAGCGTAGTCCACGCTTTCGTTAGCGACCAGGGCGAAGGCGGCGGCGAGGGTGTGGCAGGGGATGAGGTCGGCTGAGGAACCGAAACGGAAGAGGGCGGCCTGCTGGGTGAAGGTGCCTTCGGGACCGAGGTAGGCGACCCGGGTCGGGAGTTGGGCCTGGCGGGAAGCGGAGAAAATCTCCCGCCACACCGCCCGCACCGCCCGGATGGCGAGGCGACCCTGGCTGGCTTCCTCCAGGCGGGCGAGGATGTCCCTCTCCCGTAGGGCATCGTAAATCGGGAGACCTTGTTCGCGTTTGACTGTCCCCAGTTCCAAAGCGAGTTGGTGGCGTTTAATTAATAGGGCGAGTATTTCCCGGTCGGTCTGGTCGATAGCCTGTCGGGTCTCTTGTATTCCCATGGATGCTTTCCATTGTCGGGCTTAAGCGGGTTGGACCGTTTTTCTAGGTCAGCCGGTGATGAAACGCGTGTCGCTTCTTCGGGCGGCGGATTGGTTCGAGCCCGGCTTTACAATTTTACTGGTGTGGCTCCCGGTTTGCCAAAGCATCTCCCGGAGTGTTTCGGCGGTTTTCCGGAGTTCCTCTGACGCCTCCGCCCCGCTCACCGCCCGGGTATGGTAGCCGTCCGCCACTTGTTTAGCCCGTTCCAGGCCGGCGAAGACGGTTCCCAGCATTTTGGCCTGCTCTTGGGAGAGGCGGGACACCTCGGAGGTAATGCTCGCCACATCGCCGGTGGCGACATAGATTCCCTTCAGGGTGTCGGAGGTGGCCTGGCTGACCTTGACCCCGTGCTCGGCGTGGCGGTCAGCCTCGGAAAGCTTAAGGTCAGTTTCGCTCGCCGCCTTGGCGCTCCGGTTGGCTAGCTGGCGCACCTCTTCCGCCACCACCCCGAATCCTTTGCCGTAACGGCCGGCCCGGGCCGCCTCCACGGCGGCGTTGAGGGAGAGGAGGTTGGTCTGGAAAGAGATGTCATTGATGATTTTGAGAATACGGGAGATGTCGGAGGATGACTCGATAAGGTTGGACATCGCCTGCAGTAACTCTTTCAACTCTTGGTTGCCGGACTCGGCTTGCTCCCGGGTGTTACGTAGGAGGGTGTCGGCCTGGGCGGCGGTCTCGACCATGTGGTTGGCCTGGTCGCGGAACTGGTTTAGGACAGTGGCGAAGTTGTTGAAATCCTCGCGCTGACTGTCAGCCGCCTGGACTCCGACCACGCTTTCGTTATGGATGTGGATAGCGATGCTGGTGATTTCATCTACCGCCAGGCTGACCCGTTGCAGGATGTCCTCGCGGGTTTTCATCGCCTCTTCCTTTTCCTTGCCGCGGAGCTCCAGCGTTTCGGCCATTTCGTTCAGGGTCTTGACCAGTCGGCGGCATTCCAGCTGGCGAGGGGCAGGCATTCGTTCTTCAAGGTGTCCGTCCCGCAGGTGGGTGGCGAATTGAGCGGTTTCTGCCAGGGGGGCGGTGAGGCGTCTGGCGAAAGTGCCTAGGACTATGAAAAAGATTACCATGTAGACCAAGAGCAGGATAATGGTGCGGTAAAGGTTTCTGAAGAAGGGGATGAGGGCGGCATCCTCATACTCCAGGGAATAAACGCTCCAGTTGGTGTTGCTTAGGGTAGAACTGGTCACCCGCAACCAGCGGTTGTCTGATTTGGTCAGGTCGCGCAGGCGTAAAACACCGGTGAAGTCGTCACCCGCCTCGTCATGAGCGAGGCGGCTACTAGACAGCGCCGCATCCGAAATGTCGATTAGTGAGTCGAGCGTCTTCCCGGCGGTGTTCGCCCAGGTATCGCTCCCATACGCCACCACGTTTTTCGCGTCGACCAGGAGGTAGTCGGCGGCTCCTTTTATCGTCACCGAGGTATGGTCGGTTATTTCCTTGATCCAGCTGACTATGGTGTCTACCTCTACGTTTACTGACACCACCCCGCCGAAGGCGTTGTCCACAGTGAAGGGGGTGGAATAGGTTATCGCCTGGTGGTTTCCGAAGGTGAAGGGAGGGAACCAGGCCGGGGCGTTGGTTTTCTTAGGCAGGTGGAACCATTGCTGGTTCGGGTCGTCGGCATTCAGGTAATCACGTTCATTCTTTACCTGATCGAAGCCTTGCATATTATCCTTTTTGGCTATATATAGTGGGGCGAGGGGTTGCTCGGCATCGAAAAGTGAACGGTCGAAGGCAATGCCACCGCCACAAATGCTGTCGTTTATACGGTAGTACTGTTCCAGAAGATCGTAAATCTCCTCGCTTTCGGTAGGTTTTTTTTCCGCCAGTTTCAGGGCCAGGCGGTCGGCGGAGTTGGAGACATTGTGAAACCGGTTGGTCATCTGGTTGGCGATCAGGTTGCTGTAAAGTCGTAGGCTGATATCACTTTTATCCAGGGTATTGGCCCAGTCCCGGGAGTTGTAGGTGGCGAAAACCAAGCCGAAGGAAGCCAGCACGGCGATGGATACCAGTAGCGCTATTTGCGCCCGCAGTGACATATGTTCTCCTTAGGCTTTTTCTTCGGGAAGGAACAAAACGGCAAGAAAAGGGATAAGCAATTCTGGTCGTTTTTGCAGTAGTTCAGAAATTTTGTCAGGTTGGTCCCGCCTCACCCCTCCCCGGTTAGGCGTCAAGGGATTAATCACCTTGGCGTTTACCCCCCAAGCATACTGGGGAAAACCTTTTTCGGGTTGGCCAACTCGGGCGACTCGGGCTTTGTCGAACCGGGTTAGGCTTCAGGGTGGATTATTGAATTGCCGCTGGCGGCGACCACCGGGGATTTCTCTGTCTCTTAGGACGCTTGTGCCAGAATGGTTTTCCCGGCAATGCCGGAAATTCTCGGCAAAAGGCGGATCAATATGGGGGTGGAATCCCTGACCGAACGTAGGTAAGGCGCCAAGTCCAGGGACAGTATCGGTTACGCTGGGCGCGTGGGGATTATATCCAGCGGAAGTGGCCCAACTGGATAAACATTGCCCCTGACAATTATTACAACGGACAGGATTATCTTATTATCTTGCGAAAGGCGTAAACGTCAAGGTGGGAGAAAAAATCCCTTGCGCGTAATACCGGCAAAGTGGAGATTAAGCCACACTGTTCTTGCTCCCAAAGCCCACGGCGCTCCCGATTCCGGGGTGGCGCTCCTGCCGGAAAGAGTAGTTTTTGCCATCGCCAACCTGGACCAATACAATTTCTAGTCACTTCACCGCCGCGGACGGGTCGGCTCCGGGTTTTCCATGACCCTGACTGATCCGGGCGCCGGGCGCCACCATCTTAATCCCCAACAACTGGAAGCGGTCAGGCACCAGGCCGGTCCGCTTATGGTCATTGCCGGCGCCGGCACGGGTAAAACCCGGGTGGTGACCGAGCGCATAGCCGCCCTCCTGGGAAAAGGGGTGCGGCCGGAAAACATTCTGGGCGTCACCTTCACCAACAAGGCGGCGGCGGAAATGCGAGACCGCCTGAAACGCCTGGCCGGCGGCGAGGCGTCGCTACAGCAACTCACCCTTTCCACCTTTCACAGCCTGTGTCTCAGGATTCTTCGCCGGGATGGCGAAAAGCTTGGCTTTGCCCGGGATTTCGCCATAACCGACCAGGGCGAGCAGTTGTCTCTGGTTCGTAAAGCGGTGGCTACCGTCCCGGTTCCCGACCTTCCCCGGCCTCCCCAGATTCTCTCCCGCATCAGTTTATGGAAAAACCAGGGGTTGAGTCACCGGGACTGCACTCGCCAGGCCATGGAAGCGGTGGATATGGGGGTGGCGGCGGTGTACCGTCGCTACCAGGAGCAACTGGACCGGCAGAACGCCCTTGATTTTGACGACCTCATCCTTAAAACCCTGGAGCTATTCCAGAAGGAGGAGACGGTTGTCAACTACTGGCGGGGGATTTTTCACTATCTCATGGTGGACGAGTTCCAGGACAGCAACCGCCAGCAGTTTGAGCTGGTGCGCCTTCTCGCCCATCCCCGTGAAAACCTGGCGGTGGTGGGTGATGACGATCAGTCCATTTACTCCTGGCGGGGCGCCAATAGCGCCAATTTAAGCCAGTTTATGGAAACCTATCCCCAGGCGCGGCTAATCACCCTGGAGCAGAATTATCGTTCCGCCCGGGGTATCCTTAAGGTCGCCAACGCCCTTATTAACCACAACCCTGGCCGGCGGGAGAAAAACCTCTGGTCTGACCTGGGGGTGGGTTATGTCCGCCTGTGCCTGCATAACGACCAGTTTTCCCAGGCCGAGGCGGTGGTGAAGGCGATACGCCAGGAATTTTCGGCGACCGGGCGGTTTTCCGACTTCGCCATAATTATCCGGGCGAGTTCCCAGTCCCGTCCCTTTGAGGACGAACTAATGGCGGGCCGGATTCCCTTCGAGGTGATTGGTGGACAACGCTTCTATGACCGTAAGGAGGCGCGTGACATCCTCTCCTACCTGGCGGTCTTGGCCGGGCCCTCCTCTGACAACCAGCTCCTCCGTATCATCAATGCGCCACCCCGGGGCATTGGTGAGCAAAGCGTGGACAGCTTGCGCCAGGCGGGGCAAAAACAGCGCCTAAGCCTTAGCCATCTTCTCGCGCATCCGGAGGCGGCGCAACTGGCGCCACCCGCCGCCGCCAGTTGCCGCCAGCTAGCGGCAACCCTGGAAAAGCTACGGCGGCAGATGCGGGAAAATGGTCTGGCTGGCCTGGTGGCGGCGATTCTCGAGGACACCGGCTATATCGAGGAGGTGCGCCACCTCTACAAAAATCCTCTGGAAGTGGCGTCGCGCTGGGCTGAGGCGCGGGAGGTGGGGGACAGCCTAGTGTCCTTTGCCGAACGGCAGCCGGGCGGCGGGAAACCCGATTCGGCCGAAATGATCCGGGAGTTTATTCGCGAGACCACCCTTCTCGGGAAGGCGGACAGCGGACAAGCCCGGCGGGACCAAGTGAAAATCATCACCGTGCATTCGGCCAAGGGTCTGGAATATCCCTTTGTTTTTATCCCCGACCTGGAAGAGGGGATTTTTCCCCATAAAAACAGCATTGAGGATAATTCCCTGGAGGAGGAGCGGCGTCTTCTCTATGTGGCGATGACCCGGGCGCGGCGGGGTCTCACCCTTAGCCATTGCCGCCAGCGGGACAACCGGGGTAAACTCGCCCCCAGTCTTCCCAGCCGCTTCCTGGCCGAGATTCCGGAAGACGGGCTGGAACGCTTGGTAGCGCCCCTGCCAGTCGAGGAGGTGAAGATGTGGATAGCTAAACGCCGGGCGGAGCGGGAGGGGAAAGGCGGGGTGTAGGTACTTCCTAACCGAAGAGGAAGGGGGCAAAGCCAGAACACACAGCCGCGGCGGTCCCGGGCGGCCCCCCCCGGCGGGATGCAAAATAAACCGACATGGTGGGGAAGGTTTATGACCGGGGGCCGGCAAAAAGGGGGGGCTC
>JAITQC010000181.1 GCA_031289115.1 Planctomycetota bacterium
CCCCTCCCCCGTCACCGGGGGAGGGTGGGGCGGTGAGTAACTGTTTTCCTGCCACTCCCGCGGGAGTGGGTGACCCAGGCCCAACTAGAACTTGTCGGGGGTCTGGAGGAGTCTCTGGATATCCGGGGAGTTGTAGTTTTCCGGAGTAATGGCGACGGTGGGGATCTGGACGTTCTTTTCGCTTTCGGCGATCTTCTGGCCCTTGACAAAGCGGTCGATGACATCCACGCCTCTATAGCCCATCTGGTAGGGGTCCTGGGAAATGATGCACTGGATCAGGCCCTGTTCGAAGAGGGGAAGAACTTCCGGGCTCGGGTCGAAGTGGACGATCTTGACTTCCTTTTCCTTGCCCCTAGCCTTCAGGGCCTGGGAGGCGCCGACACCCATGGCGGCGGCGGCCCCATAGACACCCGCGAGGTCCGGGTTGCCGTTCAGGAGGTCGGTGGTGACGTTAAGACAGCGGGCGGGATCGGCTTCGGTCCACTGCACCGGAAGTACTGTCATGTCTTTGTACTTGGCGATGGTGTCAATGAAGCCCTCTGAACGCTGAAGCCCGGTGTGGGAACCAGCGCTGATGCCGAGGTTGGCGACTTTACCCTTGTAGTTAAGGAGCTTGGCGAGCTGTTCGCCACCCAGTTGCCCACCCTGGTAGTTGTCGGCAGTGATGTTGGCGATCGGAATGGTGGTGTCGGTGATGGTGGCGTCGACCATGACCACCGGCACACCAGCGTCCATGGCCGCTTTGACCGCCGGCTGCATGGCGTTGGCGTCAATGGCGGCGCAGAGAATGCCGGCCGGTTTACGTTTAGCAACGTCGTTAAAGAGGTTGACCTGGCCCATAACGTCGGCTTCGGTGGGGACGCCCAGGTACTCGATTTCATAACCCAGTTCCCGGCCCTTGTCCACCGCGCCTTTACGAAGGAAGAGGTAGAAGGTGGTCAGGGTGGCCTTGGGGATGAAAACAATGGTCTTGCTCTCGGCAGCCTGGGCCGGAACCATGGCCAGGAGGAAAGCGACGATTACCGCCAATGACAGGAGCTTTTTCATAGCGTATCTCCTAAAAAACTTCACACCCGGGAAGCCCAACTCCCCGGAACAAAAAGGGGTAAAACTAGCGGCGCTTACGCATCTGGTCAGCCGCCACCGCTAGGATGATGATGAGGCCATTAGCCACGTACTGGTAGAAAGCGTTGACGCCAATGATGTTAAGGCCGTTACGGATAGTGGTCACCAGGAGGGCGCCTATAAGGGAACCAATGATGTAGCCTTCACCCCCGGAAATGGAGGCGCCACCGATGAAGACAGCGCCAATGGCGAAAAGCTCGTAGCCGTTGCCGCCAGCTGGTTGCATGGTGCCAAGCCGCGCCGCCTCGATAACCGAGGACAGGGCGGCACAAGCGCCGCAGATGGCGAAAATCAGCACGATAATCCGGTTCACCTTGATCCCGGACAGGCGGGAGGCCTCGAGGTTGGAACCAATGGCGTAAGTGAAACGGCCGAAGCGGGTGTTACGTAGCACCAGATAGAATATGCCGAAGACCACCAGGGTTATCAGCATCGGCACCGGAACCACCTCGAACACTTTCCCCTGCCCGATCCAGGAGTAAGCGGGGGGGATTCCATAGATCGGCACTCCGCCACAGATGATGAAGCCAACCCCCCGGGCTATACCCATCATTCCCAGGGTCACCACAAAGGCGGGTATGCGGAAGATGATAATGCAAAAACCGTTGAAAAGCCCGCCGAGGACGCCGATGGCGATGGTGGCTATGACTGCGTAATAGGGGTTGCCGGTCTTCTGGAGGACAATTCCGCCCCCCACCGCCGACATGGCGAAAACCGACCCGACCGACAGGTCGATGGCGCCGGCGAAGATGACAAAGGACATGCCCGCCGCCATGATGGCGGTCACTGACGACTGGAGGAAAATCTCCAGGATGTTGTTGACAGTCCAAAAATAGGGGGAGAGGTTGGCCAAGACCAGCCAGAGAAACAGGAGGATCAGGGTTATCGACACCACCTGGTGCCGCAGGAGTCCGATAAACCGGCCGCCCAGGGTCACCTGCGGATCGTTCATTTCACTCATGGAAGATCCCTCTCGTTAACGCGAAAACAACGGATTACTCTCGCCCCCCCGTTAAAAAGGGCGGGGTTTCCCAGCCGCCACGATCTAGTGGTGGGTAAGGGTACTCGAGGTTTGGTCGTAGACATCCAGGCAGTGAGCCATGATCTGCGGCTTGTCGGTCTGGTCGGGGTCGAGGTCAGCCACCAGGACACCCCGGGACATGACCAGGAAGCGGTCAGTTACCGACAGCACCTCGTCGAAGTCAGAAGATATCAGGAGCACCGCCTTGCCGCTGGCGGCGAACTCCTCCACCATGCGGTAGATTTCCTCCCGGGCCCCGACGTCGATGCCGATGGTTGGCTCGTCCAGGATCAGGAAGCGGCAGTGGGCGAAGAGCCACTTGGCGAAAATCACCTTTTGCTTGTTGCCACCAGAAAGGTAGCGTACCTGCTGGTCTAGGTTTACCGAGCGGATGGTGAGGTTTTTACGGAAGCGCCCGGTGAGCTGGCGCTCGTGCGCCACCGAGAAGAGGGGCGACTGGGTTTTGGCGAGCGAAGTTAAGGAGATGTTGTCCTTGAGGGACAAAGACATACATAACCCCGAGGTATCGCGGTCCTCGGGAAGGAAGCCAATACCGCCATCGATCGACCGGCCGGGGGAACTGACATTGACCGGCTGCCCCTCGATAAACACCGTCCCGCCAAGGGAACGGTCGGCCCCGAAGAGGGCGCGGGCAAACTCGGACTTCCCCGCCCCCACCAGGCCGGTGAGGACAAGAATTTCACCCCGGCGGACTGCGAAGGAGTT
>JAITQC010000183.1 GCA_031289115.1 Planctomycetota bacterium
GACACCGATCTGCTCTATCAAGATGAAATCCACGGGCCGCTCATCTTGATGCCGGACAAGGTGCTGGACACCATTTATATGAAATATTTCAGGGGAATGATCAGCTACCGGAGCAACCAGCGCATTGAGACATACCCTGTCGCACGCACGGCGCTACGCGAAGCTGTCCACAACGCTGTCAACCACAAAGATTACGCTTCCAGCGTCCCGATTCAAATTCGGGTCTACTCGGACAAAGTTATCATCTACAATACCGGCGGGCTGCCCACAGACTGTACGATTGAAAAGTTGCTTGCGCGTCATGGTTCCATCCCGCGCAACCCATTGATTTCCGGCGCGTTCTACCGTTCGGGTTTGATTGAGTCGTGGGGGAGTGGCATTGAAAAAATCATTACCGCCTGCCGAGAGGAAGACAAACCCGACCCTGTGTTTGAAACAGGGCTTTCTGAAGTTAGCGTGACGTTTATAGACCGGGCGCAAACAAAGAAAAGAGGACAGAGCAATTAAGCGCGAAGGAACCCGTAGGAACAGCCGCTGGAGAAAATGATACCGGATTAAAAGTGCCTCTCCCCAGTCGGGGAGAGGCACTTAGTAGAAAAGCACAACCTTTGTCACTCCAGTACTGCCGCGCCAATGTTACTGACCGCCATAGGCGGTGTTCCAAACGGCTTGACAGAAACCAGAACGACACTAACAGTACAAACTAGACTAGAGTTTTTCCTTGGTCATCACGGTGACACCGGTGTCAACGCTGGCCGGGCCCTTGTAACCACCCTTGAAGACATCGGAAGCGCACTTCACTGCTTCGTAACCCATGACGCTGGGGTTCTGCACCATGGCTCCGATCAGGGCGCCGGTGCGGATAAGGTTACGGATGGAGTCGGAGTTGTCAAAGCCAACCGCCAAAACCCGGTTGCCGTCTTCCTGGATGGCGTTGCCGGTTCCGGTGGTGGAACCTTCATTGGCGGCAAATATCCCAACCACACCCTGGGTCAGGTAGTTGGCGGCGATATCTTTGGACTTGGTGACGTCGCCTTCGCCGTACTGGGTCTCAAGCAGGGTGTAACCCTTGCCATCGAAAGCTTCGCGGAAGCCGGCTTCGCGATCAACGGTGGACTGGGTGGCGGCGTTGATGTTGACAATGCCGATGGAGCCAGAAGAAATACCCTTGGCTTTGAGGGCGGCGAGAATGGTTTCGCCAGCAGTCTTGCCAGCGGCCTTGTTGTTGGTGGCGAAGGAGGCGATGCTGGGGAAGTTGGCGGGCGAGTCGACATAAATGATCTTTACGCCATAGCTCTCGGCTTCTCTCAAGGCCGAGGTGACGGCGGTGGGGCCGTTGGCAGCCAGAAGAATGGCTTCAGCGCCGGCGGCCACGGTGTTGTTGATGACCTCGATCTGCTTGGCATCGTCTTTGCGGTCCGGGGCGAGCCAGGTGTAATCGATGTTGTCGACTTCGGACACGGCCTTGCGGGCGCCGGCGTCAACATTGTTCCAGTGCTGGTCCATCATGTCCATGGTGATGAGGTAAACCTTGTGTTTCTCACCCGCTGAGGCTGCGGACGCCATAATGGTGACCACTAACCCACAAACAAGAAGAAGCAGAGCCAATTTTTTCATAATTCAATCTCCCTCGAGAAAATTCCCAAATATCCCAAACAAACAGCCCGGAAGACGGCTACACCACCGTTTTCCGCTTTTTCGAAAACATTCCGTTCCTGAGAATCACATCCAGTAGAACCGAGATGATGACAATCGCTCCCACCACGATATTCTGGATAGCCACCGGCGCCTTGGCGAACTGGAGACCGTTTTGCAGCACCGCCCAGATGGAGGCGCCGATGATGGTTCCCAGGAGAAGGCCCTGGCCACCGAGGGTGGAGACGCCGCCAATAACGGCGGCCGCCACCGCGTAAAGCTCGTACATGTTCCCAGAGTCCATCGCCCCCATACCCGTGGTGGCGGTGAAATAGAGACCAACCACCGCCGAACAGAAGGCGCTCACCAGGTAGGCGATGTTGGTGGTGTGGGCCACGTTTACCCCGGAAAGACGGCTCGCCTCGACATTTGAGCCGATGGCGTAAATATGCCGGCCAGTACGGGTGCGGCTGAGGATGAAATTGAAGACTAGCCAGAGGATGAGGGCAAGCCAGACCGGGTTAAACACGCTTAGCGACTTGCCGTAGTAAAACATATCGCGGAAGGTCTGGGAAGAGTCGCCGATATAGTCGGTGTTGTAGTTGTTGTTGGCGATTTGGGCAATACCCCGGGCTATGGTCATGGTGCCTAGGGTTGCTATGAAGGGGGGGAGTTTGCAGCGCGCCACCAGGACGCCGTTCAACCAGCCGATACAGAGACAGCAAGCCAGGGTGAAAACTATGGATAACCAGGGGTTGTACCCCGCCGCCATCAGGGTGGCGGAAATCATGCAACTCATGCCCGCCACCGACCCAATCGACAGGTCGATGTTACCAGTGATTAAGACATAGGACTGGGCGATACCCACCAAGAGAATCGGCACAATTTGCCGAGAGAGGTTGTCGATGTTGCGTTGCGAGAAAAAGAGGGGGTTTATCTGCCAGAAAACCACGCATAAAAAAACCAGGCCGATGCCCACCGTGATTACTTGCGCCATACCGCGTATGGCCAGGAGACGTTCCAATGGGCTTGATTTGCTTTTCAATTCCTTCTCTCCTCTCTCTCCCGGGAAAAATACCCCAACCCTAGGCGACTCCGCGCTCCAGTTTGCTCTCAAACCTGACCGCCAGCTCCAGTATTTTCTCCTGGGTCGCCTCGGTGGCTGTCAGTTCACCAGTTATTCGTCCTTCGCACACCACCAGAATCCGGTCAGCCATGCCCAGGACCTCGGGCATTTCCGAGGAAACATAGAGCACGCCAATTCCCTGGCGTTTCAGGTCGTTCATCAGGTGGTAAATCTCCACTTTCGCCGCCACGTCGATGCCGCGGGTGGGTTCGTCAAAGATAACCACCCGGGAGGTCCGGGCCAGCCACTTTCCCACCACCACTTTTTGCTGGTTGCCGCCGGAGAGGTTGCCAGCGTTCATTTCCGGTCCGGACAGCTTTACCGACAGGCTTTCCACCGTTTTCGTCACCATTTCCCGCTCCCGGCGACGGTTGACCACCCCGGTTCGGTCGCAGATAATGTCCAGGTTAGGAAGGGCGATGTTTTCCCGTATGGACAGGCGAGTGCAGAGCCCGTCTTTCTTGCGGTCTTCTGGGACCAGCACCACCCCGTGGCGAATGGAGTCTTCCGGTCGGTTGATCTGGATGACTTTCCCGTCCAAAGTGATCTCCCCGCCATCCTTGGGGTCTATCCCGAAAATGGCGCGGGTGATCTCAGTCCGGCCCGCCCCCATAAGACCAGCCAGGGCAACAATCTCCCCGGCGTAGAGGTCCAGATCGATGTGACGCACCATTTTGCCGGCGTTAAGGTTTCGCACCGTGAGAATCTTGGCGCCCCGCTCGCATTGGACGTGGGGAAATTTTTCGGTGATTTCGCGACCGACCATGTTGGAGATGATCTGGTCCATGCTGGTGTCGGCAAAATTTGTCCGGGTAATGAAGTGTCCGTCGCGCATGATGGTCACCCGGTCAACGATGTGTTTAAGTTCATCAAGACGGTGGGAAATGTAAACTATGCCGCAACCTTCGGCGCGCAATTTTCTTATAATCGCGAAGAGGTCGTCTATTTCCTTGGCGGTAAGGGCGGAGGTGGGTTCGTCCATGACCAGTATCTTGGCGTTGGCGGAAAGGGCTTTGGCGATCTCCACCATCTGCTGTTTGGATACGGAAATGTCACCTAGCACAGTGTCAGGGTCGATCTCGATATTAAGCCGGGCGAGTATCTCCCGGGCGCGCTGACGCATCGCCCGCTCGTCAAGTCTCCCACCCCGGGTTATCTCCCGGCCGAGGAAAATGTTTTGCGCCACCGTGAGGTGGGTGCACATGTTGAGTTCCTGGTGGATCATCGCCACCCCCATGCCCTGGGCCTGGGTGGGGTCGAGATTTTCCACCGGGGTGCCAAATATTTTCACCGTCCCGGAGTCGCGCTGGTAGACACCGCAGAGCACCTTCATCAAGGTTGATTTTCCCGCCCCGTTCTCCCCCAGGAGAGCCATCACCTCTCCCGCCCGCAGGTTGAAAGAGACGTTGTCGAGCGCGTTTACACCCGGAAACGTCTTGAAGATGCTGTCCATCTCGACAATATAATCGCTCATTGGCTAGATACCCCGGTTAGACTAGGAAATCACCACCGGCTTTCCCGGCGCAGGGAAGGTAAAAACAGGCTGTTGACAGAAAAACGCAGGGGGAAGGTTGGTTAAGACACTGGGTATATACTAGGCTAAGTGAGGGAATAAGGGGATATTTAGTTAAACGGGAAATAAACGCAGGAGGTTACGGCAACAAGCTTGCCGCTTGTGGCAATATAATGTTTCCCGCTTAAAACCGCAAGTTTTAAAACTTGACAGCCAACGGCAGGGACTAAAGAAGGCGCTAACTTAACGCCGGGTGGAGCTGATTGACTTAAAAACTAATGCCGTAGGTTCCCGACAGGATATGCTCGGAATAATCACTGTCGAATTGGTAGTCATAGTCAATTCCGAAAATCCACCGGTTGTTCAGCTGTATTTTCATGCCCGCTCCCGTTGTGCTGTAGGAGCGCCCCCGGGTAACCGAGCGGCCGCTGAACTTGTCGCCCGCCGCTGAACTCGCGTTATACTTGAATTTTTGGGAACCAAGCTCTGGCACCCAGCCACCCCGGGCCTCGAAGGTCCAGCGGGAGGGAACACCGCCGTAGGACAGGAAGCGGGAATTGAGGGTGTGGTTAAAGGTAACCAGGAGGGGTAACTGCAGGGAGTCAGCCTTCTTCGCCTTGCCGTTAAACAAAGCCGCCCCCGCCTGTGACTCGTTCAGGGTGCTGGTGGAGAGGTGGCTGTAGTCCAAACCGGCCGAGGGGATGATCCGAATCGATTCCCAGGGAGCGAAGGCGTAACTCACCTTGACACCTCCCGACCACACATAGTCAGTGTAGTTGGCGGTGGCAAAACTGGCGGCGTCGGCGAAGTTACGCTTGGAACGTTCCGAGGCCAGGGAAAATCCGGCATAGGCGTCGAGGTTAAACCCTCCCACCACGGTACCGCCGTAAAAGGCGGCGTGGAAGGCGTCGGCTTTCACCGTGTGAAGCAGGGCGTCACGCGAGCGAAGTTCACGTGCGTCATAACCGACGGCGAGACCAAAGGTGGTGTTAGAACTGACCAAACGGGAAATACCGGTGGCGAAACCACTGGCGTTAAAGTCATAACCGTTGACGCCATCCCGACTGTCCTGACGCGTCCAGTCAAGGAAAGGCGTGTCCCAGAGAATCCAGCGCTGGTCTGGGCCACAGATGGGGGAACCGCAAATCGCTGTCGCCAGGGCGTCGTCACTTTCCACTTCCCCATCGTAAGCGGTCTGGGCGTAAGCGGTCTGGGTGTAGTCGGCCACCGAAGGGAGGGCGTCGCGGAAAACCCGTTGGACCGAGATGCTAGCCGAGGCAGCATTGGCGTAGCCATCCAGGTCTTTTCCGGTAGTGGCAGCCTGTCCGAGAGTAACGCTCCCCAGGAACAGTACCAACACCATACCCCCCAACCAACTTTTTCTATTACCCATGCAAAATCCCTCTTTCCCCGTGTGAATTCGGAAATCGCCAAAGGTGGCTTTACCCTGTCAATTTTCCTAAAATACACCCGTCAGTTAATTAAAGGATTATAGAAGAAATTTTAAAAGTGGCAATACTTTTCTATTTTTAGTCACCGCCGCCTACACCGCCATCTCCCGCTCGTCCTCCACTTCCGGGGAGGGCGAAGCCGCCGGTTTTCCCCGCCGCACCGCCGCCGCCATCTTCTCGAAGTGGATACTGAAAATGCTAGACACCCCCTTCTCGCGTTGGGACACCCCCCAGGCCTTGTCGGTGAGACTCATGGTGCGCTGGGAGTGGGTAATAATGATAAATTGCGTCAGCTGGCTGAAAATCCGGGTTTGCTCCATGAAACGGTCAATATTGGCCTCGTCCAGGGGACCGTCCACCTCGTCCAAAATGCAGAATGGACTTGGCTTGGAGCGGAAAAGGGCGAGGAGAAGGGCGACGGCGCAGAGAGCTTTCTCGCCACCGGAAAGGAGGGAGATGCTTTTCGGGGCCTTCCCGGGGGGACGGGCCACGATATCGACGCCGGCGTCAAGCGGGTCGCCAGCGCCTTCTGGCAGCTCCTCAAGCACCAGGTCGGCCGAGCCGCCTCCGAAGAGGCTGGTGAAGAGCTCCTGGAAGTTTTCCCGCACTTTGACAAAGGTTTCCTGGAAACGGTCAGATGACTTCTGGTTGACCGTGTCAATGGTCTGGCGCATATCCGCCACCGCCGCCTCCAGATCCTCTTTTTGGGCCTGGAGAAACTCCGCCGAAGCCTCCAGTTCCGCCAACTCGTCGATAGCGTCGAAATTGACCGGGCCGATGTTGGAAATCTTACGCGCCAGTTGCGTCACCTCGGACTGGAGTTCGGAATCGGTCAGGTTTTCCCAGGGGTTTTCCTCGGCCGGAGGCGGCGGGAGGCTTGCCACTTCCTCGTTCCCATCCACTTCCCCCTCCCCCTCTTCTTCCGGCTCGCTAGCGGGAAGGGCCGGCGGCGGGGCGAGGTTTTCCAGGCCTAACTCCTCTCGCGCTTTTCCCTGGAGCGAGTCCAGGCCTGCCTCGCACTGGGCAAGACGGCGGTCAAGCTCCCGCAGGCCATCTCTAAGACGGGTGATCTGTAGCTGGCTACCCCGTTCCAGCGAGCGTTGGCTTTCCATTTCCCCGCGCCGGGCAGCCAGGAATTCGCCTAATTCAGTCAGGACGCTTTGCTGTTGTTCGCGCTGACGCAGGAACGCCTCTTCCTGAAGCTGGCAACGGGCGATTTCCTCGGCCCGATGGGAAATTTCCTGTTCCAGGGGTTGCGGGTCAAAACCCGCCGCGAGTTCAGTAGCGCAGGCGCCAAGTTCACCCTCTGTCTCCCCCAGACGCCGGCGAAGATCCTCTACCCTGGCGTAATCGCCCGCCCGTTCCGCCTGGCGGGCGGAAAGTTCCCCCGAGAGCTGGTCAAGAGTGTCCCGGCCAACGCGTTGCTGATTCGAGGCATCCGCGAGTTCAGCGTTAAGGGTGGCTAGGGTCTGGTCAAGCCCGCTAATTTCCCCCTGGATAAGGGCAAGTTCGCCCTGCCAGTCCCCCGCCCCGTCTTCCAGACCCTGACGCTCCTGCGCCACCGCCTCGCCTTCCGCCCGGGCCCGTTCCAACCGGTTCCAGCCTACTGCCAGGTTCTGCTTTAATCCCGCCTCGGCCCAGCCGGTTTCGGCCAATTCCACCTCATGGGCGTGGATGGACTGGCGGCATTGCGAAAGCTCTTCCGTCAGGGCCAGGTGTTTTTCCCCAAGTTCAGCTAAGTGTTTTTTCGCCTCCTGGACCGCCTCGCCAACTGCGCGTAGCTCCGCCTTCTGCTGCACCAGGCCATAACGCTGCTGGCGACCCTGGCCGCCGGTCATGGCTCCGCCCGGGCTAATAACGTCCCCCTCGGGAGTGACTATCTTTACCCCCCTGGCCGCCCCGCCGGAAAGTTCGCGGGCCCGTCCCAGGTTTTCCACCACCAAAACTCCGGCCAACAGGTGTTCGACAATGCCCCGGTGCTCCGGAGCAGAGCCCACTAGCTGGCTCGCCTCCCCCACCACCCCCGGCAGATTCCCCAGACTCGGATCCAGGCGTTGGCGCGGTTTTATCCGGTCAAGGGGAAGAAAAGTGGCGCGGCCCAGGCGGCCGCTCTTCAAGTAGCCAATGGCGGCCTCGGCGTCGCGGGCGCTGGCGATGACGATATCCTGGCTGGCGTTCCCGAGCAAAGTCTCCACTGCCAGGGCAAGCTCGCGGGGGACCTCCAGAATGTCACTCACCAGACCCACCACCCCCTGGCAGGACAGGTGCCCCTCCCGGGAGGCGGTCATGACGTTACGCACTCCCTCGAAAGCGCCAGCCAGGCTACTTTCCTGCTCCTGAAGGGTGGTCTGGCGGGCGGACAGACCGGAAAGGGCGGATTCCCGGGCCCGTTCCTCACTCCGTAGATCGTCCTCTCCCCGGGTCAGTGTATCCAGGCGCTGGCGCGCAACTTCCAGCCGGTCCTGGATTCCAGCCGCCCGTTCCGCTGTCTGGCGGAACTCCCCGTCCAGGACCGCCAGCTCCTGCTCCACCGCCGCCGCCTCGACGGAAGAGCGTTCACTCCGTTCAGAAAGCCCGTTCAGGCGTTCGCAAAGGGACTGGCCGCTTATTTCCAGGCGGTTGGCCCGGGAAAGTAGGTTCTGGCGCTCCTGGTACAGGTCAAGGGAACGGTTACGTAGCTCCCCCACCCTGGCTTCGGTGGCGGCGCTGGCGGCGGCCAGGGCGTTACGCTCGTTTTCCCGGACAGCGATCACCCCATCCAGTTCGGCCAGACCCGCCTCCGCCCCCGCCAAATCGCGCTGGATCGCTTCCAGGTTGGCCTGGAGGCGGTCACGGCGTTCCCCAAGGCCACGCTGGCGCTCACCCGAACGCTCCAGTTCTTCCCGGAGGCGGTCACTCTGGTTAAGCGCCTGGCTCTGCTCCAGGTTTAGCCGGGCGAGTTCAGACTGGAGATTACTCACTTCGCCCGCGACTACCTCGCGCCGGGCAAGGAGGTCCTGCTCCTCCGCCCCCACCCTGGCTAGGCTAGCTATGGCCTGGGCGAGGGAGGCGTCTTCCCGGGCGAGTTCTGCCTCCAGTTCCTGGCGTTCATGGCCGATTCGCTCCTGGTCCGCCGCCAAGGTGATGTACTGGCGGCGAAAAAGAAAGGTTTTCAGGGTGGTGAGTTGACTGGCGAGACGCCGGTAACGACGGGCGTTACTGGCTTGGCCGCCGACCCGGCGGATCTGGCGCTCCCGCTCTTCTACCCGGTCATTCACCCGGATGAGGACCTGATCGGTGCGTTCCAGGCGGGAAAGAATTTCCTTACGCTGCTGTTTAAAGCCGGCGATACCGGCCGCCTCTTCGAACACCTGCCTCCGGTCAGCCGGCTTGGCGTTAAGAAGAAACTCCACCCGGCCTTGCTCAATCACCGAGTAGGCGGAGCCGGAAACGCCAGTGTCCAGGAAGAGGTCGCGAATATCCTTGAGACGGCAGGGATTGTGGTTAATCAGGTATTCGCTTTCACCGGAGCGGTGGAGGCGGCGGGCGACAGAAACTTCGCTCGGGGCGACCACTACCGCCCCAGCTGGAATTTCGAGGCGTCCGTCCTGATTGTCAAAGACCAGCTTCACTTCGGCAAGTCCACTGGCGTGGCGGCTGTTGCAGCCGGAGAAAATGACGTCCTGCATATCGTCACCCCGCAAGCTCTTGGCCGAGCGTTCACCAAGAACCCAGCGGATGGCGTCGACAATGTTGGACTTGCCACAGCCGTTAGGGCCAAGAAGGGCGGTTATCTCGTTAGCGTCCCCAAAATCAATGACCGTGCGGTCAGGGAAGGATTTGAAGCCGAAAAGCTCAATCGATTTCAAACGCATGGACTGGTGTCTCCCATCCTTATGGGTCAATTCAGGACCAGGTGGTTGTCACTTCCACAACGCGGACAGTCGCCTTCCGGGGTGATGGAGGACCATTCGACCGAGAAGGCGCCGCGACGGATCAGGGTTTCGCCACACTTGCGGCAACTAGTGTCGCCGCCACCCGGTATCCGGATGTTCCCGGCGTAGACATAGTCAAGGCGGGAACGGAAAATATCACGCGCATGCACCAAATGGGCGGCGGTGGTGGCGGAGCGCTGCGACTGGTAACTGGGGAAATAGGCGGTGATGTGAGTTGGGATATCCCGGCCGCAATTCTCGGCTATCCAATCCGCCATGTCCTCCAGTTCCGGCACCGCGTCATTCTCCCCCGGGATAAGAAGGAGGGTGAGTTCGACATGCGTCTTCCCCAACACCTCCCGCACCGTGTCTAAAACCGGGGCGAGGGAAGCGCGGCATAACCGGTGGTAAAAATCCTCGTTAAAGGCCTTGACGTCTATGTTCATGGCGTCAATCAGGGGTAAAAGCTCTGCCAAGGGCTCCGGATTCACATAGGCGTTGGTGACCAGTACGTTCTTGCCCCCTGCCAAGCGCACCGCCCGGGCGGCGTCCAGGATGTATTCAAAAGCCACCAGTGGCTCGTTGTAGGTGTAGGCGACACCGATGGAGCCGTTTTCCCGGGAAGCCTGGGCCAGCTCCTCCACCGACACCTCGCGGGTCGGCGCCACGCCCTGGGAAATGGAGCTGTTCTGGCAGAACACACACTTGAGGTTGCAACCCCAACCCCCCACCGAAAGAATGGGACGCCCCGGGAAAAAATGATAGAGGGGTTTTTTCTCCACCGGGTCGAGGGCTACCGCCGTCAGCTTGCCGTAGGTGAGGCTAAAAAGGGTGCCATCCCGGTTTTCCCGCGCCCAGCAGGATCCATGTTCACCAGGTTTAAGGTGACAACGGTGCGGACAAAGCTGGCAAACCACTTGTCCTGCCCGGGCAACCTCATAATAAAGCGATTCATGGGGAATCAGGCTCATAGTTCACAGGTAAAGATGCATACGGTGGCGGTGCAACAACGCCACGCGGCGTTCGTCACGGGTGTTAACCTGAAGCCCGGCTATCTCGTCGATACGGATGGCGCTAGTTCCATCCGGCTCGCCATCGTCAGTAAGGACGTCTATCTTGATGTGGGTTGGAGTCACTTCCCGCACCAGGCCATAGAAACGGAGTTCATCGTCACCGGTGGTGAGAAGGATGTTAACCACCATCTTGTCGGCCAGGGCCAGGCGCAGGACATCCTCCAGGCAACTCTCGGGGTTGGGACTACCCTTCCAGGCCCCGCTGTTGTCAAGTCCCTCCGCCTCTATCTCCTGGTTTTCCATCAGGAGCAGGATCTGCCGGGCGTAACGGGATTCCCGGCGGATTTCGATTATGTCGTCAATCGACCCGATATCCAGACCGTCCGCCCGCCCGTCCGGGTCAATCTGTTGCAGGCTGTAGTCGTTAGGTGACACCGCCACCACATAACCAACCGCGAAACGCCGCAGGTCCGACGGGTCGCGGAAAATGCAGACCAGCCGCCGGTCGCGGTGGGATTCACTAAGCATGTCATAAAAAAGGTTTTCCGACATAGGTAGAACTGGGCTCCCAATGGGAAAAAACCTCAGGCGTTAAGCCGGCGGCGCATCACCACCCGCGGATGCCGGGACCGGGCGATCTCTTCCAGCTGGTCGAGCTCGCGGGTGCCATAAACCTGCTGCCCCGCCACAATCGGGCTAAGGCAGTCGAGGGGGGAAAACTGCTGGAGAAACCACACCCCGTCCTGGGCAAGAAAATCCGCCATCTCCCCCAGGCTGCCCCGGTCAACCATCGGCGGAAAAAGCGTGGTGTGGTATTCGCGGTCAACTCCCCCGTCCCGGGCGAGGGCGAAGGTTTCCCGCACCCTGTCTAGCACCCCCTCCTCCGGAGGCGTCCCCGCTAGCGGCAGGAGGCGGTTGTCCAGGGGAGTCTTAAGGTCAAGGGCCAGGCAGTCGATAAGGTGTTCCGACAGGAGACGGCGGACCACCTCCGGCCGGGAGCCGTTACTGTGGAGCTTGACTTTTACTCCCAACCCCTTCACCCGCCGGACCAGGTCGGGTAAACCTGGCTGCAGGGTCGCCTCACCCCCGGAAAACACCACTCCGTCCAGCCAACCCGCCTGCTCCTCCAGATGGCGGATAAGGTCCTCCGGGTCCAAGGGGGGCAGGTTGGGAAGGTCTATCACATAACGCCAGCTGTGGCAATAGGGACAACGCCAGTTACAACCCCCCGCCACCGCCACCGCCACCAGATGGTCGTCCCACTCAAGAAGGGAATCCTTCCTTAACCCCCGCAGGTCAAACCCCACCGGCGTTTCTTCCCCGGTCATGCGTTGACCAGGGCCGGCGTCTTGCTGGCCAGAGCGGCCAGGCTCGCCGGGTTCCACTCCTGCATCCCACCCCCAACGCTGTCGCTACTAAGGCGGTGGGCGCCGGGGAGGTTGCCAGCCCCACAGTGGGGGCAGGTGTCAGAGATTCCTGGTCCCACCCGGTGGCAAGAACCGCAGATGGTGAACTCCGGACTAATGGTAAGCTGGGCCGCCCGGGTGTTACGGAAGGTCTTTTCCACCAGGCTGGCGATCGCTCCGGCCGAGGGCCGGGATTCGCCGACAAAAGCGTGGATAATCGCTCCGGACTCGATAAGCCCGTGGAACATCGACTGTTTGCGGATGCGTTCGACTATGGAGTCCCCGGCGTCAGGACGCAGATGGACAGAATTGGTGTAGTAGACCTCGTCCTGGTCGATATTCCCCCGCATGAAATCAATGGCGTCGGGGTAGTGTTTGAGGTCGATTTTCGCCAGGCGGCGAGCGGCTGACTCGGCTGGCGACTCCTCTATGGTTATCTTCATTCCCAGGCGCTTACTCTCCTCCTTGATGCAGAAATAGAGGTAGGAGATTATTTTCATCCCCAGCCGCATGGACTCGTTGTCCTGGTGGAGCTCCTTGCCAGTAAGGTAGGCGACGCACTCGTTAAGGCCGATGACGCCGACAATATAGGTGGCCCGGTCCAAGTCTACGTAGGGCCGGCCGTCAGCGGCGATTTTCCCGATCTGCCAAAGGGGCATGGAGGGAGCTGACATCAAGGTGCGGGAAAATGCTTTTTTCTCCAGATGCGCCTTGACGCAGATCCCGAGGGCGTGCTCGATCTCCGGGAAGACTCCGGCGTAGTTCCCGCGTCCTGCCCGGTAGGCGCACTGCGGAAGGTTGATAGTGACGTTCTGGAAACCGCAGAAGCGCATCGACTCCGGGTGGCGGATCATGTAGTCATCCTCAATCACGGTCCGGAGGCGGCAGCAGGCGGAGAGGGTGACTTCGTCACGGTCGAAAATAAAATAGGGAACGCCGTTACGGGCGGCTATCTCGCAGGCGTAGCGATAGATGGTGTATTGGGCAGGATCGGAAAAAGTCTCGTGGTTGACGTGGAAATCGCACTTGGGGAAAGCGAAGACATGCCCGTATTGATCACCCTCAGCCCAGACGTCTAGCATAGCCCGGGTGAAACGGGTAGCGGTTTCCGCGAACTGCCCGTAAGTGCGGTCCAGGTACTTGCCGCCGGGTCCAATGGCAGGAATGTCCTTGAGGTAGGCCGGAATGCCGGTGTGGATGTTAAAGTCGAGGAAGAGGGTCTGTCCCCCGCGGGAAAAAGCGTTCTGGCTGGAGGAGAAGATGAGATGCTGCGCTTCCTGGCGCATTTCCTCGTCCGACATATCCTCCACCAGGGGAGCGTACATGATGTTGATATAGGCCACCCCCAGGGCGCCGGCGTAATAGGCCTGCATCGAGGCGAGAAAGGTGTTCAAGTGTCCGTTGAGGGTCCGGGCGTGCTTGGCGGGAGCGGAGCTGGTGTCGAGGTTTTCCAGCTGGAGACCGTATTTTTTCAAATACTCCAGGGAATGCGAAGAGCAGTAAACCCGGGTAGGGTAGCCAAGGTCGTGCAGGTGGACCGTGCCATCGCGGTGGGCGTCGGCCACTTCCGGGGAAAACACCTCCTGGAGGGCGTATTGCTTAAGAACCGTCTCGGCGATAGCCAGGTTGATGGCTTCAGGGTTGTTGGCGGCGATATTGGAGTTTTCCTTGGATTTGGAGAGTATCAGGCTCTCCACATCAAACTTGGGGAGGCCGATAATTGACTGGCGCTCCAGCTGTTTCTGTTGTCCCCGTTCAAAAAGCTCGTTGTCAACCAGTTCGCGGATGAGGCTGGTCGAAATACGCCGGATTCCCGAGGCGATGATCCTTTTCTCCACCACCTTGGCTACCGAAAGCGCCTCCGCCTCCTCCAGGCCGGCCTCGCGGACCAGGGCCTTGGCGATACGCGAGCGGTCCCAGGTGAAAAACTCAGCCCGGCTGACCGGGTCTACCATTAGGTGAATGTCGGTGGAGTCCCCGGGGGCCGACACCTCGTCCCGGCGCACCTCCATTTTGGACCGTACCTCGGCCCGGCGTTCCCGGTAAAGGATAAAGGCCTTGGCGGTCTTGGCGTGCCCGGTTTCGATCAGGACTTTCTCCACCATGTCCTGAATGTCCTCGATACGGGGGTAATTGTCGCCGTCATAGCGTTTTTCCAGGAAGGACACCACTAGCGAAGCGAGTTCATCCGCCAACTGGCGGTCACTACCCCCCACCACCCGGGCGGCCGCGAATATGGCCTCGGTTATTTTACTTCGGTCAAACGGGACAACCTTTTCATCACGCTTGACCACCATAGCGATGTTACCCATGTCAGACTCTCCGATCTTACGGTGCCGCGCCTTTTCAGCCAAGGCCCCCTAAATGTCTATCCCCAAAAAAATTCCATCTCACCCGGAAAAACCATCGCTGTCCGGGTGCCCAGGTTCGTGTAACTCACTAACTTCCTTGATAAACTCATCCACCGCCTGGTACTCGCGGTAAACCGAGGCAAACCTGACATAAGCGACCTCGTCAAGCCGGCGAAGTTCGCGCATCACCATTTCGCCTATGTCGCGGCTGTTGATTTCCCGGCGGTTGCCAGCGGTAATCTGGCGTTCCAAACCCGAGACCAAATCCCGCAAATCATCTAGTTGCACCGGCCTTTTCTCCGTCGCCCGGCATACTCCAGCCAGGATTTTGTCCCGGGAGAAATCCTCAATCTGGCCGCTTTTCTTGACCACCTTTACCGGCATGTCCTCCAAACGTTCGTGGGTGGTGAAGCGTTTGCCGCACTTGACGCATTCCCGCCGCCGCCTTATAACCGACCCGTCTTCAGCCGAACGGGTGTCGACCACCTTGTCGTTCTCGTCCCGGCAGTGTGGACAGCGCACAGGTAATCCCCTGAATCAACCTGAAGTGTAAACGAAACAAGCGTAAAAAACAGTTTCCGCCGCTTTTTTTAGCCCTACCGGTAGTCAGGCGCTAAACCCGGCCGGGTAACCCAGACCCTGACCCCACCCCGCCGCTCAGACAGCGGGAAAACCACTAGGAGTGGGGGGGCCGCGTATTATTAGCCACTATATATAGCGAGTCAAGGAAAAAGCAACAGGTTTTTTTGCTCCACCCAGGCACGCCTGAGTCGGGCAAAAGCTTAACGCTTTTTCCCGTTATTACCACGGAAAAAATTGAAACCCTGATCCAAGGACTATCACGGGCAATTCAATTCTTTTCGTATGAATACTTTAACTCTTGGAAAAAAATGGATAATTCTCTGCCCACGCCGGCCTTTTACCTCCAGGCAACCCCCCGCCAGACCGGGGCGGTGGCGGTATTTCACTTTTACGCTAGCGAAGAAAGGCTGGCCCAAGACCTTGACCTTGGGCTAAAGAACGGGACAGGACACGCCAAAACCCTGGTAAACGGGGAAATACGCTACGGGAAACTGCTGGGTAGCCAAGGGGAGGAACTAGACCAAGTGCTTCTGGCGAAACCAAGGCCGGGGTTACGCGTTCTCACCCCGCACGGCGGCCAGGATATTTGCCGCCGCCTTTCGCTTCACTTTCAAAGCCTTTACTGGCAAGAGCTTGACCAAGTTTTAGCTAGCCCTACCCCCGCCTCTCCGGTTGTCTTGGACCAGCTAGTTAACCCGGATTTAGCCGCCTGCCAGACCCCTGGACAGGTGGCGCTAGTCCTTGGCGAACAAGAAACCGGACTACCAGTCGACCCCTTGTGGCGCCGCCTCCGGCTGGAAAGCCACTGCCTGGCGATCTGCGGAGCGCCTAACGCTGGCAAGAGCAGTCTCTTGAACCGCCTGGCCGGTTTCCCCCGCGCCCTGGTCCATCCCGAGCCTGGCGCCACCCGCGATCCAGTGGAAGAGGAGTTGTCCCTGGCTGACTTCAGCGTCCAGGCGAGCGACCTGCCAGGCCTCGGTAGCACCCCGCTACCCGCTTTCCTCCAGGCGGAGGTGGAGAAACGCCTGAAAGCGGCGCTAGTGGTGGCGCTGGTGGTTGACCAGTCCTGTCCCTGGGAAGGCGAAACAGCGGCGGCGGCTGGCCTGGTCCGGGACATCCTGGCGGGTGGCGGCAAGGAGCCAGCCAAAATCCTGGTGGCGCTTAACAAATCCGACCTGCCCCCCGGTCTTTCGGGTGAACCCTGGCAGGAGTTATTCCCAAGCGCCAAGGTTATCCGCCTTTCCTCCCGTCCGGAAGACCCTGATCCTAGCCCGCTTTTCGCCCAGGCCTTTCACCAGCTTGTTCTTGACGCCTACCAGCCGCTCCCCCCGGGGTTTATTTAATACCAGCCAATTTTTTTACACCACGCCCACAAAACTCGCCGGCGTCAAGTCCTGGTAGATTTAAGTTTATAGGCTTTCCGGCTGGCGGGAGGGGGACGAGATGATCCCGGGAGAAAGAGTAAGCCGAACTCCCGGTAAACAGTAAAGTACTGGGGTTTACGCCAGGCGCTGGCCTGGCTAGGCAGGATGTGAAGGAGGAAGAAACCGGTAACTCAGGGCAGGCTACATTACTACCAGACAACTCAATCCGCCGCCGATGCGGGGAAAAACCCTCACTCTCCCCAACCCGGGTAAAGCCCGGCCTTCCCGGCCGCCAGATAAGTCGCTGTCATCTCTCCCACTTCTAGCGGGGTCGCTGCCTGTAGAGACAGGAGATAACGCCCCGCCTCGTCAAAATCCACGCCCAGAAAATGCAGGCGGAAACGCCGCGGCGGATCGCTAAGCACCAGTAAAGTCACCTGGTCGGTGCCAGGAAGAGGGTTGTCGCCCGCCGCCACCACCACCAACCGGGACAGGGCAACACGGGGTTCAATCCCGATAACGCTTAGGCCGTCCCGGAATGGTGACTCCGGGACAACCGCCGCCACTGGCGTTGTCTTAGCCTCCCCTTTGACCCGCCGTCCCTTTTTACTCGCCGCCACTTTCCCAGTCGACTCGCCCGTCTCTAGGGTCTTCTCCGGCCGCAAGCGCGGGACTACCTTTTTCCGCCGCCGGGAAGGCGGGGGTTCAGCCTCAGGAACAAGGGTTTTTAGTTCGCCTGGCAAAACCGGGCCGACTCCCGGCTCTAGCTCCGCCGCGGGCGGCGCGTTTCCCTTTTGGCGAAGCGCTTCGGCAGGGTTTACTGGCGCTGGGGAGTGGCCAGGGGTTTTACCCGGCCGCGCCCGGCGGCGCTGGCTTTCGCTCCGGGTAGGCACCGTCGCCAGAACAGCCAGTAACACTTCAGCCTGGCGGACTGGGTCGGCGGGAAAGGAGTTGTCCTTCCCGGCCGGTTCTAGCCGCCAGAATTGGCGCCGTAGCAGGGTGGCGCGCCAACCCGCGTGGCG
>JAITQC010000179.1 GCA_031289115.1 Planctomycetota bacterium
GAAGGCCTTCCCGCCGCCAAACCTGGCGCTCCTCCAGTAAATCTTCGAAAACAACCAGTTTACCCATACGCGTGCACCTGTTGGCTGAGAAATGGGGAAAGACGCCAAGGGAAATAACCCTACCGGGTTTGCTTACCCCGGAAGGGGTGAAAAGTGAAGAAAAAACACCAGTCGCCCGCCCGGCTCCCCGTGGCGCGGGCCGGTTTCCGAAGACAGTTGACCCGAAATAAAAGCGTTTGGCCTGTCGCTGGTGAGAGTAATCCGGTTCTTAACCGCCTCGTTTTAGCCCAGACCAGTTGAATTCTCCGACCTACGCATTATAGAAGGCAAGTGAAAGGGGGACAACGCTTTTTCAGCCATAGCGAATTTTCGCGGTTAAGCAAGGTTAGGGAAAGGGGAAAAGTGGCGACCCGGTTTCGCTGGTTAACAAAGGCAGGCAAGTTTTTTCGCCCTTCACCGCACTTTCCCCGGTCCGGACAATCTGGAGCCTTAGTCTTGCGCCGCTCGCTAGGCAGGTTATAATTATTGGCCAATGTCACTGGCGCCCCTCCAGCCGCGGTTTAAACCCATTTCCTAGGAAAGGCGATTCCATGGCGCGCATTTATAACTTTAGCTCTGGTCCAGCGGTGCTCCCCCTTCCAGTCCTGGAAAAAGCCCAGGCGGAGTTACTCGAATACCCGGGTAGCGGCATGTCGATTCTCGAAATGTCGCACCGCAGTAAAACCTATGACGCCATCATCAAGGCGGCGGAAGCCAATATCCGCCAGCTTATGGGTATACCCGACTCCTACGCTGTCCTCTTCCTTCCGGGAGGAGCGAGTCAACAGTTCGCCATGGTGCCGTTAAACCTTCTTCCCGCCGGAGGTTTCGCCGACTATGTCCACACCGGCGCTTGGGCTGGCAAGGCGATCAAGGAGGCGGAGGTGGTAGGGCGGGTAAAAGTGGTCTGGGACGGGAGGGGGGACAACTACATGCGAACCCCCCGGCCAGCGGAACTCAAGTTCAATCCCGGTTCCGCCTATGTCCATCTTTGTTCCAATGAGACTATTGGCGGCGTCCGTTTCCCGGAGTTTCCCAAAACCAACTCACCCCTGGTGGCTGACATGTCTTCTGACATCATGTCCCGGGTGATCGACGTCAGTAACTTTGGTCTTATTTACGCTGGCCTGCAGAAAAACCTGGGTCCAGCCGGCTCCGCCCTGGTTATTATTCGCCGCGACTTGGCGGAAAAAACACCCGAGTCAGGCAACCTCTTCTTCCGCTACGCCACCCATATGAAAGAGCCAAGCCTTTACAACACCCCGAACACCTTCGCCATCTACATCCTGAAGCTAGTCAGCGAATGGCTGGCGGCCGAAGGGGGACTGGCGGCTATGGAAGCGCGTAACCAAACTAAGGCCAGTCTCCTTTACCAGGCGCTAGACACCAGTCCTTTCTGGCGACCCTGCGCCCGCAAGGACTCGCGTTCGCTCATGAACATCACCTGGCGACTGGAAAACGAGGAGCTGGAGGCCAGGTTTGTCCAACAGGCCAAGGCAGCCGGCCTGGACGGCCTTAAGGGGCACCGTTCGGTGGGAGGACTGCGGGCCAGCCTCTACAACGCCTTCCCGTTGGAAGGGGTGCGGAAGCTAGTGGAATTCATGCAGGACTTTGAGCAAAAGAATGGCTGATTTCACAAGCGCCTGAGTCTTTTTCAGCGGGTGGAGGAGAAAGGTGGCGCCATGCGCTGGCTGTTGGCGATACTGTTCCTGGTGGGTATCCTCTTTCTCGGGCGAGAGATTTACCCCCTTTACCCGTTTTTCCCGGTTGACTCCGGCCCTCCCGTCTACCCTGGTTATGTCGAAGCCGATTATCTCTATGCCGCCTCTTCCCGGGCCGGACGCCTGACTGAACTTCGGGTTGACCGGGGTGACCAGGTGACAGCTGGCCAGGAAATATTCCAGCTGGAGGCGGAACCCGAGGCCAGTAACCTGGCCCGCGCCCGCTCCCGCCAGGAGGCGGCTAGCGCTAGTCACCAGGACCTTCTCTCCGGCGCCCGTCCCCCGGAAATCGAGGTGCTTCTAGCCAGGCGTGAGCAAGCCCTGGCCCAGGAGCGGGAATCGTCTCTCCGGCTCGACCGGGGTGAACGCTTGCATGTCCAGGGCGGGATAAGCACTGCCGACCTTGATCAAATCCGCTCCCGCCACGACACCGACCTGGCCTTGATCCGCCAGGTCGAGCAGGAGATAGAGAGCGCCGAACTCCCCGCCCGCAGCGGTCTTCAGTTGGCGGCGGCGGCGGAACTGGCGGCGGCGACGGCGGAAGTCCGGGAGGCGGCCTGGAATAGTGGGGAAAAGCAGGTAATTAGCCAGGTCGACGCCCTGGTGGTTGATATTTTCTATCTTCCGGGGGAATGGGTGGCGGCGGGTAGACCAGTGGTAAAGCTCCTGCCACCCCAGCAGAGGCGGCTGGTTTTCTTTGTCCCAGAGGCGGATGTCGCCCTTTTCCAGCTGGGGGAGACAGTGTTTTTTCGCCAGGATGGTCAGCCCGCCACCGCTTCGGCCAGGCTGTATCTGGTTTCCCCCGAGGCTGAGTTTTCCCCACCCATGATTTACAGTAACGAGTCCCGCCACAAACTGACCTACCGTCTGGAAGCCACCCCAACTGACTCTAACCACCACCTCCATCCGGGTACGCCGGTTCAGGTCACCCGGGGAGAGTCGAAATGAAACAAGACGTCCCGGCTATCGAGGTGAAAAATCTCAGCAAGAAGTTTTCCGGCCGCCTGGCGGTGCGGGACCTGAGTCTTCGAGTGAATCGGGGTGAGATTCTCGGGTTTCTGGGACCTAATGGCAGCGGAAAAACCACAGCTTTTCGCATGCTCTGCGGTCTACTCACGCCGGACAGCGGGGAGGGGTATTGCCTGGGTTACGATATCCGCCGAGAAAACGCCTGGATCAAGCGTCATATTGGTTACATGACCCAGCGCTTCTCCCTCTGGGAAGACCTGACGGTGAGGGAAAACCTGGCTTTTGTCGCCCAAATCCACCGGCTTAAGGACCGCCGGCGCCGGGTACGGGAGATTATGGCGGAATATGGCCTGGCGGAGGTGGCGGGTGAACTTGCCAGCCACCTTTCCGGTGGCTGGAAGCAGCGTCTAGCCTTGGCGGCGGCCCTGGTTCACCAGCCGGAACTCCTCCTCCTGGATGAACCCACCGCCGGAGTCGATCCGGCCGCCCGGCGGGACTTTTGGGACAACCTGCACCATCTTGCCCACGCTGGCCTGGCTATTCTGGTAAGCACGCATTACATGGACGAGGCGGAGCGCTGCCACAAGCTGGTCTGTCTCGCCGCCGGGAGGGTACTCGAACAAGGGACAGCCAGGGAAATAGTGGCGCGGCAGAACCTCCACGCCTATCAGGTAGGTGGTAAGGATCTCGCCCTCCTCGCCCGCTCCCTCGCTGGTAAACCAGGGGTAGCGGAGGCGATTGTCTTTGGCAATTGTCTGACCGTGGTGGGTAGCCAGAGGGAGGAATTGGTCGCCACCCTCGCCAGTTTACCTCCGGAATACCCGGTGAGTCCGGCTGAAACCGGGCTGGAAGAGGCTTTCATTTACCTGATGGGCCAGCGGGAGAAAGAGCGCTAGCCAGGTGGCGGTTAACCCGGCGAGCGGGGGGAGGGGAGGGGCATGTCTTTTTTTTCACCCTCGCGCTGGTTAGGGATGTTTCTAAAGGAATGCCGGCAACTCGCCCGGGACCGGGTAACCCTGGCCATGATTGTCGTCATTCCCCTGGCGCAATTAGTGATTTTTGGTTTCGCCATCAACACCGATCCCCGGCTTATGCCCACCCTGGTGGTGGCGGGGGAAAACAGCGACCTGACTCGCGCCTTTCTGGCTAGCCTGGAAAACACCGGTTATTTCCAGATTATTGGCGACGCCAGTGATCCGCTGGCGGCGGAAACCGCCCTCGCCACCGGAGAGGCGCAGTTTGTGGTGAATATCCCCAGTGACTTTAGCCGCCGGCTTATCCGGGGAGAAAACCCGGTAATCCTGTTGGAGGCTGACGCCACCGATCCGCTGGCGGTCACCGCCGCCCTGGCGGCGGCCGAGGCGATTCCTGGCCGACTGGCGCGGCGGGAGTTACAGGGTACGCTGGCCCATCTGGCACCAGAGGTTGAACCCTTTCGGCTAGTCAGCCACCGCCGCTACAATCCCGAGGGCATCACCAAGTTTAACATTGTCCCAGGCATGATGGGAGTTATCCTTACCCTCACCATGGTCTTGATGACAGGTTTGGCCATAACCCGCGAACGCGAACGCGGTAACCTGGAAATGTTACTCGCGCTGCCCCTCCGGCCCCTGGAGATACTGGCGGGGAAGATTGTGCCCTATGTCGCGATTGGCCTAGTCCAAACCACCCTGGTGCTTTTAGGAGCCCGCTTTGTCTTCGCTATCCCCATGCTTGGCCGCCTCACCGCCATTTATGGGGTTTTCCTGGTCTTTATCGCCGCTAACCTGACGGTAGGGATAACCCTCTCCTCCCTGGCCCGCTCGCAGCTCCAGGCCATGCAGATGGCGGTTTTCTATTTTCTTCCCAACATCGTGCTCTCCGGCTTTTTCTTCCCTTTCCGGGGCATGCCGTCCTGGGCGCGTTTTTTAGGAAACCTCCTCCCGCTGACCTATTTCAACCGGTTGATCCGGGGGGTTATCCTGAAGGGTAACGACTGGCCGCTATTGTGGCCAAGCCTCTGGCCTTTGTTGGTCTTCACCCTGGTGATGTTTACCGCCGCCCTGGTTTTTTCCCGTAAGACTCTGGATTAGGACGTTTTTTTTCGCTACTAGCATACTTTGGTTTTGCCGGGGAAACTCCCCCTGGCTACCCGCCAGCTTGACTGGGCTACTGGGTGTCCCCAAATTTTGGAGGAAGCATTCCCATGCTGTTTGTTTATGGCTCACGCGAGAAACAGGCTGTTTTGGGTAATACCGAACCCAGGTTTTGCCCTTCCTGCCAACAAAAAGCCAGCTTCACCGCCTGGGTTGACTACCGTTATTTCCATTTGTGGCATCTACTCTGTTTTATATACCGCCGCCGCTACTTTACCCGCTGCAACCACTGCCGGGCGGTGGCTCCGGTAGAGCGCGATGAACTCCGGGGGGATTTCTCCTCTGACAACATCCCTATACGGCACCGGGCTGGCTGGATTATCCTGGTTTTTATCCTGGGGTCGATAGTGGTCATGACTAGCGTCAACTCTTTTGTAAAAAAGACCCGGTACCGGAGCCTGGCGGAGGCGCCGGTGGCGGGGGATATCTACCTGGCCGACCTGGCCAAGGTCCCCGGCAGCGGCTTCAATCCCACCGATAGCCCGGATTACAAGGAAGGTGATAAAAACCACGGCGCCCTCCTCCTTCTCCAGATCGGTGATGATTACTTGCTTCTGGCCACCACCCTCAAGGCCTTTCCCTATCCCTCGCAGGTGGACTACCTGCTACGGCACAATCCGGAGTATGACCGGGTGAATATGGTTTTGTTAAAGAAGACCGAGGTGGTGGAAATGTTTGAGGCGGGAATAATCTGGGAGGTACGCCGGCCACCCCCGAGTGAAACAGCGGAGTTAAGTGGGGAAGAAACGGGAGAGGATAATTTACCGGAAGCGGCTAGCCAACCTGACCCGGCTCAACCCTGAAAGTGAGTTGGCCGCTGGTTTAAACCGGGGATTCACTAT
>JAITQC010000023.1 GCA_031289115.1 Planctomycetota bacterium
TACTCCTCTGGCGTTAAGCGTTTCAAATACTTTGAACGCATTAAGTTCATCTGTTACTGTAATCACAGTAAAAAACAATTTATCCACCAAATAATCCAAAAAAGCGGTCAGGTTCTTACCGCTGCTTTTTTCCATGCCGTATCGATCCTGTATTTTTGCGAAAAACCAGAGAAAAGCTTTGCGCAGTTGATGTTCAGAAGCATTTAAGCCACGTTGCGGAAGTTCGGCGAGCGGGACGAGATAATGCTGATAAAAGCGGTTGTTATGGCGATTCAACTCCAGTTTTGCCTTGGCGTTCAATGACACCGGATCGATATAGCCGATATAGCTGTTTTGCAATTGTTCTTTACGTTTGTGGTTGTTTTCCTTGTCCAGTCCTTTCTCGACCAGCGCTTCAAGATGCTTGAGGACTGCCAGAATCATCAAGCTGAGCGTGGTCAACCTTTGCTGGCCGTCAATAATAGCGAAGCCTTTGGCGTCAGACGATTGCAAGACCAAATAACCCATATAGTGGGCCGGTTCGCTCTCCTCTCCAATCAACCCAAGTATGTCTTGCCAAAGATCGTCCCACTCGTCTTCGGTCCAGGAATAATCCCGCTGAAAGGGAGGCACCTGGTAATTCAGGCCATTACCCATCAACTGGCGAAACGTGGAATTGGTAGTGTTAAAATTTGTGGACATAGGTAAAAACCCTTCAGTAGCCTACATTTTACACTTTCGTCGCTGTATCACCCCGGTGATTGATTGCCTTGGTGGCTAGGCGTCCGGACTTGGCCGTTAACATCCTTCCCCGCCTGAAGGCGGGAGATTCCTACAGCGTTCAACCCGGTATTGAGCCGAGCCGAATCGCTTCAGTGGGTTCCTGCTTCATCGCGAGGCTTGACCACGCCTCCGCTCCGGTTGGCTAAAACGCGGTGTCCCCGCGCCAAGGTGTTGAGCGCGCCAACCCCATCGGCGTGTTCCTTGAAACCGCATTCCACACAAGAGAACCGGCCTAAGTCTGGCGATTGGCCGCTGACACATGACTGTAGAGAGGCTGGACATGTCTAGCTGGTGTTCTATGGTGGAACAGAATGAGCATCCCGCTATTTCAGTTGAGTTTGTATTCCAACTGACGCTGAAAACTCGCCCCAGCCCTGATTGAGGTTGTATTTGTTCAGCCTGGATTATGCCCGTCTGTTCTTTCCCGGCGCATCTGCCGAGCCGGAAGCGGATCGGGACATGTTCTTCACCGGAACAATTCCCGGGTAACCCAGTTTCTTCTTGATGTTGGCGCGCCGTTGTTTCTGTAACGCTAAGCCGCGTTATAGAAGACGCGACACAAACCCACGCAGTAGCGCATTAAACGCGGTTGTTCGCCGTCCGGCATCAGTTCGGATCGGAAGGCTTGATGACGTTTCATGCGCTGTATTATACTTTGGCTATGCATAATAACAAAGATATTCAGCACGGCAGAAACTGTGTTTTTTACTGCACGTACTTTTGTAGTCAGTGGGTCGGTACATTTATTGCTGCGACCGACGCCGTAAGATGGTTCCACTTGTAACTTGTATCCGCGGCGTCTAATAACGAGTGGACTTAGCTAGGGAAAGGAGGTTGGTCGCCGTTCACGGTTCCCTGAGAAAACCAACCTACCTCCCAGGAACGCCTACCTCGCTTGGGTGAGGCCAAAGCCAGGCGCTAAAGCGGTGATCTAGTGAAAAAGGCAGGCAAAATTTTTAGGGTCTGACCCCTGGTAAATAGGGACTTAAATTCTAAAACGGAGGAACTTGGGTTAGGAAGGCCGCTTTCGCCTGAGGGCGGCGGTAACCTGGTGATTCGGGCGGGAGGTTAATCAGGATACTTGTAAAGACCGATACTTGGCGGGGTGTCAGCGGGGAGTGGACGCCCGGCGAAATCACTAGCCAGGCCAAGGGGTTGGCCTGCCTCCAGCAGGGGCGAGTCGGGACGGGGCCGGTAGTCGAAAACAGGGTCGGGAAGGGGATAGGAGTAATACCCATTGCCGGTTGCGACGCCGTTGTTCTTGACTTCCTGCACGATGTCAAGGAGGCTGACTACCTTTAAGGCCGAGTCCCCCTGGACAATGGGCAGTAATTTAGCCCATTCGTCCAGACTGTATTCATCGTAATTATGGGCGTAGATAGAGGCGGTTATCAGGTTGATTTTTAGGAAGTCCAAAGCCAGGCGCAAGTTGTCCAGGGGTGGGTTGTTAGGCAATATCTCCTTGATGGCGTTAAGGGAAAAAGAGGGGATAGTATAGACGTCTATCTTGTTTTCGCTTGGCCACTTCCTCCCCTGGCCGGTATTCACCGGTATTTCTCCTTCCGGGAGGTGGGCCCGGCCAGCCACATAACCGTAACGCATCATGGCGCTACGGGTCATTTCCGAGGTGACGGTAAAGGGGTTGATAAGGATAAACTCTGGCTGGTCGGGAAACTGGCTGGTCAGCACCTGCAGGGAAGTTTCCATCTCATAGCGGAAATAGGCGTCGGAATCGATAAACAGCGGCACGGTTGGCCGGGGCAGGGTGATGTCCAGGTTTCCCGTTTCCCGCAGGAAAAGGGCGGGAACGCCGCCATAGTAGGGAGATACCCTGGCGTCCACCCCGTAGCGGGCCAGGGTGCGGCCGAGTACTGTGAAGGTCATGGCGTCAGCCCCAAGCGCCAGGGAAAGTTCATCCTTGCCATTCACGGTCAAGAGCAAGTTGCGGCGGTTGTCGATTTGCAGGTTGGCGGTTGTCACCCCCTCTTGGTAATACCCCAGAGTTAAGGGAGGGTTAATCTGGAGCATGGCGTGGCTACAGGTGTGGGAGCAAATCTCATGTCCTTCAGCCGCGTACTGGTGGACAAGTTGCCAGGTTTCTTCATTGGCGGCGGTGGTGTTGACACCAAGGGTTATGTGGTAGCCATAGGGTTTGGCCAGTTTAATAACCTCTTCCCAAACCGGGGCGTTGACTGTGTCGTCGATTCCAAGGTTCAGGAATACCGGGCGGCCGATTTGCCGGAAACCTGGCGATGCGATACGGACGCGTTCGATTTTAAGTCCCCTTTGGGACGCCAGGGGTGTGCCCTGGCGCCAGATTTCCGGGCTATAAAACGAGTTAGCCAGGACCAGGTCGGGGGCTTTGGCTTGACCCGAGGTGATGGCGATGATGCTGTTAAAGAAAATGACGCTATTGACTATCTCGGTCTGGCCCTGGTAACGCGACTGGCGGTCGATAAGGAAACGCTGGTTGAAGGCGAGGAGACAATTAGCCAGCCGGGCGTTAGCCACCCCGTCCAGCCTTAAGGCGCTTTCGGGAAACCCTTCAATAAGGCAGTAGGTCAAAGCGATGGCGTCGCCCGGGGTGCCGGACTGGAAAAAAACAGCTGTACCACGCCCGCCCAGGAATTCACAGGCGTGGAAGGAGGGGCTGCCATTGGCGCAGGATACGGCGGCGGAGGAGAGGACGCTTTGCCGGGGCCGGAAAAGGCGGCCGCTAGTGGTGGTGGCGGCTAGCTTTTGGTTCCCCTGGGCGGCCGGGAGTAGGAAGCGGCATTGTTCGAAACGGCCGGAAAAGTCGAGGAGTACAACAAGGTCCCCGGCGTCGCGGCCCGTCCCGTCAAAGCAAATTCCTCGCCAGAGGGTGTCAGTGCCTTCCTCGGTCAGGAGCGGATTCACTCCATCCCCCCTTAGGATAACGGAGGGGGATTTATCCCTTCCCGCCGCGGCGCTTATGGTAAGTCCAGGCGTAACCAGGTAAAGGTTTTCCCGGTACTCGCCAGGAGCCACCACAATGCGGTCCCCGGGTTGGGCAAAGGCCAGGGCCTTGCCGATACTGGAGGCGGTCAGCCGCTCCGGGTTGTCAGTTCCCCCCCGGCTTACCCGGATTTCCCGTCCGGCCGGGTTTTCCCGGTTTACCCGGGTTTCGCGGGTTTCCCGAGTTACGCTACTGACTCTTTTTTCCCGCATAGCCTGCTTGACCGTCTCCAGGCTAGTAGGGTTGTTTCCTCCCAAGCGCCACAGGTCAAAATTCTTGAAGCCGTTGTCTCTTGCCGCGTGGATAAGGAAGGCCAGGGTTTCCCCGTCGGCGAACCACACCTCGCAGTCACCCTCTTGCGGACTCTCGTAGGTGAAGGTGAGGTAGGCGGAAGTAGCATCCCGGCGGGGGGTGGCGGAATATTCTTTAACCAGTTCCCAGGCGTCTTCCTCGGTTACACCCCGGGTGGGCCCGCTGCCCCGCCAGACAAAGCCACCCGTGGCCAGGGCCAAGCGAGGGAGGTTACGGCCTTTTTGGCAGCTTAGGGCAAGTTCGGCGATGAAATCGGGGTTGGCTTTGGGGCCTGGGCCAGAGTGTCCGCCAAACAGGTTGTAAGCCATAAGGACGTATTCTGGCCCGGGGGGCAGGGGGTTTTCCCATAACTGGCGTTTAGGTTCAAGCACAACCCTTAGACGCTTACCCGCTTTTGCCAGGGTGGTCTGGAGTTCCTGGCAGAAAGTAAGGAAATTCCCCATGTCACCCGTCTTGATCCGTTCGTAGTCAATGTCAAGGCCAACGAAAGGACCAGAGGCGAGGATAGTAAGTAAGTCTTTCTGGTGCTTGGCCCGGCTTTCGGGACTAGCCACGAGGCGGCTAATAAGGTCAGGGTCCTTGGCTACGGTCTTGCCTCCCGCCAGGCGGTCGTTGACAATGGTCAGGAACAGGTCTTGGCCACTTCCCACCTCGGTCAGGGCGGCTTGGAGACCTGGCTTAAGGAAAGGCTGGTCCTGCTCGTTAAAGGCGGCGGCGAAGACTTCCACCGCGCTAAGGCTTTCTGCCAGTTGGTCCCGCTCCTCCAGGCCCATGGCAAAATCCCACTCGACCATCCAGGCAGTTAAATTTCCCTCTTCCGCCGAGGCGGGGGTAGCAAGAGCCAGGATAAACAGGGTCATAACCAACAAAACGCCTAAACGCCACGGGCTAACCCGAAGCGGCGCCTTAGCCGGGTTGGGTTGGGAAACAGCGCTAAGCGGGGAGTTAAAAAACATGCTGGCCTCCTTGACTAGCCTGACTGGACAGGCTTTCCCGGGGGGGGCATCGCCTGGGGGGGAAAACACTGTCCACTTTTCACCCCCTTCTTTTCAGCCCGCGGGGGGGCAGCGCCCGGGGGGAAAACACGCCTACCACGCCTACCCCGGCGATTCGTTTCT
>JAITQC010000059.1 GCA_031289115.1 Planctomycetota bacterium
AACCCCAGGTAGAGGGCGCCAGGAAGGGCGGAAGAGCCGGTGTTACCCATGAAGGACACGGTGGGGAAGTCGCGTTCCTCCGGTAATCCCAGAGTGTCCAGAGTGAGACGGGAATGGGCGCGGCCTACCTGGTGGGTGAAGATGCGGTCGGGACTGGCGTTGGTCCAGCCAAGAACAGTTTTGGTTTTCTCCCATACCCGGGCCGCCAGAGCGCAGCCAGCATGGAGAAGACCCTCGGAGTCGGTTTTCATCAGGGGTCCCAGGCGGGTGGCCTCCTCCGGATCGGCTTGGCAAAGGTGATTGGCGCTGGAGTCAGTGCCGACCGCCCCCCCGATAAGACGGTGGCCGGGTTGGCCGTCCAGGTCGGCCCGGGCTAGAACCACGGCAGTGGCGGCCGAACCGATGGTGAGGCTGGCGAATTGGTTTTTTAACTGGGCCCGGGTGAGATGGCGGTGGGTCAGGATACTGTGGAGGGTGGACTCATGCAGGGATTCAGCCACCTCACCCGAAACGATGAGGGCGGCCTCGATTTGTCCCGCGTCGATCATGGCGGCCGCCTGGGTCATGGCGTTAAGAACGCCCAGGCAGGCGTTGGAAAGGTCGAAAATGGCCGCCCCCTCCGGGAGAGCCAGGCGCTCGTGCACCAGGGAGGCGGTGGCGGGTTCGAGGTAGTCGCGGCAAACCGAGGCGTGGATAAGGCATCCGATACGGTTTTTGTCCACGCCTGAGTCCGCCAGGGCCAGGCGGCCAGCCTCGGCCGCCACCGCTGAGGAGCGCGTCCCTGTCTCCCAGAAGCGGCGCTCGCGGATACCGGTCATCAACTCCAGCCGCCCCACCGAAAGCTTGAGGCGCTCATAAACGGGGGCGAGCCGGAGCTCAATCTCCTCCGAGGTGGTTACGCGTGGTGGTTTCACCAGGGACAGGCCCCGGAGGACGGTGTTCCGAAACAGCACTTACTTGTCCTCCACCACCACATCGAGGACAGGATCAGTGGCAGGTTTGACTGGCTGGCGGCTATAAAGGTAAACCAGGTCGCTAAGGCTGCCCCAAGGCGCATCGGTCAGTTGTTCTCGGGTGAGGCGCCAGAGCCACTGGCCTTCGCCAAGACCGGGGCGGTTCATGCGGCAGGTATTGGGGAGGTTGAGGACGTCCTGCATGGGAATTATGGCAGTGTCGGCGACGGAGGATAAGGCGAGGCGGATGAGGTTCCAGGCGATGTCGGAACCGTCGCAACCGAGGTAGCGACGGGCGCGGTCGCGTTCAGCCTCGATGACGGAGGGGGTCATGTGGGCGTAATCAGGGCCAATGGCATCGTACCAGCCACGGCTAGTGTCGTTGTCGTGGGTGGCGCTGTAACAGACGGTGTTGTGGGTGTAGGTGTGGGGTAGGTAGAGATCTGACCCACCGCCAAAGGCGAAATGCAGGACCTTCATGCCGGGAAGGCCATTAGCCTGGCGGAGTGCATCCACCCGGGGGGTGATGACGCCAAGATCCTCAGCGACGATGGGGAGGTTGTCACCCAGGCTTTGGCGTAGGACAGAAAAGAATTTTTGTCCCGGGCCTGGCCGCCAGCGGCCATTCACCGCCGTCGTCTCTCCCTGTGCCACCGCCCAGTAGGCCTCAAAGCCGCGGAAATGGTCAATGCGGATCTGGTCCACCATTTTCAGGGTGGCGTTTATACGTTTGAGCCACCAGCGGTAATTGTCTTTTTCCAGGCTGTCCCAGTCATAGAGAGGGTTGCCCCAGAGTTGTCCGGTGTCGGAGAAGTAGTCGGGGGGAACGCCAGCCATGGCGCTGGCGCTGCCACCTGGTTCCAACTGGAAAAACTCCCGGCTCGCCCAGACATCGGCGGAATCATGGGCGCAGTAGATGGGAACATCCCCCATGAGACGGATGTTGTGACTGCCGGCGTAGCGCTTGAGTTCCATCCACTGCCGGAAGAAGAGGAACTGGCAGAATTTCTCAAAGCGGATGGATCGGGTCAGGAGACGCTCTGTCTCCCGCCGGGTCCATTCGTCGTGGCGGGACAGGGCCCGGTCCTTCCAGGCGAACCAGGGACGGCCGTCTTCGGTAAACTTGGCCGCCATAAAGAAGGCGAAATCATCCAGCCAGTAGGCTTCGTTGTCGGTGAATTCCTCGAACTCCCGGGAAAGGCCACTGTCGGCAGTGTCGCGCTCGAAACGCTTGTAGGCAAGGTGGAGACGCGACTGCTTGAAGTCGGCGGCGCCGACGTAGTTAGCCTCGACCGTATTGGCCGGGCCCGAGAGAAGGTCATTAGGCCGCAGGAGCTCGTCTTCGACTAGAAGCTCCAGGGAGATGAGGAGGGGGTTACCGGCAAAGCTGGAAAGTGACTGATAGGGGCTTTGCGAGCTACCCGTGGGACCGAGGGGAAGCACTTGCCAAAGTCCTATCCCGGCCCGCGCCAGACAGTCGACAAACTCGAAGGCCATTGGCCCCATGTCACCCACCCCGTGTCCACCCGGAAGAGAGGTTGGGTGTAGTATTATTCCCGCCAGTCTTGAAAACGGCATAAATAGACCCCTTGGGCAACCGGGTAAGCGCTATAACCCGGGAACGAGGTAGATGTTTGGCCGCTCTCGCCTGGGGGGAATACCGAACTGGCGGCATCGCCGGAAGCGAAAGGAAATTTGATCCTGGCCGTGGGAGCTAGGATTGTTTACGGTAGACGTTAAGGCCGATTTTCTCCTCGCGTCCGGGCAGGGCCTGGTTGCCTTCGCTAGTGGCGATGACAATGGATTTTCCCGAGGCGGATTGTCCGAAAGTCTTGCTTAGGTCCACCTTGATGGTGAGGATGTCGCCCTCAATCTCTAACTCGACGTTTTTCATAGGCTCTCCTTGGTTTTTAAGCCTTGCCAATAACCGGTCCAGCTGCGGATTCGCGACAATTTCCTGCTCCACCGTCCGGACCGGGTGACGGGGCCGGGCTACCCCCCGGGCGGGTTTCCTGTCGGGTCGGCCGTCCGGTTAAAGGCGGGCGTACGGACTAGTCCTGGCGATAGTTCGGGGCTTCTTTGGTGATGGCGATGTCATGGGGGTGGCTTTCCTTCAACCCGGCATCGGTGATGCGGATGAATTTGGCCTTGGCCTTGAGTTCCGCCATATTTATCGCCCCGACATAGCCCATACCGGATTTCAGACCGCCAACCAGCTGGTAGACAAAGGGTTCGAGCGGTCCTTTGGACGGTACCCTGCCCTCGATACCCTCCGGGACCAGTTTGTCAGCGGGTTGGCCGCCCTGGCGGTAGCGTTCCCCCGAGCCGCCGGTGGTCATGGCGCCAAGACTACCCATGCCACGGTAGACTTTGTAAAGCCGGCCCTGATGGAGAATGCGTTCCCCCGGAGCCTCGTCGGTACCGGCCAGAAGACTGCCAATCATGACGCTGTCCGCCCCGGCCGCCAGCGCCTTGACAATGTCGCCGGAATACTTTATGCCACCGTCCGCCACCAGGGGTACGCCAGCCGCCTGGGTGGCCCGGTGGGCCGCCCAGATGGCCGACATCTGGGGTACGCCAATACCGGCTATCACTCGGGTGGTACAGATGGACCCCGGTCCTATGCCTACCTTCACCGCGTCGGCGCCAGCCCGGATCAGGTCCCGCGCTCCCTCCTCGGTCGCCACGTTTCCGGCCACAATGTCCACCTCGTCCCCCGCCGCTTTCTTGTAGCGGATGACCGCGTCCATGACGTTCTGGCTGTGGCCGTGGGCAGTGTCCACCACCAGCACATCCACTCCCGCCGCCAGGAGGAGGGTGACACGCTCGTCGTCGTTGACGCCCACGGCCGCCCCGACCCTGAGACGCCCTTGGGCGTCGCGGCAGGCGCTGGGGTAGCGGTCGAAGTTACGGATGTCACGGATGGTGATGAGACCCTGGAGATGGTAGTCGGCGTCGACCAGGATGAGTTTTTCAATCTTGTTTTTGAAAAGGAGTTCGCGGGCAGTGTCCAGGGATGTGTTGATGGGGGCGGTGATCAGGTTGTCCTGAGTCATCACCTCGCCAATGGGAGTGTTGGCGTCCACATGGAAGCGTAGGTCGCGCCGGGTAAGAATGCCGACTAGCTTACCGTTACGCAGGACAATGGGAATACCGGAAAGGTTACGGTCGTCCATGATGGACTGGGCAACCGAAACCGGGTCGTCGGGATTGAGTTTGACCGGATCGGCTATGATGCCGTTGGCCGAACGCTTTACCTCGGTCACCTCCTTGGCTTGCTGCAAGAGCGGGAGGTTCTTGTGTATTATGCCAAGACCACCCTGTTCCGCCAGAGCTATGGCCAGACCCGCCTCGGTTACGGTGTCCATGGCGGCCGAGACCAGAGGTATTTTCAGGGTTATGTGGCGGGAAAAACGGCTAGATGTGTCAACTCCCGACGGAACAACATCGGATTTTTGCGGCAAAAGGAGGACATCGTCAAAAGTGATGCCAAGCTCTAGTTCGGATTCCTGCATGGGGTGTCCCTGGTTGCAATAATCCCGGCTAACCAAACCCCAGCGCGACAACGGGGCGGGTTCGGGAGATGAATCGTGTAAGTACCGGACATGGGCGGGACGGGGTGTCCCAGTGGCACAGGTCGGTAGGTAACCCGCTATCAATTACACCGGTCAACCGGCTGGTCGTCAATCGGAAAAGGCTTTGCCCGATTTTTCCAGTCGGGTTTTACCCTGGGGGATCTTGGTCGGCTTTTCCCGGCTGTCCCCAGTTCTTTCCGGATATAGCCATTTCCCGGGGGGAAACCGGAGCGGGTTGGGGTAGCCGAACCCGACCGGTGGATCCAAGTGGTTGACAGGCAATGGGTGTACCGCCCGTGGGGTAGCCTTGGGATGGAAAAAAAACGTGGCGAATCCGGGGATCCGCCACGCTCTCGACTAGCGAAAATGATACCTTTGACCCGGCTTGACTCAGCCTTCCTGCCAGGCGAAGAAATTCTCTCCAGGATAGGGGAGGCTCGGAGGGAGTGGAACCCCGATGTCGTCGACCCCGAGCAGCTTAATTATCTCGTAAATGACTTTGCCGGCTTGGGCGAAGGCTACCGCTCCATGGTGGGGATAGCCCTTGGCCACCAGGATGTGGCGATAGAAACGGGCAAAATTGGGGATGGCGAAGACGCCGGTACCCCCGAAGGTGCAGGGTTTGACATCCAGGATGGAGCCTTCGGCGATGTAACTGGAAAGCTTGCCGGCTGGATTGGCCTGGAGACGGAAGAAGGTGATGGGACCTGGGCGGAGTTGTCCCTCCAGGGTGCCGCGGGTGATGTTGGGGGGGCCATCCGGCTCAAGGCCGCGCTTCATGATCAGTTGGTAACGCATGCCGAAATCCTTGAGGCACTCGGAACAGGTGTTGCCACAGTGGAAGCCCATGAAGAGATCCTCTTTGCGGGCGCCTTTGAGGTTGGTCTTCCCGGGGAGGATGTCATCCGGCACGGAGTTGTTGATGTCGAGGAGGGTGGCCGGTTCTAGGGTGGCTGCCGTGGCGATATACTCCGACACCGCCCCATAGAGGTCGACCTCGCAACTCACCGGGATGCCGCGACCGGTCAGGCGGGAGTTGACATAGCAAGGGACAAAGCCGAAGGCGGATTCGAAGGCGGGCCAACACTTGTCGGCGAAGACGGCGTACTCCCGCGAACCTAGGTTGGCCTCCTTGAATTTCAGGAGCGCCAGCTCGAACTGGGCGAGCTTGGGGAGGAGGTCGGGGTAGGGGTTGGCCTTGGCGTTACCGAGTTCCTTAGCCATGTCGTCGGCGATTTCGGCGATTTGTTTCTTGTTGCTGGCAGCGGCTTGGTAGAGCTGCAGGAGGTCAAGCTCGCTGTTTTCCATAACCTCTATACCCAGGTCATAGAAGGGTTTGATCGGAGCGTTACAGGCGAGGAAATCATAGGGTCGGGGTCCGAAGGTGAATATCTTCAGTTTCTTCAGGCCGATTAGGGCCCGGGCTATTTTCACAAAGTCCTTCGCTTGCTCGGTGATTCCTTCCGGTCCGGCCACCGGGTACTGGGGAATGAAGGACTTGATGCCGCGCAGATGCTGGTTGTACGAGTTGTTGAGGAGACCGCAAAGGGCGTCGCCGCGATCAGCAGCGAGGACATCCCGGTTTTCCTCCGCCGCCGCCACCACCATGCAGGGACCGGCGAATTTCTCCTGGAAAATGGTGGTCGGACCCTCGGGACCGAAATTGCCGAGGAAAACGACGACCGCGTTGACGCCGGCCTTATTCACCTCGGCTAGGGCGGCCAGGGCGTCCTTTTCACTCTCAATCACCACATTGGCGAAATAGGCGTCAAGCTTGCTCTTCTTAAACGCTGCCTCCAGGGCCTTCAACCGCTTTTTGGTAAGGCTGGCGGGAAAACAGTCCCGCGACACTCCCACCACCCCCAATTTCACCTCTGGAATGTTTACTAGTTGCTTGCGTGCCATAATTGTCTCCTATATTGTGCGAACGACGGAAACGGGTGAAAAATCGCGGAAAACAGGAAACCGCCAAAACGGCGGGAAGTATGACCGGCGACCTCAGCGGGGTGCCAACCCTAGACCAAAGACAGGGTAGGTTTCTGGTGCTTGCCAGGGTGACACGGGGTGAAGGCAAGCTTTGGGAAGATGGGAAAAGTGGGCCCGGAGGGACTCGAACCCCCGACCAAGCGGTTATGAGCCGCCCGCTCTGACCGACTGAGCTACAGGCCCGTCAACAGTATTGGGTGATGGTAGATTTGGCAATTATATGTTGTCCGCCAAGAAAAACAAGTTTTTTGCCAGCCGCCCTGAACTCCGGTGCCGGGGGCCGGGCGTTTGGCGATTTTGCGGCAGATAGCCGGGTTTTCCACCGCGGAAAGGGCAGGAAGTAAAAACATATTGGCGCTAAAAGACTGGTGTTGCTAAAATAGGAAAATTATTGTCTATCCGAAGGGAAAGGCACCGACAAGGTTCAAACGTATTGTCAGAGATCGGGATGGTTGAAAACCAACCGCCGAAGTGGTAAAGCCAGATTATTTTATGAGGAGCAGGCATGAGCAGATTGATGATCGGCATAAGCGGGGTCAGGGGTGTGGTGGGGGAAAACCTTACTCCCGAGCTTCTAGTGAACCTGGGTCAAGCCTTTGGCACCTGGACTGAGAGCGGCAAGGTGGTGGTCGGCCGTGACACCCGTGTTTCCGGCGATATGGTGAAGCACGCGGTTTTCTCCGGTCTCCTCTCGGCCGGTTGCCGGATAGTCGACGTCGGAGTATGCGGCACCCCCTCGGCGGCTATGATGGTTTCCAAAGTCAAGGCGGACGGGGGCATTGTCATCTCGGCCAGCCACAACCCGATTGAATGGAATGCCCTTAAATTTTTCCGCTCGGACGGGGTTTACCTGAACCAGGAGCAGGGGCGCCAGCTTCTAGACATTTACTATGGCGGCGACGCCGTCAAGGTCGCTTATGACAAGCTTTACGCGGTGGAAACGGATAACGGGGCGGTCGACAACCATCTTTACAAGGTCCTGGACCTGGTGGATATCCCGGCGCTAAGAAAGCGGAAATTCCGGGTCGCCCTCGACTGCTGTAACGGGGCCGGTTCCGTCCTGGCCTGTCGTTTCCTGGACGAGGTTGGTTGCGAAACCGCCAAGATTTACTGTGACATGAACGGACTTTTTGAACGTAACCCCGAACCGACCCGGGCCAACGTCACCAAACTCCTGGATATAGTGCGCCAGCACCGGGCCGACGTTGGTTTTGCCCAGGACGCCGACGCCGACCGTATCGCGCTTATTTCGGAAAAGGCCGAATATATCGGTGACGAGTATAGCCTGTGTCTAGCCGCCAAATATCGGCTTTCCCAGTTGAAGGGACAGGTGGTAACCAATCTTTCCACCACCCGCATGATTGACGATGTGGCGGCCGAATACGGTTGCAAGGTGCTACGTACCCCGGTGGGAGAGGTGAATGTGGCGGAAACCATGCTGGACATCGGGGCGGTGGTGGGTGGCGAAGGTAATGGCGGGGTTATCGACCCGCGCATCCACTATGGCCGTGACGCCCTGACCGGAATGGCGATGATGCTCCAGTTGATGCTGGAGACTGGCAAGACCATGTCGGAATTGGCTGCCGAAATACCCACCTATCAGATGGTTAAACTCAAAACCACCGTCTCCAAACGGAGCATTTCCAAGGTGCTTAAACGGATAAACGAGGAAAAGGCTGACAATGTCGACAATCGCGACGGGGTCAAGCTCGACTTTTCCGATGGCTGGGTGCATGTCCGGGCTTCCAACACTGAACCGATAGTCCGTGTCTACGCCGAAGCTCGTACTAGTGAACGCGCCAACCAGTTGGCCAACCACTATATGGAACTGGTGGAGCAACTTAGCGGCGACAAATAACGGGCTTTGCTAACTCCGGGGCGCTTTCTGTCTTGGCCCCGGGTGTTTTCGCCAGTCGCGGGACGAAAAAAAACCTTCCACCGGAAGCCAGGCCTGGGAGTTGGGGCTGGTTTTCCGGGGGAAGGTTTTTTTGTTGTTCTGCCTTTTGGGAAACGGGAAATTGCTAGAGAGACCAGGCCTAAAGCCTCAGTCGACTCTCTCCTGCCAGGGTTCGCGACGGTGTTCGGGAAGGGGAAACTGGTCGTGAATCACTGTTCCGGCCAGGGCCAGGTCAAGTTCCAGACCGGTTGTGTCACCCTCTTCGGCACTGTAGATTTCTTCCCGCACTATTTCGCTCACCCGGTCGTCCATTTGTCTGGCATATTCGGAGTTACTCATTACCACCACCCGCCCGTCCGGATCCGCCCGCATCTGTATGCTTTCCTTGACTACCAGATCGTAGACAGACTGAAAGGCTTGTTTTCGGTTCATGCCCAGCCGGGCCAAACCGTCGCCATCCAACGCCAGGACAGCGTTTTTTTCCAGAAATTCAAGAATTTGGGTTGCCCGGGACCGTCTTTTTCGGGCCGCCTGCTCACGAAAAGACAGGCGCTGGAGAAAGTTTCTTAACATTATAGGCCCTCCTCACTAACATTTATCGACCAAAGCAGGGAGAATCCTTTAATGATAGCCAGCGCGGCGTATTGGCGGGTTTTCCATCCCAGGGTGGTCTTGGGGTTTCCGGTGGGGGTGGGCCGCTTTTTCAAACGGTCAAGTGTTTGTCGCTGGTGTCGTTAACATTACCGGACAAGCCATCCCGGACAAAATTTTGCCGGGAATTCCCCGGTGGCGGTCCAGGGTTAATTTCATTGACGCGAAGATTTCTTTTCCTATATTTTTCTATATTCTCCCATATTTTTTACTGCCAGATGGGTTGCGGAAAGGAAGTCACTTTCCTAACTGGGCGCAGGGGATCGGGTGGGAGTTTCCTACCCGCCGCGCCGCTGGCGGTAAAACCCTGGCGCTCGGTGACGCTTTCCCCTTGCCCTGGTTTTCTGTTAATAGGCCGCCTTGGCTCAGTGGTAGAGCAGCGGTTTTGTAAACCGCAGGTCCCCGGTCCGAATCCGGGAGGCGGCTCCATTTTAAACGCCGCAACTCTCAAGAGTTGCGGCGTTTTATTGATTGAACCAATATTTCTTGAAATCGTCTGCGCCATGAATGGCGCCATGAATAGAAGGGTTCCCGTCCAGCCGGTAAGCGCCGTCGCTAGTCTTTAACCCCCGGGGGGAAGACAGGCCGACCGCCCCGCCCCGGTGGCAGCTGTCGGCCGAGAAGCTGGAAATGGCGCTTTAGTTCGCACTCTGCCGGAAAAACTGCAGTAACACCGTGGGGAGTAGGGAGAAAAGGGATTTTTTGGCCCGGCGCGGTCAATCCGGCGGAGTTTCCCTAAGCGCTGGTTCTATGGCGTAGCGCTGCATTCCGAGATCCGTTGGCGCAAGGCCAAAACCCGGGGTGGCGACACCGATAATTCGTCCACCCCATAGCGTAATAGCGTCTCGGTCAATTCCAGGTCACCCGCCAATTCCCCGCATACCCCCACCCAGATGCCTTGCTGGTGGGCGTCACGGATAACGTTTTCTATCAGCAGTAAAACTGCCGGATGGTGTGGGTCGCCATAGCGGTCCAGGCGGGCGTTTTGCCGGTCCACCGCCAGAGTGTACTGGGTGAGGTCATTGGTGCCGATGCTGAAAAAATCCACCACTTTAGCCAAGGAAGCGCCAAGCAGGGCCGCGGCGGGGGTCTCGATCATAATCCCTATTTCCATCTCGGGGTTGAACCCGCGTCCTTCCTGAGTCAGTTCCTCCCGTACGGTTTGGATCAACTTCTTCGCCTCCACCACTTCCCAAACCGCGGCCACCATGGGAAACATAATGGCGATTTTACCGAAAGCGGAGGCGCGTAACAGAGCCCTTAGCTGGGTTTTAAATATCTCCGGACGCTCTAGGCACAAGCGTAACCCCCTTAGACCCAGGGCGGGATTGTCCTCGGCTTCGAGATTCAAATACGCCGCCTGTTTGTCAGCCCCAATGTCCAGGGTGCGGATAATGGCGCGTTTTCCGCCCAGATCCTTCGCTACCTTGCGGTAGCATGCGAACTGGCTTTCCTCGTCGGGACAGGTGTCTTGGCCAATAAAGAGGAACTCGCTACGGAAAAGGCCTATGCCTTCGGCTCCGAAGCGGTTGACCAGCTCAAGCTCGCTGGTTGAACCGATATTGGCGTAGACCAAGAGTTCACGGCCATCCAGGGTTCGGGTGGGTTTCCCCTTGAACTGCTCTAGCGTCTTTTGCCGCGCCGCCTCCACCTCCTGCTTTTGCCGCATTTCCGCCAGGATAGCGGGACTGGGGTCAAGGTAGACTTTACCGGTGAAGCCGTCGACGATAGCCTCGCTTCCGGTCAGGTCCGGGGTCAGGGCATCCCCCGCCCCGATTACAGCGGGTAGGCCCAGGGTTCGGGCGAGGATGGCGGTATGGGAGTTACTGGAGCCTAGGGAAGTCACAAAAGCCAGGACTTTGCTTTTATCCAGCTGTAGCGTCTCACTTGGGGTGAGATCCCGCGCCGCCAGGATCACCGGATCGGCGCCAAGGGAGAAGTTGTCGACTTTTCCTTCCAGGCAGTCTAGTAACCGGTTGGAAACGTCCCGGACATCGGCGGCCCTACCCTGCATATAGGGATCGTCCATTTCGCTGAAAGACCGGGCGAAATCGTCACGGGTGACCGACACGGCGTATTCGGCGTTGACGCGCTCCTTCTTGATAATGGCTTGGACTGAGTCAAGGTAGTCCTGGTCTTCAAGCATCATCTGGTGTATCTCGAAAACCGCCGCGTCCTTTTCCCCCACCTCCTGTAGCGCCTTCTCCTGGAGGGATTGGATTTGTTTTAGCGCCTCGGCGTGGGCTAGGTTGAAACGGGTGGTTTCCGCCTCATCATCCGTGATGGTGGTTTTTTTCACCTCGCGTTCCCGGGAAGAAAAGAAATAGATCTTCCCGATGGCGACACCGTCTCCCACGCCCTTCCCCTGGATCTCTCGCATAGCCTTGCCTCCTTCCCCGTGGGGTTAGCGTTTGTCTGACCCGAAATGCGCCAGCAAAAGTGACTCCGCCTCGGCATTCCACAATCCAGCGTGCCGAGAACAGCTTTCCGAGAGTTTTTGGAAAAGCGGGTCGCGTTCAGCAAGTCGGGGGAAGTCGGCCAGGGCGGTCAGGGGCAGATCGAAGTGGGTGTAGGTCAGTTTTTTCCCACCCGGGATAGTGGGGAGCTTGCTGGTGGCGTCACCGATACTGTTAATGCCACCAATATGGGTCACCATGACTGAAGGACGGATTTTACCCGCCGACGCCAAGGCGAGGGCCTCTTTCATGTCCGCGGTGTTGCCGCCGGTGGTCCCGAGAATATGGGTGCTCGTATAGTGGCAGTTATACAGGTTCATGGCGGCAGTGAATTTGCTGTCCGTGGGACCGGCGAAGAAATTCAGGCATCCGTCAAAGGCCATTAAACGGTCGCCTAACTCAGCCAGTTCGCGTATTGGCACATAGACAAATACATCGTCATAGCCCTGTCCACCAGTCAACTCCATCAGGTATTGGTATTGGTCGGTGTGTTCGCGGGGATTCACCAGCACTAACTTCACTCCGGCTTTTTCCGTAGGGAGCAGTTGCTTGGCCCGGGCCAGGCGCTCGGGGTCGACATCGGTCACCACCACCAGACGGGGTTGGTTTTCCGCCATGGCCAGGGGATACTCGGCGGCGCCCAGGCCCATGGGACCGGCTCCACCCAAAATCAGGACAGCGCCACCCGGTTTTACCCCCATGGCGTGCTGGTAATCGGTCTTGTTGGTGTGGTACATCGCGTGATAGCCGCCAATAATGCAGGACATGGGTTCGGCGAGGGAGGCGTCGTAGTAGCTTTGGCCGTCGTAGTGAAGGAGACACCCAAGCTCCATCATTTCCTGGGGCAGGATACAGTAGGTGCTGGCTCCGCCGCAAAACCGATAGGAGTAGCCCGGGGAGGCGAGACTGCCCTGGTAGTTCAAGGCGGGTTGCTGGGCGAACTTCTCGCCCGGCTTAAATTCGCCAGCCCATTTCTTGCCAACCTTGACGATGTCACCGGCGAACTCATGGCCAATAATAATGGGGTGGGTGTCCACGTCCTGGGGGCAGCGTTTATGCGCCTTGCCCTGTTTCAATAGTTTATAGGTTGACATGCAGATGCTGTCGCAAATCACGCGAACCAGTATCTCGTCATCCTTTATCTCGGGCAGGTCAAACTCTTCTAGCCTAAGATCGTCCGCTCCATACAGTCGCACTGCCTTGCTTTTCATGATTCGCCTTTCCTGGGGTTGTCCCTGGTTTGCTAAAAGTGCCGTGCCAGCGCCGGGGAGGCGCCGGCCCCCGAAGGATGTCCCGGGGTCAGAGGACGGTGAATTTCACCCGGGTCAGCAGGTTGTCTACTAACTCCCGGGAAGGAGGTTTGGTACCTACGGTGGTAACCGCCCCGGCGGAAGCCGCCATCGCCAGAGCGGCGGCGTCACGCCAGGACATGGCCTGGGATTCGCCATAGGCGAAGGCCCCTACCATGCTGTCCCCGGCTCCCACGCTTGACTGGCCGGTAACCGGGAGGGCGGGGCAGAACAGGGCCTCCTCCACGGTGACAAACAACGCCCCATCCTCACCCATGGACAAGGCTATCCGTTCCACTCCGTCCGCCAGGAGCCGTCGGGCGAGACCAATTAGCTCGGGGACGGCCAACTGGCTGGAAATACCGTAATGCTTCAGGATCTCGTAACGGTTTGGCTTGATGAAATTGGGTTTGGCCGCCAGGGCTAGCTTAAAAGCCTCGCCATCCGCGTCCAGGAACACCTTGGCCCCGGCGGCGCGGACCAGCCGTATGATGTCACCGTAGATGCCGCTACCCATCCCGGCGGGGATGCTGCCGGAAAGGACAAACAGGCTGTCGGGGTCGGCCCAGCGCCGGAGTTTGTCCAGCAGGGAATCGGTATCCTCCGGAGTGACCCGGGGTCCTGGCTCGTTAAGTTCGGTCAGGTGGTTCAATTGATCCACCACTTTCAGGTTGGTCCGGGTGGCTGACTTGATCCGGACAAAGGAGTGGGCAATGCCAAGCTTGTCCAGGGCTCTAACTATCTCTTCACCACTCCCTCCCCCGATAAAGCCGGTGGCAATGGATTCGCCACCGAGGGCCGCCACCATTTTCGAGACATTTATGCCCTTGCCACCGGCGTCAATCACCAGGTTGGTAAGGCGGTTGAGTTGTCCAGGTTGAAGAAGCTTTAGTTCCGCCGTTTTGTCCAGGGCGGGATTGAGGGTAACCGTGACGATACGCATGTTTTAATTTCCCTGGGTCAGGACCTGGTAAATTTTTTCCGCATCGGCGGCGGCGACAATTTCATCCACCGCTGATTCATCCTCGAAAGCCTCCACCAGGCGTTCCAGAATCTCTATGTGTTCGTCGCCCTTGGCGGCGATACCCACCACCAGCTTGACTATGCCGTCGTTCCAGGCCACTCCCTGGGGATAGGTTAAAACCACCAGGCCGGTGGCGATAATGTCGTTCTTGAACTCTTTGGTGCCATGGGGAATGGCGATGCCGTTACCAATGGCGGTGGAGAAGTCACGGTCGCGCTTGAGCATGCCGGTGATGTAGTTTTCCCCCACGTAGCCCTCGGCCACCAGCATGGCCCCGGTACGCCGGATGACATCTTCGTGACCTTCCGTTACGCATCCCGTAATGATGTTTTTCCGTTTCAGCACCTCAGTCATGGCTATCCTTTCAGCTTTTCCAGGGAACTATGGACCAGAAAATCCACCAGGACTTTCTGCAAACCCGCCAGAACCGCTTCGCTTCCTCCGTTCTGGATCGCCAGCAGGAGGGTTGGGTTTTCAATCAGGGCAGTGGAAATGGCGCCAAGCATTTCCGCCACTTCTCGCCGGGCGGTCTGGGGGACAAGCATCGCCACGGCTGTTTTTGTCCCCCGGTAATAGGGGTCCTGAAAACCCCCTTCGGGGTTGAGTAGGATAAAAACGGGTTGGTCGACCCCGCCGGTCCGGCAATGCAGTAGCACCAGTCCTAGTTCCTGGATGACCTGGGAGGCTATCTTTTCCCGTTCCTCCAGCCCGTTTTGGATCATGGCCGCCGCTTCCGGAGTATGGCCGGTTTCCCGGCCCACCCGTTCCAAGAGCGCCGGGAAGGGGGTGTCTCCGGAAAGCGTGATCACCCGGAAACCTTCGATGATTTTCCTTCCGGCCCGGGCCAGATCCTCTACCTGACTAAGCCCTTCTAAGACGTTTTCCGGCTGACGTGTAGGGCTGGCTCCTATTTTCTGTTGTAGGGACAGGTGGTTTTCGATGCGCTTTATGTCGGAGGCGGCCAAGATGGTCGGCACTACCACTACCGGCAGGTCGGTATTGCTTAGTTCCGTGGTGCTGATGAGAAAATCGTATTGTGGCCATTTATCCGGGTCATCGTGCCAGCCAACCTCGGTTATGATCCGGGAGCCAAAAGCGCGTTTGACTTGCGAGGCCAGGAGATAGGAGGAGCCAATGCCGTGCACGCAGATGATTCCCACCCGCAACACCACCTGGTTTTCCCCCGGGTCGGCTAGGCGGAGGATGGCTGCTTGGAAATGCGTCGCCACCAGGATAACCTCGTCGTCGCTTATTATCTCGCCGTCGGTTGGCAAAACGGCGCAGGCGGAGCGGCACCGGGCCATGATGTCGGGGTAATTCTGCCGAAGCAGCTCCAACAGGGGGTCGACCAGCTCGATATGGTGCCTGATCCGCACCAGGGCGGAGCGTAGGTGGATAGCGAGACCTTCGATAAGGATGTTGTCCAGATACAACTGGTGGGCCAGGCGGGGGTCAAACCCGGCCACCATCTTTTCCGCCAAGGCCATGAGATCGGCCTGGTCGCTTCCCTTTCGCACTCCTTCCAGGGCATTGGGGCGGCAGGCGGATAATTCAATCGCTAGCAGCGTCTTTTCCGCCTGGTTCAAAGTGAGATTGAAAACTTCTTGGATCACCACGGCGACCTTTTCCGCTTGGTCGCCGTACTCCCCGGACTCGTTGGCCAGGGCAGCGTCTTCCTCCAGGGAATAACCATCCATGACTCGCTGGACCATCACCGCCAGATAGCAGTTCAGGGTGTCTCGCGATTGCGGGGTCATCCAACTTAGGAGGGGGTTTAGCTCCTCACTTGAATCCTGTAAATCGAGGATGATATCGGGATGGGGATAGTTCCCCGGCTCTCCCGGGCTCACCCGGCTGTCATAGAGGATGTGCAGAATCAGGCGGCGGATAGCGGTTTCCGTGCCAGCAACCGAAAGACCAGTGAGGGATTTCCGCCGTAATTCCAGGCGCCATTGCCCCAACCAGTCTTCGATCTCGTCTAGGTCGTGGCTGATGGTGGGGACGGAAACGTGGAACTGCTCGGCGTAGGTGGCAAGTTTTTGGCCGGGGTTGCGAAGGATGGCAAGAACCAGTTTGTGGTGGCGTTCCTGCTTGTCCGCCGGATCCTGGCTTCCCAGGCTAACCAGGTCTTCGAGGAGTTTGCTTTTGGCCGCCGCCGTCCCTTCCAAAAAAACGCCCTCTCCGGGGTGGGAGCCAACTTCCAAGCCATAGGAAGTGAGGACGCGGTCAATATTGGCTAATTCCCGGAACACAGTTCGCCGGCTCACCCGCAGGCGTTCCGCCACTTCCCTGACAGGGAGGGGTTTTACCTCATTCACCAACATCCCTAGTAGGGTTTTCAGGCGGGGCAGTATTCTCACCGGTTCATAGGTTTCCTTCTAGGATCGTCTGGGCGGCGGCGATAGCTGCCTCCTCGTCCTCCCCCTCGGCAGTCACTACGATAGTATTGGAACATTTTACCCCAAGTTTCATAACCTGGAACAGTTTCTTAGCGTCAGCGGTCTTTTCGCCGTTTTTAATAATAATCTGGCTGGTGAATTCCTGCATTTTTTTCACCAGAATCCCAGCGGGACGGGCATGGATTCCATCCTCGTCCCGGATAGTGTAAGTGATTTCCCGCATGGTTCTCCTTTGTTGCCAAGTCACCGGTTGGTGGTCGGGGAGGGGATGTCAAGGGAAGGAAATCCGCTTCTGTACTTCCCGCCTTTACCGTCCGTGTCTGCTAGAGCCCCACTGGCTACTCGGTTGGCGGAAAGGGGGAGCGCAAGATTCCTGCCCGGACCGGCTTTCCGCCGTCGGCATCTTCCCGCGTCCAAACTGGAGGAGACTACTTACTCCTCCTCTGGCGGGGTACGGCTCTGGTAGCCGTTTAGGGTTAAAGGCGATCGTCCGGCCGGGGAAAAACAAGCCCGGCCGGACGGACGGCGCTGTGGTTAGCTTTTGCCCTTGACCAGGTCGCTCACCAACTGGTCATACTCCGGGGCACCCATGAAGTTGGTGATGGTAACCAGCCGGGCTTTGGGGTTGACGGCGATGGCCCGGTCCTTTAACTCCACGTGAGTCACGATTATCTGGGCGGAGAGGGGTATCTCACTCACTGGCGAATGCACTACCTCGATTTTTCCAAGGCCGGCCGCCTTCAACTTTTTCCGGAGCATCGAGGCACCCATGGCGCTGGAACCCATGCCAGCGTCACAAGCGAAGACTATCTTTGTCACATTGGCGGTGTCAATCGCAGCACCGGCGGGAGTGGCTAACCCTTTGGACTCGGCCTTCATCTCCTTGATGCGGCGTTGCGAGGTGGAGAGGTCAGCCTCATCCTTGCCGTAAACCCTTAGCAAAACAACGGAAAGAATAAAACTCACCACCGCGGCCAGGATAATGGAGGTTATATTGGCGAAGAAGCCACCCCGGGGGGTCATTAACAACTCGGCGAAAATGCTACCGGGGGAGGCGGCGGCGATAAGACCACCGTCGAGGATTTGCAGGGTGAACACTCCGGTGATACCGCCACCAATCATGGCCAGGATAAGGATGGGGTTCATCAGGACAAAGGGGAAATAGATTTCATGGATTCCGCCCAAGAAGTGGATCACTATGGCGCCGGGGGCGCTGGTTTTGGCGCTGCCATGACCAACCAGGCAGTAAGCCAGAAGCAGGCCAAGGCCGGGACCCGGGTTTGATTCAATCATGAAGAATATGGATTTACCTATAGCGCCGGACTGCTCGATTCCCAGGGGGGTGAATATACCGTGGTTGATAGCGTTGTTCAGGAACAACACCTTACCTGGTTCCACAAAAATGGAGGTGAGGGGCATTAGTCCGTGTTGGACGAAGAATCCAACCCCTGCCGCCAGCACTGCGTTGATACCGAGGCAAAGGGGGTTGATGACCAGGAAGGCGATGAGGGCGAGGATGGTGCCAATAATACCGGCGGAGAAGTTGTTTATGAGCATCTCAAAGCCGGCGGGAATTTTGTCTTTGCTGGCTTTGTCAAACCAGCGGATAGCCACGCCACCCAGCGGGCCCATGATCATGGCGCCAAGGAACATAGGGACTTCCGCTCCCACAATGACACCGAAGGTGGCTATGGAGCCAACCACCGCCCCGCGCTGCCCCGCTACTGTCAAGCCGCCGGTGTAGCCGATAAGAAGCGGTAGGAGGTAGGTGAGCATAGGACCGACTATGGTGGCGAAACTGTCGTTGGGCCACCAGCCATCGGGAATAAACAAGGCTGTGATCAAACCCCAGGCAATGAAAGCCCCGATGTTGGGCATGACCATGCCACTAAGAAAGCGACCCGCCCTTTGCACTTTTTCCTTCATGATCCGCTCCTTTTAATATGAAAAAACACCTATCAAGGTGAATACAGTTGGTCTTCTCGTGAATACCCACCGCCCTGGCAACCTTCGCCGGGTTAGGTGGGTGCCGGCTCGAAGGGAGGTTAAGGTGGTGGACCAGTGGATTATATAAATATAGGGATGGGGTGGGTGGGATGCCACAC
>JAITQC010000125.1 GCA_031289115.1 Planctomycetota bacterium
GGCGGAATAACCGGGGTGGGGGGAGCCTCTGGCAAACCAGACTTTGGCAGATGGAAGCCTAGAGGCAGGGGCTAGCGTCCTTAACTGCCAGGCGGAAGGAGTCAGTCTCCCAGACCGCCGCCACCGCTGTCACGGGATGGGTGAAATAACGGAACACGCCACCGGAAATGGCTAGTTCACAAGCCTCCTCCGGAGTCTCAACCCCAAAATCGCTTTGCCGGTGCCGGGTGGGGATGTTGTGGCTGTAAGTTGAAAGGTGAATCGCCTTCCCCGCTTCCAGGGGGAAGGAACGCACATCCAGGCCGTCCTGGCGGACTATTCCTAACCACCCTAATCCCCGACTACTCTCACACACCGCGGCGATGCGGGGCGTGGCGTAGGAGTCTTTTTCGTAGTCAAGGGCGAGAAGGGAAAGAACGATAGCGTCGCGGGCGGGAAGGCCCAGAGTCATCTTGTCAGCTATGGGATCGGTGTGGGAACCGTTGGTGAAAACAGCGTTTGTCCCGAGAATTCTAACGCAGTTATAGGAGATATAGGGGTTTTTCCGGATATCAGACTCGTGTCCGGGGTTAGGGACAATAGTGACTATGTCCCCGGCGGTGCTGATTTCCGCCCGGCGGTTAGGGAAACTGCGGGAGGAAATACGGTAAAGGAGGGCGGGTTTGCCCGAAGGGGTTAAGGCAATGGCGACAATTCTACCCAGATAGATTTCCTGCATATTTTTCCTTTTGCTGGTAAACGTTTCTTGGGGAGGAGTAGGGGCGTTTGGGACGCCCTTCGCCAGCGAGAGGTCTCTACGGGGGTCAAGGCGCCGGAGTAGTGTCCTTAAGGAGTTCCTTGGTGTTGCTGGCGAGTTCCTCAGCCCAACTGATGGGAAGAAACTCTTGTTTGGGGTCAGCCCCTTCAATATAGCCGCGGAAACTCATGGCTGCCTCAAGATAACGTTTCATAAGCATATAGACTTGGCCAAGATTGAAGTAGATGAAATCAAAGCAAACCGTCCCCAAACCGTTTTCACCCGGGACGTTTTTCTTTTCGAAAGGCTGTTCTGTAGGTTTCATGTTTTGCTCAAACCAGGTGGCGTCGATTTGGTTGGGGATTTCCAGGGGGGCCGGAATATCGGTTTCCCGTTTGTCTAGCGGCGCCAGGCACATGGACATGGCCACCACCGCCGCCTGGTGGTTGCCGTCAATGACATACATGAGTCCGGTGAGGTATTGGTCAATATGGGAGTTGGCGATGTTACGCTTTTCCTGGATTTGCGAGGCTTGACGCCGCATCATGGCCTGGGACACCTGGTCGTACTGGAAAGTCCGCCCGAGGCTTTCAGACTGGGAACGCAGGGTCTCCATTTCGATAGCGATGGCGCTTTCCACGGTCAGGAGGGCGGTCTTAAGGTCAGGATCGTCAGCTAGGAAACGCCGGAAAAAATTGGCCGCCTTGTGTTCGCGCATGGGGTCGCCGGTGTCCTGGAGGCGACTGAAGGCGGCGGTGATATTGCTGTTGCTGCGGACAAAGTCTGGCGGAAGGTATTTCAGGTTGTCGCGTAGTACTGTCCAGTCCTTTTGCAGGATATTGACTGCCACCAACTGCCGGTCAAGCATGTAACGCGGCCCAAGGTAGCGCTTCCATATGGCGTCGCGGCGTTTTCGGCTTGCTTCGCGGAAGAGGTCAAGTATGGAACGATAGCGTAGCGGCACAATAAAACTGGGGGGCGACAGGCGTTTCAGGGCCCAGGTGCGGAAATTAGCAAACTCCGGGATATCCTCGAGCGAGGGTTCGCTACCGTCTTTGGACCAAGCGACAAAGGCGGCGATTAATTTGGCGAAAACCTGGCGGGCGAAATGGGGGGACATATCTTTTGCCATTAGGTCCGGCGGGGGGGTGAAGCTGGCGGGGGCGGCCAGTTTAACCTCATCCAGCGTGCCCTTGAAGTTGGTGGGATAGGCCTGCTGATTGTACTCAAGCCAGGCGTCGACCAGGTTGACCGCCAGTTTATCCCCTTGGGTCCGGGAAGGGACGACCAGATAATTAAGGGGATAGATGGCCCGGCGATCGACCTCCATTTCCCGTTCTTGGTTACGGCGTGACTTGTCCTTGCCCTTGTCGTCCTCGGAGTCGTCGTCCAGGTGGCGGATTTCCGAGCAAAAGCGGGGGGTTCCCTGGCCGGGGGCGATAATTACCGACAGCGGGCCGTAACGCCTAAGTTCACTGCGGCTGATCGTGGAATCCTGGCCAATAATAAGATCGTACTGGGTAACTGCCTGGAAGGTTTCTACCACCTGGGCATGGCTTATAAAAGGGGAATCATCGTCACCGGCGAGTATGGGGAATTGCGGTTGCGGTTTGGCATCCTGTTCGGAACAGCGGCCCAGGGTGGCTTGAATAGCGCCTAGCATTTTGGTGAGGTCGAGAATACGGTCATCCAGGCTGGTGCCGGACCACAGGGCGCGGAACTGCCGGCTATAATTCATCATTTCGTAATTGGCGTTTTTCCAGAATCCGAAAAGCTCGCGGACGGCGGAATAGCCTGAGGATGCCGCCCCTAGGGCGGCGTCGGCCTTCTGGAGGGCGTTTTCGATCAGCTGCAAGGTGTCGACATAGGTGCGCTTGTCGGAAAAACTCATTTTTTCATGTTCAAGCTGGTGGGAAGAGCCAGTGATGTTTTTGAAAAGGTTGAAGGCGTCCATGACCTCCTTGGAAAGGGGATCGACTAGGCCGGTGGCGTTCAGGGCCTTGGGGACGCTTTCCATGTAGACGTTGAGGTTGTCGATTTGGCGTTGCAACTGGGCGCCGTAGTCGACGTCCAGGCAATCCCGGTACATCTCCTGGAGCCAGGACTCGATGTTGTAGACATGGGTGATGCGGTGATTGAGGCCGAAAGAGTGGGCGGCGTCGGCTAGGCGACTCGACAAGCGGGTTTCCGCCTCGCTAGACAAGGCGGGGGGAGGAGAGTCTGGGGCGGGCGGAGTAGCGCCGGCTTCCTCGCTAGCTATCCAGGCTATATCCAGGCGGAGAATGTCGGGGTTGGTGCCGAAGTTAATAAAGGCGGCGTCGCTTACGGAAAGAAACATCGGCCGGTCGGGAAAAATACAACCATTGGTGGTGACGGTGCGCATATATTCAAAAGCGAGGTTGGTGATCTGGCGAAGTATTCCCCAACAAGAGGGGAGTAAGGCCGGGTTGGATTCCACCGCCTTTAAAGCTTTGCGCCGGGCCGCTAACTGCTTGGCTATCTGGTCGAAATAACTGGGCATCTCTCACCTGGGGTTTTTAGCCGGAGCATAGCGGGCGTCAAGAGTTCTTAAAAGCTACATCAGCTTGCAAGTTATGAGCCTATCCTGCTTAAGATAACCCACCCCGTCATTATTGTCAAGCAGCATGCCGACTTAACCCGGCTGAAAGAAAAGGCGGGAGTTTTTGTGGCTTGAAAGGGAGAAATAAGCCGGAGAAACTTGCTAAACAGGGCGTTGGTCAGGGCCGAGAAATATTTCCTCCGGTTCCTTCCTCGCCGCCGGCTACTATAATCCGGGAGCCGGAGGGGGAAATAATCCCCTCGGGACCGCTAGGAGTGGAGAGGCAATTTAAGCCACTTCACCCGAGGACTCCTAGGCTGGGTCCACGGTCTTCCCCGGTTTAGGAATTAAGCGGCGCTTTTCCGTGTCGCACCTGTAGAATACCCCAGCCGGCCCGGGTCTTGTAGCTCTGGCCGCCTCAGTCTCTGGCGAACCCCTGGAAGCAAAGGAGTGAGTAATGAGCAAAAACTATCGCTCGCAATTGGTGGGTGTGTTTGGTTATCCGGTTGATGAAAATCCGACCGGAGTCATAGAAGAGGCGGCTTTCGCCGCCAAGAAGCTGGATTTCCGCTATATCACCATGCTGGTCGAGCCGACTGGCCTGGCCGGCGCCATGGCTGGTCTAAGGGCTATGCATTTCCGGGGAGTGAATCTCACCATACCGCACAAGGTGGAGGTGTTGAAATACCTGGATGAGTTGTCACCCGCCGCCAAGATTATCGGGGCGGTCAACACGGTGGTGGCCAAGGAAGGAAAGCTTTGGGGTGACAATACCGACGGCAAGGGGTTTCTCGCCTCCCTGGTGGATGAGGGAGTGGCGGTAGCGGGTAAAAAGGTGGCTTTACTAGGAGCGGGCGGGGCGGCCCGCGCCATTGGGGTTGAGCTGGCCCTGGCGGGGGCGGCGGTGGTGCGGGTGGTTAACCGTGATCCGGGGCGGGGGGAGGACCTGGTGGGAGTCATTTCCCGGGAAACGCCCGCCAAAGGTGAGTATATCCCATGGCGCGGAACTGCCGCCATCCCGGGCGACAGCGATATCGTGGTTAACGCTACCCCGGTGGGGCTCTATCCCAAGGTGGATGATCGCCCCGACATAGACTACAGCTGGTTTTCTTCCGCCCGGGTGGTGGCGGATGTTGTTTTTAATGACCCCAACACCCTTTTTCTCCAGGCGGCGGCCGAGCGGGGCGCCAAGTGCATCAATGGTCTTGGCATGCTGGTGAACCAGGGGGCGGTGAATTTTACCCTGTGGACCGGGGTGGAAGCGCCTAAGGATGTGATGACCCAGGCGCTTAAGCGGGAGTTTGGCCTCTAAGGGCGTTATCCAGTTAGCTCCCGCCCGGTTATTTTGCCGGGCGGGAAACGTCAACCGGGTTACCGGCCGAGACTCATTTGCCCGGCTGGGCTTCCCGTCTTTCAGTCAGGTAGGCGTAACCCAAAAGAAGGAAAAGAACCAGGAAGCAGGCGGGGACCAGGGCAAAGGAAAGGCGTAGGCCAAGCCAGTCCCCCATGCTACCCATGAGGGCGGCGAAAAAACCGCAACCCGGTACGCCGGAGCAGGAGAACATTATCATCATCATGGTGTTGTCGCCCTTGACTGACAGGGCGCCGATGCTTTGCAGGGAAGGCCAGAGGGTGCTGGTGGCGATTCCAGACAGGAAAAGGAGGGGGAAGAGAACGGCCAGCGTCAAGGCAAGGGGAAGGAGCAGGGTGAGGAAGACCCCGGCTAGAGACATCCAAAGGACAAGTTTTAACAGGTTGTTCTGGCTCACCAGATAACCTGAGCCGATACGGCCGATAAACATGCCAGCGGCAAAAAGAGCGGTGCCGGCTCCCGCCAGGAGGGCGCTACCGGCGTACTCCAACTGGATAAAACTGGCGACCCAGAAGGTGAGACAAAACTCCGCTCCCCCGGCGAAAAACATGGTGGCGAAGAAGAGCCAAAACCTTCTCTGGCGCATGATTTCCCAAGTGTCGTGGCAGACCTCTCGCCAATGGGTTTTGTCGCGCTGGTCATATTCCCGCATAGCCGGGTTTGGCCAGAGAAAGGCGACGGTGGGGATTAGGGGTAGAAGTCCCACCGCCAAAACCAGGCTACGCCAGCCAACGCCCTGGAGCAGGAGATAACCCGCCACCAGGGTCAGGGTCACAACTCCCACCGACCAGAAGGCGTGGGTGATGTTAAGATAGCGGCCAGGTTCTTCCGGGTGTAGGTCCTGGACAAACGGGGTGGCCAGACCCTCCACCACTCCTTCGCCCAGGCCCGACAGGGCCAGGGCGGTGAAGAGTATCGCATAGCTGGGGGACAAGGCGCAAATTATAAGGCCAAGTGACATCAGCAGGGTGGCGAACCCCAGGGAACGGCGCTTGCCCCATATGCCAGCGGCGAAGCCACAGACTAGCATGGAGAGGACCATGGGGACTGAGCGCCCGAGTTGAAGCGCGCCCCCCCGGCCCATGCCGCCGTCGTCAAGAGGGAAGTCGAGGCTGGCCGCCAGGGGCACCAGGACCATGGGAATAATTATGGAAACCATGGCATAGGCGCCGAAGGTGAGGCAAATGGTGAAGTCGTAACGTCCCAGACGTAGTTTGGCCATGAAAAGGGAATCCTTTTTGGGAGACGGTGAAGGCGACGCTTGGGCCAGGTGGTTTTACCTGGCCAAGGGGGGGTTGGCGTGGTGCTGAACAAGGGCGCGCCGGCTTAAGCGGGGCGGCCAACCAGTTTTACCCGGTGAAAATTCCTGTTCTATGAGCCAGGGGTTAGCCCAGGAGAAGGCTCTGTTCCAATTTTAGGTCATGCCCGATTTTTGTCGCCAGTTCCGCTTGGTCCAGGCTGTAGAGGGGGGAAATCTCTACCTGGCACTCAGCCGGGACGGTTATCCCGGCCTGGATAAGCCATTCGCGGAAATAAGCCGAGAGGAGACAGCGGGATGATTCGGCTGAATCCACTCCCCGGGCGTTTTTCACTGGCGCGAATTCATGCTCGCGCTTGACTTCCAGGTTGACGCTGCGGTCGGCGAAGGGGAGGGCGTCAAAAATGAAAGTTTCAAATTTGATCGCGTTAGGCTCAGCCGGCTGGACCAGGCTACGGCCGTCAAAAAAGGGTATTTTTTTATGGGCACGGTGCCAAGGCAGCCGGTCGCCATTTCCTGTCTGCTGGACAAAATCCACGTTTAGCATGTGAATGCCGATGGAGCCGGCCCAGAATTTCAGTTCGCCATCGGCGCCGGTGGCGCTCATGGTGGCGGGATCCAGGTCGGAATACTCGACAATTATCGGGCGGCCGGAGTTTAGCGCCACTAGGCCCAACTTTTCCTCTGGTCCGGTTTTTCTTAACACCTTGGAGGACATGGCGGCGCCCTCCCGGGCGTGGCAGCCGACAAACAGGGGGTCGGCTATGGTAACCAGGGGATTGTCGATCTGGAAGCTGTTGAGGCAGGTCACTCCCCTCTCCAACATGTCTTTTACCGCCCCGGATTTACAGAGACCGGAAAGCGAGCCGCCGTGTCCGTTGGGATTGAGGGCAAGTTGGTAGGGCGAGGCGAGGAGGAGCTTCCCTTCCGGCGTGACACTGGGCACCATGTCCTGGATAAAGAGAAAAATGTCTTCCCGGGGTAGGCCAAAATAATCCTTGGCGGCGAAATAATCCAGGGTGGCGGCGTGGTTGTCGCGGCTGGTCATGATATACCAGGGAATGACCGCCCCATAGCGCCGGCGCCGGGCGAGTATCTGTTCAGCGTGCCACTCAAAGAGGGTGCGGTTACTGATAGGCCCCAGGGGATAGAGGCCTTTGGGGCCAGGGTAACCTAGGCGGGTGCCTTGCCCCCCCGCCACCAGGAAAGCGGCCACTTTTCCGGAACGGATTAATTCCTCGCCAAACTCGCGATCGGCTTGCCGGGTTTTTTCCTCCCCCGCCTCCCGGGGAAGCGCTTTCACCTGAGCTGGCTCCAGGTGGGAGAGAAGGGACCGGTCTTGGCTAGGTTTTTCCGCCAGGCGCGTCTTAAGCCAGGCGAAGTCGACGCGGGAACAGTCACTTAGGAGTTCGCTACGCTCCTCCTGATCCAGGTTTTTCCAACTCGCGAAAACATGCCCCTGGCCGTTTTCGTTAAACAAACCCTGTAGGGCGTCGAAATCTTTCATGGTAGTCAATCCTACTTACCCCTGCTAACTCGGTGCCTCTCCCTCGCCCGGCTCGCAAGAATAGAAAAGCAGGGCGTTACACCATTTCCAATTGTATTGCTTGGGACAACCGGAAGGCGTATTATAGGGTGTTTCCCGGGACTTGGGGGCGGGTAGGGGGGGCTAACCCTGCCTTGCCGGGACTGTTTATGGTAAGATCTGCTAAAACATCTGGCAACTTATTTTTACAGGGGGCGAAATGTCCAAACGCTTGAGCCACCCCATGGCTGGGAGCGTTAATTGGAAAACCAACCTCCTGGCAATTTGGCTGGCGCAGTTTCTTTCCCTGTCCGCTTTCAGTTTCTCCCTCCCCTTCCTCCCCCTCTACCTCAAAAACAGTGGCATTGTCACCTCCGACGCCACCTTTTGGTCCGGCTTGTTTATCTCCGCCGCTTCTTTTAGCACCATGATAATGTCGCCGATCTGGGGAATCCTGGGGGACCGTTTCGGCCGCAAGATGATGCTGGTCCGGGCTAACCTGGGTGGCGCCTTCGCCCTTTACCTGATGGGGGTGGTGGATAATTACGAGGCTTTGATAGTGCTCCGGCTGCTCCAAGGGGTTTTCACCGGCACGGTGCCGGCGGCCCAGACCCTGATCGCCGCCTACACCCCTGACAAAAAGCAGGGGTTCGCCATAGGCCTGGTCATGGCGGCGGTCAACGCCGGCAATCTGACCGGCGCTTTCCTTGGAGGCATGGCGGCCAATCTCTATGGCCCCACCACCAGTTTCAAGATTTCCGGTTTTATGCTCCTGGCGGCGGCCATCCTGGTGATTGTGGCGGTACGCGAGGATTTTTCCCCCCCGCCGGTCCTTCCCTCCCTTACCCGAAGCGCCAGGATACGCCGGCGCCGGGCGCGTATCACCGGTTTTATCGCCCTTTTCCCGATACTCCTGGCGATAACCCTGACCGCCTTTGTCCAAACCTTTGACGGCCCGTACCTTTCCTATTTTGTGGAAAACCTCTACCTGACGAATTATCCCCAGGTGGGAGTGACGCCGGGCGCGGTTTACGCCATGACCGGCAGGGTCTCGGCGGTGGCGGGAGGGGCGGCGGTGGCGGGATCGATTATGACTGGATTAGTGATGGACCGCCCCCTGCCTGGTCTGGTCTGGGTCTTGATGGCGGTGGGCGGAAGCCTGGGAGTGGTGTTAATGGGCTTTTCCGGAGACTTTTACAGCCTGGCGGTAGGGAGATTCATCTTCTTCTTCATGATTAGTGGCCTGGCCTCAGCCCTGGTGGTGGTGCTTGGCCGGCTTGCTCCACCGGGGAAAACCGGAGGCATCTTTGGCTGGTCAGTGACTGTGCGCTCGGTTGGCTGGATTCTCGCCCCGCTCCTGGGCGGGCAGGCGGCGAATTGGGGTTTTACCACCGCCTTCCTGATCGAGGCCATCGCCTTGCTTGCCTTGGCGCCGATTTTCTTTTACCTGAACAAGGTTTATGGCCACGAGTTCCACCCCGAGGAGGACGAAAATCCCTCCATCCAGGACCTGGGTAACGCCAAGGTGGCTTCGCCCGCCACTCATGGACGCCCGGTTTGACTCCGGGGACTGACTCGAGTGGCTAGTAGCCAGTCAGGTAAATAAAGTGGCATATAGTCCCATGCTTCTATTCTGTAACCCTGTCGGGAAACCCCAGACCACCACAATCTGACCTTCCTTACCGGCGGCGTAAACCCATGACGCCCCGTCGGCCCGACGCGAGGCGCATAGCGTCGCCTAAATTCTGGCCAGCCGGCCGGGATAAAAACCGCCCCCACGCTGATCCGCCTTTTTGCTGTTTTGGAGAAAGAAGGCGACCCATGAAAATTGAATCCATCCGACTGAAAAATTTTAAAACATTCCAAAACACTACGCTGGACAACATTCCTAATTTATTCGTGATTGTTGGTGCCAACGGCACAGGCAAGTCAGCGCTTTTTCAGGTATTCGGCTTTCTTAAAGATTGTCTCACGTACAATGTGGCCGCGGCGGTGCAAAGCCAGGGAGGCTGGGGTGAACTGGTCAGCCGGGGCCATGAACAGGAAAGCCTGGCTGTGGAATTGCAGTTCCGTATGGAAATAAGCGGTGTTGAACGGCGGGTTAGTTATTTTCTTGAGCTTGACCGGCAAGACAACAAAGTGGAAGTCGCCCGGGAAATTTTACGCTACAAACGCGGCGCTCATGGATCGCCGGTTCACTTTCTGGATTTCACCAGAGGACGCGGCCAAGCGGTGGTTAATGAAGACGATTTTAACAAGACGGGTGAAAAACTAACCAAAGAAGACCAAGATCTTGACGCAGCTGATATTCTGGCGGTCAAGGGATTGGGACAATTTGCAAAATTCAAGGCTGCTAATGCCTTCCGACAGTTTATGGAAAACTGGCATATTTCCGACTTTCAAATTAATCTGGCGCGTGGTAGCAAGGATGCGGCGGGAGTTTCCACCCACCTCTCCGTATCCGGGGACAACCTGCAACTGGTGGCAAACCGCCTGTATCAGGAAAAGAGGGAGATTTTTAATAAGGTTTTGGAACTGCTGAAGAATCGGGTTCCAGGAATAAACTCAATTGAGCCTGAGCCAACAAAGGATGGGCGTATTGGGCTGAAATTTCAGGACAGTTCCTTTGTCGATTCCTTTGGAGACAAGTACGTTTCCGATGGAACCATCAAAATGTTTGCCTATCTGCTGCTGCTTTACGATCCCCAGCCCCACCCGCTTTTGTGTGTTGGAGAACCGGAAAAGCAGGTGTACCCCCAGCTACTTGGGGAACTGGCGGAAGAATTCCGCTCTTACGCCAAACGTGGGGGCCAAGTTTTTGTTTCCACCCATTCGCCAGATTTTTTGGACGCAATAAACCTAGAAGAAGTTTTTTGGTTAGTAAAAATCGGAGGATATAGCAAGGTTTGCCGGGCAAAAGACGATAAACAAATAGCAGCCTTTATGGCTGATGGCGATAAAATGGGCTATCTCTGGAAACACGGATTTTTCCCGGAGGTTGACCCGCAATGACCCAGACAATGCGACGCTTGGTTTTTTACTGGAAGAACTTTCCGCGAAAGAAATGCGCAAAGGAATTCTTCCTAGGATACTTCCCCCTGAAGTTCATCCCGAATTCAAAGTCTTTGTCGCAGTAAGCTAAATTCCAGTAACGATACTATGCGTAAATTGTTGCCTCAACTTGTGGGCATTGCCTAGAGCCTATCAGGGTCAGGTCCAAATATGCTCCGTATATTAGGTTGAAGCTTATTGAAGAACCGTGTCTTTCCGGTAAGGCGGTTAATCAAGAGCCCCAAAGCATGGCGCCATATGGAGTTCTATTTTGCTCTTTTTCCGGAAACGAGTGTTGTAGCATATTTCGAGCGCCAGGTCCGAGTAGGGTGAGTCTAGGCCTAGTGAAGCGCCGGGGGAAGCGAACCGACACCCGGGCGGCTGGCAGGTCTCCTCCTTCAGGGGAGGTTTCCCAGCGGAAAGTGATATTGACAACCAGGGATAAACACCTACTATAAACGGCTTGTCTGGCCTTAGTGCTAGTGGCAGCTTGGTTTTCCCGCAAGTGGAGCCGATATGGACCTATCACCCGCCAATCGCCTAGAGAAATTGCCGCCCTATCTTTTTGCCGCCCTCCGGAAAAAAATCGCCGAGAAAAAGGCCAAGGGGGTCAAAATCATCAACCTGGGTATCGGCGACCCCGACTTTCCCACCCCCGACCCTATTGTCCAGGAACTTATCCGGGCGGTGACTGATCCGGAGGATCTCAACCGTCACCGTTATGGCTGCGACGTCCCGGTGTCTGACCTCACCCGGGCGGTGAAGGATTTTTACCGCCGCCGTTACGGGGTTAGCCTGAGCGATGAGCAAATTGCCATCACCTCCGGCTCCAAGGACGCTATCGTCCAGTTTTGCCTAGGGATACTTAATCCTGGCGACCTGGCGATTTCACCCCAGCCAGGCTACCCCACCTACAATATCGGGCATGTCTTTTGTTCCGCCAACACCTATTATCTTCCCCTCCGGCGGCAGAACGCCTGGCTTCCCGACTTTACCGAGATTCCTCCGGAGGTGGCGTCACTGGCGCGCCTGTTGTGGCTTAACTATCCCAACAACCCGACCTCGGCCGTGGCTGACCTTGCTTTCTTCCAGACGGCGGTGGATTTTGCCCGGAAAAACAATATTTTGCTCTGCCATGACTCGGCCTATTCGGAAAACACTTACGATGGCTACCGGTCCCCGTCCATTCTCCAGGTTCCGGGAGCGCTGGATACGGCGGTGGAGTTTTATTCCCTGTCAAAGGGTTTGAACATGACGGGTTGGCGGGTGGGTTGCGTGGTCGGCAACGCCTCGGCAATAAAAGCCCTGAAACTGGTCAAGGAAAACTCCGATAATGGCATGCTCCGGGCTATTCAATTCGCGGCGGTGAAGGCTTTTGACAACTTGGAGCGTCTCACCCAGCCGATAAACGAGGTTTACCAGCGTCGCCGCGACATGGTCACCGCCGCCCTGATGCGGGCGGGCTGGCCGGTGGAGGTGCCAAAGGCCACCATTTACATCTGGGCGCCAACTCCGGGAAAATACAATGGCTCCTCAGCCGCTTTTGCCGAGGACATCCTGGAGAAGGCGGGGGTGGTGGTGACGCCGGGCCGGGGTTACGGGGTCACCGGTGACGGGTTCTACCGGATATCCCTCACCTATCCAGACGAGGTCATCCGCGAGGCCTTGGAGAGGATAGTCGAGGTGGCGGGGCAGTAGGGAGCGGTTACCCTGGCCGGGCCTTTACCGGGGAGGAAAGGACATGCCTGAAGAAGCCCGGATCCTCCTTCTCGCCCTTGGCTCCAACCTGGGTGACCGGGACAGCCACCTCGCTAAAGCGCTGGAGCTACTTTCAACCCTGCCGGGACTAGAGTTGTGGCGCGAGTCGCGGCGTCGCCTGACCCGTCCAGTGGGTGGCCCAGAGGGCCAGGGCGATTATCTTAATACTGTTTGCTCTGCCCGTTCAAGCTTGCCGCCAGGTGAACTCCTGCGCCAGACCCAGGCAATCGAGCGCGGCCTAGGACGCCGCCGGGAGGCGGAAGTGCGCTGGGGCCCGCGGGTGATCGACATTGACATCCTGGTTTATGGTGAACTCATCCTTAACGGGGCGGAATTAACCTTGCCCCACCCGCGCCTTCGCGAGAGACGCTTTGTCCTGGAACCCCTGGCAGAGATCGTTCCCGAGCTTCCCCTGCCTCCGGACGGTGTGACCGCGACCACTCTATTGGAAAGGCTTCCCCCTTCATGAAGGAATACGCCGCCTATCTTTTCGACGCCGATGGCACCCTTATAGACAGTCGGGAACTTATCTACCAGTCCTTCCTTCATCTTAACCGTTCCCTGGGATTGCCCTTGCCGGAACAGGAGGTCGTGTACGCCATGATTGGCCTCCCTATGCGGCCACAATTGGAGCGCCACATGGGGGGTGGACTGGGTGACGCCGAATACGCCCGGGGTTTTGACATCTACAATCGTTTCCACATGGCGGAGGCCGCCCGCTATCTCAAGGTGTTTCCCGGCGTCAAAGCTGGTCTGGAGACGCTTAAAAGCCTAAACAAGCGCATGGCGGTGGTGTCTTCCCGCAGTGGCGACAGTCTGGTCGCTTTCATGCAGGACCTTGGCTTGTCCGGGTATTTCAGCGCCCTTATTTCCGCCGATGACACTCTCCGGCATAAACCCGATCCCGAGCCGGCCCTCCTGGGATTAAGGCTTCTGTCGGCGACTCCGGAGGAGACGGTTTTCATCGGTGACGCCACCTTCGACATGTCTTGCGGCAAGGGAGCGGGACTGGACGTCGCCTATGTCTCCTGGGGTGGGATGGACTGCGAAGGCTGGCCAGTGCAACCCGATTTCACCGCCCACCTTTTCCAGGATCTTCTTCCCGAGCGGGACTAAACAAAGGGATTTCCATGCGGATTATCGAGAAACTACCGGAAATGCAGGCAGCCGCCCGGGATTATCAGCGTCGCCAAGTGGATCTGGGGTTGGTGCCAACCATGGGAGCTTTGCATGACGGACACCTGTCCCTGGTGAAACGTTGCCGGACGGAAAACACCATTACCGTGATGTCGCTATTTGTCAACCCCGCCCAGTTTATGCCGGGGGAAGACTATGACAGCTACCCCCGCACCTGGAGCCAGGACCTGGAACTGGCGGAAGCGGCCGGGGTTGACATTGTTTTCCACCCCTCCGCCGAGGATATGTACCTGCCCCGGCGCCAGACCACGATACAGGTGCATGAGCTTACCAAATACCTTTGCGGCATATCCCGAGGGCAGGGGCATTTCATCGGTGTTACCACGGTGGTGGCTAAGTTGTTCAACTTGGTTTCCCCCCGTCGGGCTTATTTCGGGCAGAAAGACGCCCAGCAGGCGGTGGTTATCCAGCGCATGGTTATCGACTTAAACTTCCCGGTGGAAATAGTGGTCTGCCCGATAATCCGCGAAGCGGACGGACTCGCTATGTCCAGCCGCAACCGTAACCTTTCCCCGGCCTTGCGGCCCCGCGCCCTCGCTCTCCGGGAAGGCCTGGTCCTTGGCCGGGACATGCTGCGCCAGGGTGAAACCGACGCCAACACCCTTTTCAACCATATGTGCGAGCAGATTCTCCGGGATGACGCCATAGAAGTCGACTATTTGCATATTGTCTCCCCGGAGACTCTCCAGGATGTGGAGAAAGTGGACGATCTGGTGCTGATGGCGGGAGCAATCCGCATCGACGGAGTGAGGCTTATAGACAATATCCTGGTCGGTCCTGACGGACCCTGGGAGGATTAGGCTGCTAGGACAACGCCAGGACCGGGTTTCACAGGGTTGTTTTCGCCTAGACGGGGTAACGGCATGGCAAAAAAAAGCGCCACCAAACGCCAATTGGCCGTAGCCCTCCGCTACCACGAGGACAAGGAGGCTACCCCGCGGGTGCTAGCCAAGGGACAGGGCCAGGTGGCGGAAAGAATAATCGACCTCGCCAAGAAAAACGGTATTCCGATCCGGGATGATCCCGACCTGGTGGAGTCCCTGGCTCTGCTTGACGTGGGGTCGCTAATACCGACCGAGCTTTATCCGGCGGTGGCGGAGGTTTTGGCTTTTGTCTATCGGCAGAATCTCCGCCGGGGAGAAGAAAAGGCGAGCGGAGGCACCGCCTAGGAAGGCCCGGGAAGCGCCAAGGCCGAGCGGTTTTCTCCGCTCATGGGCGCTTGTTCCGGAGGAGTTGGCCGGGTTTGGCATATCGGGGAGGAAAAAGAATGGCAGATATCCTGGTTGAGGCGGTAGCGGCCTTTCAAAAAGTTTATTCCTCACCCCCCGTCGCTTACGGGAAGGCTCCCGGGCGAGTGGAGGTTCTCGGTAACCACACCGACTACAACGACGGTTTCATTCTCGCCGCCGCTATTGACCGCAATATAGTGGTGGTGGGCCGGGGGACCGATTCGCCGCTCGCCCGGGTGCATTCGCTCACCTTTGACGCCGGCTTTGAGTTTTCCGTCGATAAACTGGAGCGGGGTGACGCCCAGTTTTGGGGCAATTATGTTATGGGGGTGGTCTGGCAGCTAAAGAAAATCGGCGTCCAGGTGGGCGGCTTCGACGCGGTCATCACCGGCGATGTTCCCCTGGGATCGGGGTTGTCGAGTTCGGCCGCGCTGGAACTCGCCACCGCCACCTTTTTAAGGGAAATCATTGGTTTTAGTATCGACCCCATCGACCTTGCCCTTAACTGCCAGGCGGCGGAAAACCAGTTCGTCGGCGTCAATTGCGGTATTCTCGACCAGTTCGCCTCGATGATGGGGAAAAAAAACCGCCTGGTGTTCCTGGATTGCCGGGAGTTAAAGGATTACAACTATTATCCCCTGGGGGAGGGCTTTGAACTGGTCATCGCCGACACCCGGGCGCCCCACGCCTTGATCGATGGCGGATATAACCGCCTGCGTGAAAGTTGTTTCCGGGCGGCCCAGGTGTGCGCGGAAAAATTCCCCGGGCGCCAGATCACCCATCTCCGGGATGTCAACCTGGCTGACTTAGAGGCTGCCCGCCCCGGGATGTCGGATGAGGATTTCCGCCACGCCCGCCATATTGTTACTGACAACGACCGGGTGAAGCGGGGGGCGGCCGCCCTGGCGGCTGGCGATGCCGTCAGCATGGGGCGCCTGATGCGGGAATCACACGCCTCCAGCCGGGACGATTTTGGCAATTCTTCTCGGGAATTGGATATCATGGTGGAGAAGGCGATAGACTTGCCCGGCTGTTACGGAGCCCGCCTGAATGGGGGGGGATTTGGTGGAGCCACCATTAACCTGGTGGACAGCGCCGCCGCCGCCGGCTTCGCGAAACAGCTGGAGGAGCGTTACCACGCCGCCACCGGGATAAAGCCTGAGATACATCTTTTCCAGGCCGGGGATGGGGCGGGCGGGGGAAAACTGTGAGCCAGGGGTAAGCCGTTACAGTTCACCGGGGGGACTCTTTTGCTCTGCGAGGATGGCGGGACACCGTGTTAGCGGAAGAGGAACGGGGAATTTCGGCAGGTAGGCAATTACCAAAGGCTCGGGGAGCCTGAGACAGGCGCTACTAGAGAGAGGCCGCTCCACTTGCAACTTGAATCCGCGAGTTTTGGAAAAACACCAGACTTTGTTCGGCAGACGCGGAAAACATAGTAGGACGAAAATTACGCTAAGGTAACGTCAGGAAAACGGCTGGTCCGCCTAGTCGGTAAGACTGGCGGCAAGCTGCTTTACTTCCTTGAGAGGTAGTTCGGTGTTTTTGGCGACAAACTCAACCGGCATTTTTCCCATCAGAAGATTCCGTGCGACTTTCAGTCGTACTTTTTGCTGTCCTTTCTGAAAACCATTCAGATAACCTTTCTCAAAACCTTTCTCAAAACCTTTCAGATAACCTTTCAGATAACCTTTCCGAAATCCTTCCTCGCGTGCGCCGTATATCGTAGAGTTATAATCCATGCGGGCTTTATCGCGGGCTTCAGCACGCATACGGGCGGCTTCTTTGGTGCTCAATTTTTTGATGGCGCCACAGGCTTCGGCCGTAGCCGGACTAGTTTGCGCTAACATGTTAAACAACTCCTCTTCAGTGGCTTCGAAAAAACGAAGACGGTCAGAAACCGGTCTTTGTTTCGCCGACGCGGAAAACACAGTAGGACGAAAATTACGCCAAGGTAACGTCAGGAAAACGGCTGATCCGCCTAGTCGGTAAGACTGGCGGCAAGCTGCTTTACTTCCTCAAGAGGTAGTTCGGTGTTTTTGGCGACAAACTCAACTGGCATTTTTTCCATCAGAAAATTCCGTGCGAAATTCAGTCGTACTTTTTTCAGTCCTTTCTTAAAACCTTTCTTAAAACCTTCCTCGCGTGCGCCGTATATCGCAGAGTTATAATCCATGCGGGCTTTATGGCGGGCTTGAGAACGCATACGGGCGGCTTCTTCGGCGCTCAATTTTTTGATGACGCCACAGGCTTCGGCC
>JAITQC010000176.1 GCA_031289115.1 Planctomycetota bacterium
ACCAACGCTTACATACATAGACGTTTTCCTTGGGCAGTTTGGTTTTTAAACAAGCTTCCCCAAAAAGCAGGTGGGTTATTTCGGGAACAGGCGGGGGATCAATTGCATTAAAAAGCGCGATTTAGGGTTTTAACAAAGTGGAAACTGTACGGTCTCTTGAATCGGGTGCGAGGCGCCGGTTATTTAAGCCGTCTCCTGCCCTACTACTGGCTAGCCAAGGGCAACAGAGACCCGATGCGGGAATAGATTTACCAGGAACACTGTTTGGTAAAACGCCGGCTACTGGTTTAAGCCCCCCGGAAGTCCACTAGCCGCGGCCTTAAGCCGCGGCAAAAGTGGGTTGTCCCGCTGGCGCCAGAGAGGGGGGGAAGGGGCCGCTCCTACAGAAACCCGGTTGTTTCCGGTCAAGGGAACAAGGTTACTGCTTTTAGCTACTGCAAATCAAGCTGAATCTCCCAGATTTATACCACAAAAGACTCGGGATATCTGGAAAAAAACTAACTGGCTACCCTGGTTTAAAAAAACCTCCCACGTAACCGTGGAAGGTTTTAATTCTGGTGGGTGACAAAAACCGCCAAATATTTCGCGGCCTAGAATTCACCAAAACCATCGCCATCCAGCGGAATTACCGCGTTGGGTTTCATGACTTTTTTCTCATTCCCAGCGGACTTGGGAGCGGGAAGACGTTTATTGCCAGATCCGTTGTTGGCGCTGACGTTCTTTCCCGCCCGGCGATTGGCAGGACGGGCGGCTGGCTGGGGGGGAGGGTTGTTAAGGGCGCCCTTGCCCGACACCAAAACCACCAGTTCGCCAACAATGGCCTTCAGGGATTCAGCCTGGGCGGAAAGTTGCTCAGAGGCGGAAGCCGATTCTTCGGCGCTAGCGGCGTTCTGCTGGGTCACCTTGTCCATCTGGGCCACGGCGGTGTTAACCTGGTCCACACCCTGCGCCTGTTCATTGGTGGCGCTGGTGATCTCGGTAATAAGGGAACCCACTTTGTTCGAGCCTTCCTGGATTTCTTTGAAACTCGAATCCAGCTTGGAGGCGATTTCCGAACCGTTCTTGACGCGGGTTACCGTTCCCTCAATAAGAGTGGAGGTGTCGCGGGCAGCCTGGGCTGAACGCTGGGCCAAGTTACGGACTTCGTCAGCCACCACCGCGAAACCCTTGCCAGCCTCGCCAGCCCGGGCGGCTTCAACCGCCGCGTTCAAGGCGAGGAGGTTGGTCTGGAAGGCGATGTCCTCGATAGTCTTGATAATCCGTTGAATCTGCTCAGCCGAGTCATTAATCTCCGCCATGGCGGTTGACATGTTCGCGACCGCCACCGAACCGTCGGAAATCATCTTGACCGTGTTGGCGGTGGTCTCACTGGTGCGCTGGGAGTTGTCGGCGTTCTGGCGGGTCATGGAGGCCATTTGCTCTAGAGCGGATGATGTTTCCTCTAGGCTAGCCGCCTGCTCGGTGGCGCCCTCGGCCAGGGTCTGGGAGGAATTGCTGATTTCCCCGGCGGCGCTGGTGACCTCGTCGGAGCCGCTGTTCAGGTCATCAATGATGCGGCTGAGATTATGGGTGATGCCGGAGACAATGAAGTAGGCGATAATACCTACCACCAGAATGCCTACCGCGCTGGTGACGACCATGAACCAGAGAAGGGATATCTGGAGTTGAGTGGTTGAACGATCGATTTCCGACAACTCCAACTTGGTGTCGTTGATACACTGGGTAACTACCCCGTCCACGGCTTCCCTGGCCGCTTTGACCACCGTGGTGGAATGGGTATAGGCCTTGTTGTTGGTGTCTTCATCGCACAAGGCCACCAACCGCTTGTTGGACTCGCCAATAAGGTTCATATTGGACATTTCGGAGAGAATTCTGTCGGCGGTCGTGGGATCGTCGCTATATACAGCCGGCGCTCGCTGGATCATTTTTATCATTTGCGCCAGGGAATCGTCCAATCTTTGGCCGATCTCTTTCCGGTCCCGTTCTTCCGTGGCGATGAGGAGCAATTGGACGTCCAGCTGGAAGGTCAGGCGGATCCCGCGGATGGTTTCAAGATAGAAAAGCTTTTCCGCGTTTTTTACCGTTTCCTCCACTTCCCACGCTTTTTCAGCCGCAGTGTATATAGGCCCAATAATCCTGGAGTAATCATCCCAAATAGCCAGGGAGGTGCGGGTCTCCTGTATGGCGTGTTCGTTACTGTTACGTAAACCCAGGTTGGCAACCACCCCGAACGCCTCGATAAAAGGCTTGAAAGAGGCGGCGATCTGGACAGGCACCTCCTTGGCTTTGGCGCTGGAGGAGGCACGGAGAGTCGCGTTTACCTGCTCGATATATTGGTTCATGGTTTCATTGGCGGTTTTATATTCGTCATCGTCAACCAATGTGCGTATGGCTGAATCGACTTTTTCCAGAATGATGTTCTTTTCCCGGATAGTCAGTCGCTGGACAAACTGGTTGATATCCCCGAGGACAATGACTCGGTTGGATATACGCACATAATTAGTCACGCCATTGTTAAGTTCGTCCATGCCGTAGAGGCCGACCCCCATGACAACCAGAGCCAAGAGAATCAGCAAAAAAACCGTCCCATAAATTTTACTGGACATTTTCATAAGCCATCTCCTCGAGAAAAAAACATGTAACGGCTAAAGGCAAGTCAACTTCTTCACTGGGTGTCCAATGGCGCTACGGGAAATTTTTTTCTGCCACTAGCGACCGAGTGGCGGGCATGGATCTTGGCTTAGGCGGCAAAAACAAAAGAGTGGGAATTATCCGCCATACCGACTAGGTAAGCCAGACCTCCAATTCAAGGCAGCCGCGAAGTAACGCGAAAACCACCAACCCCTGTTCACCAGATGAAGTAGCCCCTCCCCCCGGAAAAACCCACAGGTAGGTGAAGAAACCCCAGACCAGGAAAATTTCCTGGTCTAGCAAGAAAAAGCGAACCTAAAAACAAAACCGGCGAAAACCCACTCACTCGGTTCTAACCGCAACAAAAAAAGCCCTGCCACTGGCTTTTCACTTTGGTAAGAAACCTAAAATTAATAATACTTGAAAAAGCTAACTCTTTGACATTGACTGCCAATTGTTCATAAATATATTTATATTACTTTTTCCCCCAAGGTCAAGAGAAGGGTTGTAAATTTATGCCAAACGCCATTGCGTCGGGTGGCGGGAGGCTCAAAAATCCCCCGGGTAAGTCTACTGTCCCCAGTCCAGATCTGGCTGCCAGCCATTATTCGAATCACCCGAGTAAACACGTAATTCCCTCCGCTCACCCGGGGAGCGAAAAGCCAGGGCGAGGGTAAATTGACCCGGGACCTTCCCCTGGTGAAACCACCAGCCTTCACTCCCACCTTCCTGGTCATAAAGAAGCCGGACATCACTACCCTCCACCCGGAAGGCAAAGGAGGCGAGTTCCTTGCCTAAGCCCACTCCCTGCGCCTTCAGGTAACTTTCTTTCAGGGTCCAGTAGCTGAAGAACAGCTGCTCGTCCGTTCCGTTTTCGATATGCTCTGCGATATGCTGGTATTCCTCCTTCGCCAAGAAGCGCTCGGCCAAAGGCAGCAAGTCATAGGGTCGCCCCCCTCCCTCGATATCAACTCCCAGTTCGCCCTCCGGCGCCACCGCCATCGCCACTCCTCCCCTAGTGTGGGACAGGCTGAAAACCGGCACCGGGCCAGAGAAGCCGGCGGGGGGGACAACCACTGGTTTGCCATAGGCGTTGTCGGTGAAACGCCAGTCAGTGGGATGAATATTGACACCGGCTGCCAAGCTGGCTAGGGAGAGGGCGTAGCGGGTTAAAGCATGGGCGACTATGAAGATTTTCCGGTCAGTGGGTTTCAGGTAGCAGTCAGCCCGTACCGCCTCGTCGTCTTCCAGCCAAGAGCGGAAAACCTTGTAATCGGCCAACACCACCTTGGCTGGCCTACAGTAGTAAAGACTTAAGCCTGATTGAACAGATTTCTCCTTCGCCAGGCGCCCCGCCCAGATGTCCCAGTTTATGTTGACAAATTTCATCACCCGTCTCCTTGGTCTTTTGTTAAAGGCGGGAATCCTCATAAACCCACCCAGCCAGGCCAAGCCAGTCCAGTAAAAAAAATAAGTATAAAGTCACTCCCAGCCAGGCGCAAGTATCTCCTCTGGGGAAGATATTGGTGATTTCACCCTTTATCCCTTCCCTTTAGAGAGACTGGTGTAGTGGCGTTGGGGAAGTTACCGGCCTGACGCCCAATTTGACTGTTCCCTCCCTAGAAACGTCACTATTCACCCCTCTTAGCCGCCCGGGTCAAAGCGCCAACTCGCCATCGGCTTAGGCGGGGACCCTTTCCCGCCGCTGCGGCAGATTCCTCAACTCGGCCTTTCCCAGTAAAGCATAGACCCCGGGAACAAACCGGGGTCCCGGGGAAAACAACCGGCCCTTTACCCCCGCCCTCCCTCTCTCTGGCGAACAACCCTTGGCTCATAATCCCTTGACCACGTCCACGGCCTGGGTTAGTGTTTAAAATAGGAAAACCAACCCTTTCAACCCCTTGAAAAACCCTTACTCAGGAGACCACCATGCGAGCCGCCGTACTAGAAGAATTGAATAAAATAGTGGTGAAGGATGTCCCGGAGCCAGTCTGCGGAGAAAACGACGCCCTTCTAAGGGTCAAAGCCTGCGCCGTCTGCGGTTCAGACCTACGTATTTACCATTACGGCAACGACCGGGTGAAGTTTCCCGCTATCATGGGGCACGAAATCGCCGGTGAGATTATCCAGGTCGGACGCCAGGTAACCAAGGTCAAGGTGGGCGACCGGGTGGCCCTGGGGGCGGATGTACCCTGCGGCAAATGTCACTGGTGCCAGAACGGCATGGGGACCAACTGCCGCATAAACTACGCCATCGGCTACCAGTTCGCCGGCGGCTTCCAGGAAATAATGCTCCTGAATGAAACCATCCTCAACTACGGACCAGTCACCCCTATCCCGGACAGCAT
>JAITQC010000191.1 GCA_031289115.1 Planctomycetota bacterium
GGTTATTTTTCTATTGATTTCACCCTCCCCCCCCACTATCCTGAAACCCGGTAGCGAATTTTTGGATAGCCATTAACCCCTCGGCGAGCGAACTAGAAACCGGTTCGGGGTGTGGATGGCAGGCTTGAAAAATGCCGCCTACCGGCCCGGCCAAGCCAATCCGTGGATTGCCGGAAAAGGAGATTTTCATGGCCCATGTTATTTCCCCTGCTTGTGTCAGTTGCGGTGCCTGCAAGGACGAATGCCCGGTAAACGCCATTTCCGAGGGTTCGCCCTACACCATCGACTCCGGTACCTGTGTCGACTGCGGCGCCTGCGCCAACGTCTGCCCGCAAAGCGCCATCGCCCCTGAGTGAAAAGAGGGGGGGGTTCCCCTCCCGCCGCCGGCTTGGGAACAGTTGAAAGAAACCTCCGGGGAGGACTCCGTCCCCGGAGGTTTCTTTGCTGTCCCGTTTCATCTCTTCCCGCTTTTTAGCCCCAGAACCGGCGCCAGATAACGCCCGGTGGCACTAGCGGGGTTGGCCGCCACCTCCTCGGGGGTGCCGACCGCCACCACCTCTCCTCCCCGGTCGCCCCCGTCGGGACCCAGGTCAATAATCCAGTCCGCCGTCTTCACCACATCCAGGTTATGCTCAATCACAATAACCGTGTTACCCATTTCCACCAGTCTGCCAAGCACCTGGAGCAGGCGCTCAATATCGGCGAAATGCAGACCAGTGGTCGGCTCGTCCAGAATATAGACGGTGCGGCCGGTGGCGCGGCGGGAAAGCTCGGTTGCGAGTTTGACCCGCTGCGCCTCACCCCCGGAAAGGGTGGTGCTGCTTTGCCCTAGCTGGACATAGCCAAGCCCCACGTCGACCAGGGTGGTGGTGCCGGAGTAGAGACTAGGAATGTTTTTGAAAAAATCCTGCGCCTCGGCGATCGGCATCGCCAACACCTCGGCTATGGTTTTGCCCCGGAACTTTACCTCCAGAGTCTCCCGGTTGAAACGGGTGCCCTGGCACTGCTCGCACTCGACAAAAACATCGGGCAGGAAATGCATCTCTATTTTAATCAGCCCCGCCCCCTGGCAGTGTTCGCAGCGCCCGCCCTTGACGTTGAAGCTGAAGCGTCCGGGTTGGTAACCCCGCATCTTGGCTTCGTTAGTCTTGGCGAAAAGGTTTCTAATATCACCAAACAACCCGGTGTAGGTGGCGGGGTTTGACCTTGGGGTCTTACCAATGGGAGATTGGTCGATTTCGACCACTTTGTCCACCAGTTCCAGGCCTTTGATTTTGCCATGCGGGGCGGGGAGTTCGCGTGAGCCATACAGGTGGCGGTAGAGGGAGCGGCACAGGGTCTGGGTCACCAGGGTTGACTTCCCCGACCCCGACACCCCGGTGACGCAGGTGAAGCAACCCAGGGGAAAAGCGGCGGTTATGTCCCGGAGGTTGTTGCCCTTGGCGCCGGTTACGGTGAGGGCCTGTTCCCGGCAGTCAGCCAGTCGCCGCGTCGGCGGCACCGGAATGACTTTCTTCCCGGAAAGATAGGCGCCGGTGGGGCTGGCGGGGTTAGCCACCACCGCCGCCACCGTGCCAGCCGCGACTATGTGCCCCCCTTCGCTACCCGCTCCCGGCCCCAGGTCAACCAGGTGGTCAGCCGCCCGGATAATCTCTTCGTCATGCTCCACCACTAGCACGGTGTTACCAAGGTCACGCATCTTGACCAGGGTGTCAAGCAGGCGGCGGTTGTCCCGCTGGTGCAGGCCTATCGTCGGCTCGTCCAGGACATAACAGACCCCGACCAGGCCGGAACCCATTTGCGAGGCGAGGCGTATGCGTTGGTGCTCCCCCCCGGAGAGGCTGGCGGTCATGCGTTCGAGGGTGAGATACTCCAGACCCACATCCATCATGAAGGTCAGGCGTTTCCTGACTTCTTTAAGGATGGGGGTAGCCACCGCCGCCGCTTCCCGCCCCAACTCCAGGCGGTTCATGAAGGCCAGGGCGTCGCGGGTCGACATCGACACTACCTGGTGGATGTTTATCCCCCCCAGAGTGACTGCCCGGGCCTCAGGCCTAAGTCTAGACCCGCCGCACTCCTCACAGACCCGCTCTGACATGTAATCGTGGATCTTCTGTTTGATAAACTCGCTCCCCGTTCTCTGGAACTGACCCTCCAGCATCGGGATAACTCCCTCAAAGCCAGGTCCGTGCAAAGCCTCCCCCCCGGCGTCACGCCGGGAGTCCGGGTCGCCCCAGAGGAAGATGTCCCGGATTTTCTTCGCCAGGCTATTAAAGGGCCGGGTCAACTCCACCCGGTAGCTCTTGGCAAACTCCCGGATCACCCAGTGGTATTGGGGGGAGAGGATCATGCCGCCGCGGCGGGCAATGTCCAGCGCCCCTTCCTTCAGGGAAAGGCTGGAATCGGCAATTACCAGGTCGGGGTCGAGGTTAAGGTTGTTTCCCAACCCGTCACAGGCCGGGCAGGCGCCGAAAGGGGTGTTGAAGGAAAAGAGCCTAGGCTCCATCTCCTGGAAGGAGACGCCACAGTCGGGGCAGCCGAAATTTTCGCTGTAAAGGTGGTCCTGCCATTCGCCGTCCTTGCCTTCCACCGCCATCACCATCAGTCCCGCCGCCAGCCGGAGGGCGGTCTCCACCGCCTCGGCCAGGCGTCCGCCCGAGTCAGGCTTGACCTGGAGCCGGTCGATCACCGCCTCCAGGGTGTGTTTGCGTCTTTTTTCGGGAATTTCCGAAATTTCCCGGATCTCCTGCATAAGCCCGTCTATCCTGGCCCGGACAAAGCCCTCGCGCTTCATCATCGCGATAATGTCGCGGTGCTCACCCTTGCGGCCACGGACTAGGGGAGAAAGAATCACAATCCGCCGCCCGGCCG
>JAITQC010000192.1 GCA_031289115.1 Planctomycetota bacterium
ACCCCTTTCCCGAAGACCCCCGGCCTTAGCGCCCGCCCTGGCGTCACCTCTACCACTTCCCACCCGGAGACCCCAAGCATGCACCCTAAGGGAAAAACCATCTGGATAACCGGCGCCTCATCCGGAATTGGCCGCGCCCTCGCTCTCGCCCTGGCTAAAGAGGGCGGTAGTCTTCTCCTTAGTGCCCGGCATTCTGACCGGCTGGAGGCGGTGGCGGCTGAATGCCGGGAACTAGGCGCACCGGCCTTGGTGCTGCCTCTTGACTTGGCTACGCCGGGAGCGCCGGCCCAAGGCGCCCGGGACGCCGAAATCTTACTCGGGCGGATTGACATGCTGGTCTCAGCCGCTGGCCTGGGGCAACGCGGTAGTGGCCTAGCTACTGACCGGGCGGTGGCGGAACGCATTCTGGCGGTGGATTTCTGGGCCGCCACCGAACTCGCCCGGGCGGTGGCGCCAGGCATGCTCGCCCGCGGGGACGGGCAGATCGTGGTAGTCACCGGGGTGCTAGGAAAATTCGGCGCTCCCAACCGCGCCTATTACAGCGCTGCCAAGCACGCCCTGCACGGTTGGTTTGACAGTCTACGAGAAGAGACCTGGAAGCAGGGGCTAACCATCACTCTCCTGGTCCCAGGCTGGGTCAAGACTGGTATTTCCGCCGCCGCCCTGGAGGCGGACGGACGTCCGCACGGAACCACCGACCCGGGGCAGCTGGGGGGATTGGCGCCAGAGGAGTGCGCCCGCCGCGCCCTCGCCGCCATCATCGCCGGCCGAGACGAGCAACTAATCGGCGGCTACGAGTGTGGCGGAGTGTATCTCAAGCGGTTCTGGCCCGGCCTTCTAAAGTGGTTTATCCGCCGGCGAGGCATTGGCTGACCTGGTTCACTCCGGGAGGAAAAACCGATGGGTTGACCGGGGCGGTGTTTTTTTCACCTGGCGACAAAAAATGCCCAACCCGCCCAGAGGCTGGTTGGGCAGGGAAATTACCTAGATAAACTGGAAAACCCCGCTACCCCTGAAGAAACCCTGGCAAAACGGGACAAACCCGCCCGACCAGTTTTACCTTTCCCTGGGTGGCAGGTCAGTCACTGTCAGGTCAGAAAGCACTTTCCTGGCGACAAAAAAAAGCACAACCAGCCCGTGGGCTGGTTGTGCATGGGAAAATACCTGTATAAACTGGAAAACCCCGCTACCCCTAAAGAAACCCTGGCAAAACGGGAAAACCCGCCCGACCAGTTTTACATTTCCATGGGTGGCAGGTCAGTCACTATCATGTCAGAAAGCACTTTGTCGATATTCAGGAGGATCTTCACCTGGTTACCGACCTTGCCTAGGCCCCGGATCGCTCCAGAATCGCCGCCACCGACCTTGGGCGCGTCTTCGATCTGGTCTTCCGAGATGTCCATAACTTCCTTGACCGTGTCAACGATCATACCCATCCAGGCGCCGTTGACATCGACCACGATGATACAGGTCTCGGAGGTGTACTCCTTTTCCATCATGCCGAACTTTAGACGGCTATCGATGACGGGAATCACCTTGCCGCGGAGGTTAATCACCCCCTTGACGAAATGTGGAGCCTGGGGCATGGGAGTTATGGGAAGAACGCCCAAAATCTCCCGTACTTTAAGTATTTCCAGTCCATACTGCTCTTCATTAAGGACGAAGGTGAGATACTTTCCCCCCCGGCTTACCTTGGCCTCTGCCGTCATTTTATTCCTCCGCTAACAGCGCTATATCTCTAAACAGATGAACACCCTTCAAGACTAGAGCTTACACCCTGGCAAACCGGAAGTCAACCCATAATAACTGGCGCCATGAAAAAAAACCTGCCGGGCAGGCTGGGCAAGTTTCTCTCCCCCCCCTGGGAGGCGGGGCCTGTTCTCACCTGGACGGTGGTTTTACCCCCGGTTTCTTCCCCCTCTCCGAGAGGCGGGGGGAAGGAGCAAATGATCATGCGTGTTTCCGGGAGAACAGGTAACCCCTCTCCGGAAGGTAGGGGAAGGAGGCGTCACTCACGCCAACTCTGGAAGGTGAGCCATTGCCGCCAGGCGGCGTCGATCGTGTCCAAGGGTTTGCCAAGGGTTTCACGGATAAATTTCACTCCGCTCGGGTCCTCAGCCTGGCGGTCGCGGAAATTGCGGTAAACCAGGACCAGCGCCCCCATTTCCTCAAGGAATTTGCAGAAATAACGGGCTTCGGCGTAATGCAGGCTTTCCCGGCCGGAGCGGAAGGCGGCGGGAGCGAGGGTGAGTAGGCGGGAGAGCGGTATTAGTTTTCCTTCCCGGCTAGCCGCCAGAAGCTCCGGGAGGCGCCAGTTGTCTTCGCCAATCAAGAGGTTCCCCTCGGCCCGGCACTGCTCGTAAAGGCTAGCCAGACCCTCGGCCAGCCAAATAGGGGCGGCGGGAAAATCGTCCGCCATCAGGGCGTGGGTCATCTCGTGCACCATGGTCCCAGGCCCAGTGTCATAGTTTATCACCAGGTATTTCTGGGAATTTCCATAATGCCCGTAAGGGCTCACCGGCTCCATGGCGAGAAAATTCCGTAGCCCACTCACATAACTCTGGTAGTTACGGAAGACAAAAAGGTTCACTGTCCGTTGCGGATCGGGGAGGCGGTCGAAATAGGCGCTAATCAAAGCCCGACGGCAAAAATCCAGGACACCGTCCACCAGGTATTCCGACTCCGAGGGGTCAAGTTCACTGGCGACCAGGAAATTGCCCCGTTCCAGGCAAATGAAACCCACGCCAGTGAAACTTTCCAGCTCGGCCAGGTTTTTGGGAATAACCCCTGGCGTCCCCCGATCCCCCGGGGCGGGTAGGCGTAGGTTTAAGCGGCCTCTCCCGGCGGCGGAAGAGATGTCTTCGCCAGCCAAGAGGGAGACCCCCGGCAGGCAGAAAAACAGGAGGGCCAGAGCGGGAAACAGCCGACGGCGCCGGAAACCACAGGTTTGTGCCTGCATTAATCACCCTAGCGTTAGACAAGGCCAGGAACCGTGTCGACACGGTTCATTCGGGGAAACAACCCTTCTAACTTTCCCGGGAGCGGCGGCTGGCTTTTGAAAAAAACCCGCCGGAGGGCGGGAAAACCCGGTTTTACTAGGAAAAAAACGCCGAGTGGCCGATAAGGTGGGCGAAGAGTGAGATTAGCGGACGCGACGGGAAGGACAGTCCGGGAGGATAAGGATGCGCAGGGGCAAGGAGGTGCAGGAGCAAGGAGGTGCGAGGCAAGGAGGTGCGGAGCAAGGCGGCGCAGGATAAAGAGGCGCGAGGTAAGGCGGCGTGGGGGGAAGACGATAAAAAAACGCCGGGACCAGCCGCTTGGCCAGTCCCGGCATTCTTAAAGTTTAGTCAGTTGCCTCTCCCGCCTCAGGGGAGTTCGATCTGGATCTTCACAATGTCGGGTTCGAGGCGTGCGGCGTGTTCGAAAGCCTCTATCGACTTTTCAAAGGGGTAGACCTTGCTAATCAGGCGCTTAACATCGAGTTTACCCGAGGCGATGAGGTTGATCGCCCGGGGGTAGATGTTGGCGTAGCGAAACACCGAGGCGATCTCCAGTTCTTTAGACTGGAGAAGGGCGATGTCAAAGGGAACCGGGTCGACCGGAATGCCGACCAACACCACCTTGCCACCGGGACAAGCGAACTGGGCGAAACCGGGGTAGACAGCGGGAGCGCCACTGGCCTCGATCACCACCTCCGCTCCCCAGCCGTCGGTGGCGGCGAGCACCGTCTTAAGCGCGTCTTCGCGGGTGATGTCGATAGCGGTGACACCAGGGTAGCTCGCCGCTATCGCCAGTTTTTCTTTCTTGGCGTCAGTGATGAAAACGCGGCTACAGCCGCCGGAAAGGGCGGATATGGCGCACATGATGCCGATAGTGCCAGCCCCGCTCACCACCGCCACGTCGCCCGGAACTATCCGCGCTTTCTTAGCCGCCTGCAAACCTATGGCCAGAGGCTCAACCATGGCGCCTTCGGCAAGAGTAACGTTATCAGGAAGGCGGTAGACATACTCGGCTGGGTGGGCCACCTCCTCGATAAGGCAGCCGTCGACCGGAGGAGTGGCCCAGAAGACCACGTCGGGGTCGAGGTTGTAGAGGCCAAGTTTGGCAGCCCGGGAGCGGCCGTTAGGGATCCCAGGTTCCATGCACACCCGGTCGCCCGGTTTGAAACCTTTCACATCCGAACCCACCTCCACCACCACCCCAGCCGCCTCGTGGCCAAGAACCATCGGCTTCTTCACCACGTAGTGGCCAATCCGGCCATGCGTGTAGTAGTGGACATCGCTACCGCAGACTCCCACGTTCTTGATCTTGATTCTAATTGCGCTCGGGCCCATCTGGCCCACCATCGGCACGTCCTTGAACTTTATCTCGCCCTGCTTTTCCAAGACTACGGCTTTCATGGTTGTCCTTTCTTTCGAATGGGCCGGACTTCCGCTCCCGAAGGGCGACGCCACTGGCGCCTGACCAGTCGGGGCGGGAGGGAAAAAATATGCCAAGAAAATAGTGAGGGTTGGCTGGTAAACTTCCGTTTCCCGTCCGGGAAAAGCGGGAGGTCAGTAACTTAGGGACGAGACAGCGGGAGAGCGCGGGAAGGCAGTAATTACGCCTACACTCCAAAGCGGGTAACTCGTTCTTTTTAACCGTCAGCCCGGGTTAACGCAAGAATATTTGCCCCCGTCCCCGCCTAGAGCGGGGAGGGGAAAGGATAGGCACTTTGGTGAGGCAATACCAACCCCCTCCCCGCCAGAGGCGGGGACGCGGGAAGGATAAACACTTGGGAGAGAAAATACCTACCCATCGCCGCCTAGGGCGGGGATGGGTAAGGATAAGCGCTTGAGAGGGGAAATACCCACCCCATCCCCGCCAGGGGCGGTGCCCAACCGACTTGGCGTTGTAGCCGGTTGCGTGTACCCACCCCTCCCCGCCAGAGGCGGGGACACGGGAAGGATAAGCGCTTGGGAGAGAAAATACATACCCTTCCCCGCCTCGGGCGGGGAAGGGGAAAGAATAGACGCTTGAGAGGGGAAATACCCACCCCTCCCCGCCTGGGGCGGTGCCCAACCGACTTGTCGTTGTAGCCGGTTGCGTGTACCCACCCCTCCCCGCCTGGGGCGGTGACAGGGGCGGGCGGGGGAAAGGGTAAGGAACGGGGTTTTCAGGTTCGCCGCACCGCCCAGATGATGAAACGCTCCTGGGCAGCCAGCATTTCGCCAAAGTCACA
>JAITQC010000002.1 GCA_031289115.1 Planctomycetota bacterium
CTAACCTCGGGCGTGCCTATGCCGGGAACGGGCCAACCGTAAACGCTCCAGGGCGTCATGGAGCTTTACCCGGGGACAGGCGAGGTTTAGTCGTGCGAACCCCTCTCCACCCTTGCCAAACTGCCGCCCCTGGCTCACAAAAACCTCGGCTTCCTCCACCAGGAAGTGTTCGAGTTTTTTAGCGTCCCTCTCCCAGGCCCGAAAATCCAGCCAGGCCAAATAAGTCCCCTCCAGTTCAAAGGGAATAACCTCAGGAAAATGCTCACCCAGGTGCTGACAAAGCAAGGCGTAATTTTCCCGCAGGTGAAGGAGGAGGGCGGTAAGCCAGGCTTCGCCACGGCGATAAGCTGCTTCAGCAGCGATATAGGCGAAGAGGTTATTATGAAATAACCCAGCCTGGCGCCGGACAGCGACAAAGGCGTTTCGCAGCCGGGGATTGGGGATTATGAGGTTGGAAACCTGCAGACCAGCCAAGTTGAAGGTTTTACTGGGACTTGTGGCAAGGACGGTCTGGGCCGCCATCTCGGGTGAAACCGCCGGGAACACCTGGTGCGGGTGCCCGGGTTGAACCAGGTCGGAATGAATCTCGTCTGACACCACGTTCAGGCGATGCCTTAGACAAACGTCAGCTAGACGAAGCAACTCCTCTCTGGTCCAGACCCGGGAACCAGGATTGTGCGGACTGCAAAACAAAAGGAGCCGGTTCTCGGGTTGTCTGGCCTGTTCTTCCAAGCGGTCGAAATCGATCATATACCGCGAGCCGGTTTCTATCAGGGGGATTTCCACCCTCCGGCGGCCAAGATTGTCCACCGCGGCGTAAAAGGGATGGTAAGCCGGGGTAAAAAGAATAACCCCTTCGCCAGGAGCGGTAAGGGCGCTAACCGCGGTGAAAAGCGCCGGCACCACGCCGTTTGTTTCCACCACCCATTCCTTTTCCGGGCGCCAATTCTGGCGGCGCTCCATCCAGTCGGCCAGGGCCTCATAATAGGAGTCCTGAGGACCGCAATAACCAAGATTGGGTTGACCAGAAAGAAAATCGGCCAAGGCCGACACAATCTCTGGCGCTAAGGGAAGCTCCATGTCAGCCACTGAGAAAGGAATAACTCCCGGGGCGGTGGAGGGTTTTCGCGCCAGCATCTCCCGCCATTTTAGTGAGCCGGTGGCGGAGCGGTCAGAACAACTGGTGAAGTCGTAGGACATGATGGTCCTGTAGATAGGGCGCTGGGTTAGTAAAGGTCAAAACAGCGGGAAAACCAGTCGGAACAACGGGAAACCGGACAGTCAATCGTTGCGGGACCTGCCGCCCAGTAAACCCAGTCGATAGGCGTAGTATAGTATGGTAAGCAGGGTTCCCACCGCCGCCGCCACATAGGTCATGGCGGCAGCGGTAAGGACTCGGGACACTCCTTCCGTTTCCACGCCGTGGGCGACAATGCCACCGTTTATCAAGGCGGCTTTGGAGCGGGAGGAGGCGTCCAGTTCAACTGGCAGGGTTATGAGCTGAAAAACGAAAACCAGGCTGAACAATCCCAGGCCAATCTTGGCAAGACCCAGCGAACCCATGAGCATACCGATAATGATCAGGGGAACCCCCAGGGCGCTACCAATATTGGCGGTTGGCACTACCCAATTGCGTAGAGTCAAAAGGCCATAACCCTGGGCGTGCTGTATGGCGTGTCCCGCCTCATGGCAGGCTATACCCACCGCCGCCACGCTACGGCCGTCGTAGATGCCAGGGGAAAGGTTGATGGTTTGATCCGCCGGGTTGTAGTGGTCAGAGAGCCAGCCTCCGCTATAACGGTTAATGCGAACCCCGGTGATGTTGGCAGACACCAGCATGGCGTGCGCCGCCTCCGCCCCCGACAGGCGGCGAAGATTTGGCACCTGGCTGTAACGGGCGAAAGACGACTTCACCCAACCCTGGGCAAGAAGGGAAAGCACCAGCGCCGCCCCAAAGCAAAGGAGGTACAAAGGGTCCATGGCGTAAAAGAATGGCATCGTCTTGGTCTCCTGTCTTACTTAACCCACTGACCTGTTATTTTGCCTGAGACACCAGCGAAAACCCGCCGACCGCCCCCGCGGGGGAGTTTATCCAGTTACACTTAATAACTGTCACTTTCCGGGTCTTTACCCTCGGCTGGCGTTACTCCCCCGGGTAGACCAGGCCACCACCCGCCTGACCCGCGTTTCAACGCAAAAAATGGACATTCTCCGCTTTCCGCTGCACTGTACGCCGGTAGTTAACCTCCGGATAGCCAAACATCATGCAATAAACAAATTCTTGCTCTGATGGGAGTTCCAACGCTACCTGAAGTTCCGGGCACACCGAGCTTATCAAGGCGTAGGGGATGCCGCCCCATACCGTGCCGATACCGCTGGCTTGGGCCAGCAAATCGAAGTAGGACATGGCGATGAAACCATCGGGTTGGACACAGGGGGCGTCTTGGTGGTTGGATATCACCAACAAGTGGGGGGCGTTACGAAACACCTCGTCCTTGCCGCCATTCTCCCATTTACGCACCAAATCCGGTAGCCAGTCCCAGGCCTCGGGCATTCCTCCCCGTTTCTCAGCCTTAAGAATGGCCGTCATGGTAGTTCGGCGGAAACGGTTCATGGCGCCAGGTTCGGCCAGAACAGTAAACAGCCTTCCCTGGGTGTTTACTCCGGTCGGGGCATAGGCGGCAAGGTCGATTAATTTCCGGATCACTTCCACCGGCACCGGCCGCTCGGAGAAACGCCTGACTGAGCGACGCGCCCGCACCAGGAAATCCACCGGCTGAAAGGAAGGCATCGTTTCTGGCAAAAGGTCTGAATTGGCCGGGGACAACCCCAGCACCGACGCCGCCCCGACCGGGCAAATCGCCAGACAATGCTGGCAGGCCAACCCGTTGCTTTCCTCCCCCGCCTTGACTTGCGGCCGGCCATCCCGGAGTTCAAGAATCTCGGCCACACAGTCTTCCACACATTCGCCACAACCGATACAAATTGCCGAATTAACCTGGAAACGGCAAGAATCGCTGGAAGCTTTTTTTGACATGGGGTCTCCTAAAAAAATCCAGGCGCTGGCAAACTGGCATCAACCAGTTGGAGTAATCCTGCGCCACCAGGATTCGAATTTGGCAAAACAGCGCTACTTTCACCACCCTAAGCCGCTACTTCGCCAGGCAGTTATTATAAAAAAAAACACCGGGAAACGCTATATTTCGCCAGTCGATTATTGGTTTAGACGCTAAGGCGGGACAACGCCGCCGCAAATAGGTGTTAAACTCTTCTCCCTGGCGCCAGGGGGGGTTTTCATCCCCCACACCCCAGGCCAGTACACCCGGGTGGCCAGCGGCCCTACCTAAACCGCCGAAACCCGGCATACTGGTGGTAAATTTATTACAGGCGGGAAAAACCTAACTCTTCCTGGCGCGGCCGAGGAAAAGAGGCGGATTATTATTTCCCCAAAACCCGGCGCCAAAACGCCCAGGAGGGGGCGGCGGTGGCTTTGATTGCCCCAGGGGAATTTTCCTCATATAATGCCGGAACCAAATAAACCAAGCCAAACCAGTTAGGACCGGGGAATACCCGCCCCGAGGCTTAAGTCTATTAAACCAGGAAAAAGGAATTATGCCGGATAAACCAGGCCACTTGCCAGGCGGAGGGATTGGTGAAGTTTGCCAAGCCGCCCTGCCCCTCATCGTCTCCTCCGGCACCTTCGCGGTCAAACTCTTCAGTGACCGGCTGATGCTGGCCTGGCACTCTGAACTCGCCATCGGAGCCGCCCTGGCCGCTGGCATGCTAGCCTTCATGTTGGAAAGCCTGTGCATCGGCATAGCCAGCTATGCCAACACCTTTGTCAGTCAATACGATGGGGCGGGAAAACCCGGCCGCATTGGACTGGCGGTTTGGCAGTCGCTGTTTTTTAGCCTGGCCGCGGGAGCAGTCCTAATCAGCATCGGGACTCTCTTGGCCAGCGTTTTCACCCGTATCGGCCACCCGGCGGAACTTGCCCGGTTGGAGGAAGGTTATTTCCGGGTAATCATTAGCGGTACGCCCCTGGTCCTGGTCAACTCCAGTCTCATGTGTTTTTGGACTGGCCGCAACCGCACCTGGACCGTAGTAAGCGTAAACGCCATCGCCATCGTCCTAAACCTGATCCTAAACTGGATCCTCATTTTCGGAGCAAACGGTTGCCAAAGCATGGCCAGTTACCCCTGGCCACTAGCCCAAACTGGACAAGCCCTTAACCAAATCGCCAACTTTGCCGGTGGGCCTGCCGCCGGGGTGGTGGGAGCCGGGGTGGCCACCATCAGTAGCGACCTTTTTAGTCTTATCCTTTTCCTTGGCCTTTTCCTGACTTCCGCCAACCGCCAGCGTTTTTTCACCTGGCCGCGTCGCGTCTTCGACGCCCCCCTTATGGCGAGAATGATCCGCTACGGTTTTGGTAACGGCATGCAACTCTTTATGGACATCGCCTCTTTCACTGTTTTCAACCTGCTTCTAGGAATGTACCCGATTGTCAAGGGCGAAGCCAATGTCAGCGCCGCCGCCGGGATAGCCCTAAGCATAAACACTATCTCCTTTATTCCCATGCTGGGGGTGGGAATAGCCGCCTCTATCCTGGTTGGCCGGGGCATTGGCGCTAGCGACATCGCTTATGCGGAAAGGGCGGTAAAAAACGCCTGTTACCTAATCCTGGTTTACATGTGTGGCATGTGCCTGTGGTTCGAGCTGTATCCCGCTTCCCTGGTCTCCCTTTTCATCCCCGGGGGAGAAATGGGGAGCGCCACCTCCGCCATGGCGGTCGATTTCCTGCGCTTTGTCGGCGCTTACTGCCTGGCTGACGGCGTCTTCATCCTTTACGGCCACGCTATTCGCGGCGCTGGCGATACTCGTTTCGCCATGTACGCCATGGCGGTAACTGGCTGGCTTTTCTTCGCCCTCCCCTGCGCTCTGGCTTACTACCTCGGCTACGGTCCCTACGCCCTCTGGACCATAATCGTGCTTGCCGCCATCCTTTCCGCCCTTGTTTTTCTCTGGCGTTACCGCCAAGGCAAGTGGAAGAAGATGCGGGTGATTGAAGACCCAGGCCTTCCTATCCCAGAATAAGGAAAAGCCGCTGTTTAAGTCGGGATTGGCGGGCTGGGACGATTGGCCCAGCCACTTGGAAGGTTAGGAAAACCGCTTTAACCCCGGTTAAACCGGCGCTAGAAAAACAAACGCCGCAACTTCGACAGTTGCGGCGTTTCAAATTGGTCGGGCCGAGTGGATTCGAACCACCGGTCTCTTGACCCCCAGTCAAGCGCTCTACCAAGCTGAGCCACGGCCCGGATAAATATGTCTATACACCCCGAAGCAAACCCGATATTAAGCAATATTTTGCCAACTATCCGCATTTTGCCAAACAAAGTCAAGATTTTTACCAGGGAGGCTTAAATTTTGACCAGTTCGTATTCCGTATTGCCAATCCCCAGTTTTTTGCCGTGATTGGTGCAAATTCGCCAATCCGTCCCCGGGGTTACCGAGGAGAAGTGGTCGCTTCCTTGTCCAGCTTGGGCCGCCAGGAGACTTCCCGGCCAGGGTGGCGCCTGGTTCACCGCGTCAGCGCAAGCGACGTCGATAGCCACCGGATCGAAAGACGCGAACATTCCTACGTCTGGCACAACCGGGACATCGTTTTCCGAGTGGCAGTCGCAGTAAGGCGAAATATCCACCCCCAGACTGATGTGAAAATGCGGCCGACCACCCACCACCGCCGCCGCGTACTCGACAATCTTCTTGTCCAGGTTTTCGAAAGCATCGTCCTCGGCTGGAGAAATGGCGTCCATCGGGCAATTGCCTAAACAGCGCCCGCAACCCACGCATTTTGCGCTGTCAATACTAGCCTTTCCCTGGGTGATGCTAATGGCGGAGTGGGCGCATACGGTTTTACACTTGCCGCACCCTACACAGTCATCCGGGCTCACTAGCGATTTACCCGTGCTATGCATATCCATTTTACCCGCCCGGGAACCACAACCCATGCCAAGGTTTTTCAGGGTGCCACCGATACCGGTACACTCGTGGCACTTGAAATGCGTCAGGGAAATTACAATGTCAGCGTCCATGACCGCCCGGCCAATCTTGGCCTCTTTCACCAACTCCCCGCCCCGCACCGGCACCAGGACATCGTCAGTTCCCTTCAGGCCATCGGCTATGAGAATATGGCAGCC
>JAITQC010000021.1 GCA_031289115.1 Planctomycetota bacterium
TTTGATAGCCAATCTTCTGTCAGAGCAAGGCAATTGCATCGATGGCCAAAACATTGTTATTCGCGAACAAAAATGTTATGTCAACGCCAGTAAAAGCGGCAACTAATTCTTTGGTTACGCAAATTGAAACGTTTAGCTTGGCTTTTACCAACACCCTGATACTCGGGAGCTAGCTTACTCAGATCCAATTCGCCCGGGGAACTGGCGCGATCTTCCAATAATAAAGGGGCCGTACGAATATTCGCACGGCCCCTGATAAAGTCAACAAGTTTTCTCTCGCTGGTTTTTAATAAGTGCTAGCCAAAGTGTCTCGAATATTCTCTAAATCCTTGTCCACCCGTTCTTCCCCGCCATCCGGCAAAATAATGGTTGGCGTCACCATAAAGAGGGTGTTTCTAACCCGGCGGCTACCAGATTTTCCCTTGGCGTATTCCAAGCCAAAAGATAGGGCCAGGCCAGCCGACTTGACTCTACCCAGGTTATCCAGGTCGTCCAAAATACCGCTAATCACCCCCGTTTGACCAGAATGCAGAAGCATACGCGTGTGAACCGCTTTATAGGCTCTCCTAAGAGGCGGGTCTATCTTGATGCCGCCCGCTCCCGTGCGGTCATAAATCGGTTCCCCGGTCTGCTGGGGAAATACGTCGAGGAATAACTCATCGCTACCGCGGCAGATAGCTGGGGTGACTGCCAAACTGGTGCCTACCGCCAGCGTCTCCTCCACCGGCGCCTTGCCCGATCCAGCCCGGCTGCGGAGGTCGCCGATAAAAAGTGAAGCTTCCTCGCCATCAAGGACCAACAACTCCGGGGCCTGGATAAGACGGATGGAGTCATTGCAGGTCGCCTCCTCGAGAAGAGCGTTCCTGGCCTCAAGGGTCATGGTGCCGGTATGGAACACCGCGTCGTCAATACGGTCCTTTCCTTCCCCTGTCTTCCAAGCCGAGTCATTATTCCACTTAATCTGAGGGTAATTCTCATCTTCGGCACAGTCATCCAAAATCACCACATGCGTCTCTAGGAGAATCTGGGCCGGGGGAAGATCAAGAGCCGCCACCAGGTCAAGTATTTCCCGGATTTTCACCTGGTTGTCGGTGATGGCCAGGGTGTTGTTGCGTTGTATATACGCTATGCTACCCCAAGGAGATTTCACTGCCTCCAAAATCTCCAGAATGGTTTTTCCCGCCACCCGCTGACCTGTCGGAGCAAACTTACCGACTGGGGAGCCGTTCTCCAGGCGAAAAGCACCGGGTTGCACTATCGCGAAATCGGGACGAACATAACGCAAAGGACGTAATTTTGTCTCCATCTTTTTAGCCACTTCGTCCTGGCCGGCTATGCGGATGATTCCGCCCTCCGCTTCCTCCTGGACAGCGTAACCCGTGGCAGCCAAAATACTTTCGAGAGCCTCCCGCCAAGGGACATCGTTAAAGGTCAAGTAGACTTTCCGGCTGGTGTCGACCGCTCCGGAAAAAATGACGTTGGCGTTGCCACGGCTAGCGACCTCCCGTACCGCCACCCCTAGGGACACGCCATCAAAGACATCGCTAAAGCGGGGATAGCGTTCCAGATACACCAGACCCGAATTTTCCCGCTCCCGATCAAGACCAAGACGGAGTTTCTCAGCCAAATAGGTGAGGGCGGTGTTCCAGTCAAGCCCTTCAACCCGGAGGGTTATCGGAAGACGGAGAAGCTCCTCCTCTTCCTCTTGGGTAGGAGCCCTGACCTTCAAGTTGATGCCAGGACGAAGGCGTTCCATGTCTCCTAGGACATCATTAAGTGGAGTTTCCTGATAGTTAAGGTTTATTTTGCCATAATAGGCATTACGCCGGGACAGGATATCCAGGGCGTCGACCGCCTTGGCCAGGGATTGACCCAGGCAGGGAAGGAGTACGATTCCAGCCAGCACCATGAGAAACTTTCGCATTTACGTCTCCTTGAAACTCCGTCTGCGCCATCCTGGCGGGTTAGTCAGCAAACATCTTCACGTGTTGGCTTACCCGCTTTCCACCGACCGAGAAAACCACCTCACCCGGTTTGATTTCTACAATCAGGGCGGTACCGCCGTCTCCGGGAAGCGCCACATCCTGACCTTCCCGGTAAACTCCGTCACCGATGAAAATCCGGGGGTTTTTGGGTGACCAGGCGATACCATTGATGTCGAGTAGTTTTAGTCTAGCCATTAAGGCAATTTCTTCCCGGCTATTTGACCCTTCTGCCAACCCGGAACCAGCGGTGGATATCTCCGCCTTACTACTTACTGGGTCTTCGAGGGTAATTTCACTGGTTTCCTGAGTATCACCAGGAGTCGTCGGGTTGGTTGCCGCAACATCTTGTCCAGCGTCCGACTGTTCCTCTTCTTCACTAACCCGAACTAGACTCGGATCGACAAAGAGGTTGTTATCATCCGGACGGTACTTAAAGGCACGCTTACTAACCGTATCCCGAAAAATCGCCAATTGCTCATTCTGGGCGTCAATTGACAGTTCAATTTCACGGGAATAATTGGCAAAGAAGAAAAGCCGTATTTCGGCAGTCATCTTCCCGGTTGACTCCGGCAGGAGCAATAATTCTTCCACCGCCAGTAACCCTGTTTTCGCCTGCGGATTAGAACCGTCAACCTGGTTTAGAAATGCGGCTAGGGAATCATAATCACCCCTAAGACCCAAACGGCACTCCGCTTGGTAGCGGTCATCTATGAGGCGCCATACTGGTTCGCCATCCTGGCTGGTAAAGGCGAAATGGACCACTTCCACCCCTGATTCCCGCGCCAGTGACAATATTTCCCGGTTTGCCGTTTCCCGTTCCATTTTATCGGGGAGCAGACGTGCAGCCTCGGCGAACTCCGAAGGTCTATTTTTAAGACTATCAACCTCATGTTGGAGATAGTAAATATCAGCGGAAATTGACCCCGGCGATTCCAATAGCGGCCAGATGTTACCGGCCAAAATGAAGTAAGCGATTAGACGAGTCAAACCGATCTCGGTAAGGGCGAGGATGAGCACTACCAGTATCACCTGGCGTGGCTTAAACCAGCGTAATAGGTTGTGTATCACTTGCCATCCCCTCTTCCCTACTTGGCGAAAGCCCTAAATATCACTGCGGGTGGCGGATTCTTTCCGCTTCCAGGGTGAAGGACCAATTGTTTTCCCGCTCCCCACTGACTGGACCGAAAGTAGTTAGGGTTGGGCTACTTAAAAAAGGCGAATCAGCCAGCTCGGCCACCAGTTCATCCGCTACCGTCAGGGATTCATCTCTTTCACCATTCAGGCGCCCGGAAAGAATAACCCGGTCAGGAAGAAAACTCACTCCCTCAAGCCAAAAATTAATATTACGTTCCCCACTTTCCCGGCGCATGGCGTTTAACCGGTCTTTAATTTCCTGGAGGAAAACCGACCAGGCCGGCACCTGTGGATAAAGAGCGTTGACCCCCACCACCCGCGTAATTCCCTGGGAAAAGTCAACTGCCAAGGCGTCGCGTTCAGCCTGGATTTGACTCAAATCCTCCTGGAGTTGGGGAATTGCCAACTGGTGATAGTAAATATCGCCTCCCCAGACGATGAAAAGAATCAGCATGAGAATGAAAATTATTACGCCTAGAAACGACGATGGTACTTGCATTTTTCCTTTGGGGAGTAAATTTATGCGAAGCATGGAATATCCCGATTGAAAAATCCCCGGTTCAATTCTTTACCAGAGTAGCCAGCCCAAAAGCGACAATCAGTTCCTGACCACAGGCTTTGAGAAAATCTGGATCGGATTGCTTTGTTTCCACCGCGCCGAAACTGTCAAACACCTTGGCCGGTATCTCGGTTAAACGGGTGAGTAAACTGGGTAGGCCTGGGAAAATGGCCATACCGCCCGAAATCAGAAGCAAACCCGGTTTTATCCCGGTCAAAGCGACTAACCCTTCCGAAAGGCTGCGGATTAGGGTGGCTAAATCCTCTAGAGCTGGATAAATGGCGTCCAACACCACATCCGTTTTATCTCCAGGTTCACACTTGGTATTTTCCCCCGCATCCAAGTTCACGCCCAGGCGGTTTGCCACTAGTTCACTAAGGGCGTTACCGCCCAGATGATGCTCCCGGAACAGCCTTTCCACTCCCGCAACGGCATAAAGAAGGGTTTTGCTGGCGCCAAAATCAACCATGATAACCCCCTCCCGTGCGTTATGAAAAAATGCTCCGGCGTTGGCGATTTCATAGGCATTGGCGAGCGCCACCAGTTCCGGAACAATCATCTCCGGGAAAATACCGACCTTTTTCAATATTTCCACCCGCAGGGCGATCTCACTTTGCTTGGCTAGCGCGACCACCGCCCGTTCTACGCCAGCCCCTTTTTCTTCCTCGACCTGATAATCAAAAACCAAGCCATCCGGCTTGATACCCAGGTCTTTTTCCGCCGCATCCCACATCCGCATGCCCAAGTCACCTTCGCCTGAACCAGGGCAATTAATTGTTTTAACAACCGTCCCACCGCCGCTAATGCCAACCACAACCCGTTTGGCTTGTAAACCTCCCGAAGCCAAGACAGCCCGGATGGCGGCGGGATAGTCGTTTGGCCGGGTAACCGGTGCCTGGGCATACCCAGAGACCAGCAACTGATCCCCCCGGCATGTGATCTCCACTGCCTTGACACCGTAACTGCCAATGTCTAGTCCGAGAAGACGCTTCTTGCTGCCCCAGCCAACCATTAACTACCCCCTGCCTGTATAGGCCATACCACTATCCCCAGTAAATTGCCGGATTCCCCGGGTTTCTTTTAAAAAAACACTTAAAAGCCAACCCCGGACAAGCAGTGGCCGCTAACATTACTCGCGAACCGCTATATTAGCGGACAGGCCTGGTCAGGTCTTCGGGTGTGAACGCTACTTCCCACGTCCAAACCGCGGTTGGCTCGCCAGAAACCCTCACCGCCGGCGCTAAGGATAAACACAAAAAAAACCGCGCCCGGCTTTTTAACCGTAACGCGGTAACCCTTGGCCACCGGGAATCCAGGATTTGACCCTGAAGTGAAAAACTGCATAATTAATTTTTTGGCACCGTAAGCTTACCCCGAGTCAGCCATTTTCATCTTGCCGTCGGCAGGAATGACTACCGGGTTAATTCTTTTCCCCTGCGTTTCGGCTTTCCGCCACCTGGACACAACTGGATAAACCGCCATGCGCATCATGATTACCGGCGCCCGCGGCATGCTTGGGCGTACCCTTACCCATTCCCTTGCCTCGCATGATCTTAGCCCCGTCGACATCAAGGATTTTGACATCGCCGATCCCTTGGCGGTAGAAAACGCCGTTGCCAGCTTCCAGCCTGAAACTGTTATCCACTGCGCCGCCATGACCGCTGTCGACCAAGCCGAAACCGCTCCGGACAGCGCTTACCGCATCAACGCCATCGGCAGCGCCAACCTGGCTCTCGCCTGTTTCAAACACCAAGTCCGCCTGATCGCCTTTTCCACCGACTACGTCTTCTCTGGCGACCTCGACCGCCCCTATCACGAATGGGACAACCCTTGTCCCGCCACCGTCTACGGCCTCTCCAAACTGGCTGGCGAGGAAGCTATCCGCCAGCATTGCCCTAACCATCTTATCTGCCGTTTGGCTTGGCTATACGGACCGGGGGGACCTTCCTTCCTCCATACCATGCTACGCCTGGCTGGAAAACCAACCCGGGTGGTTAACGACCAGTTCGGCAACCCCACCTCCACTCTGGCGGTGGCCAACTATATTCCCTTGCTTCTGGATAGGCCCCTCGCTGGCACCTTTCACCTGACCTGTGAAGGCGAGGCGAGCTGGTTTGATTTCGCCCTTGAAATATCCTCCCTGTTTAAACGCGAACCCCTGCCTACCCCATGTGGCAGTAACGATTTTCCCCGTCCGGCTAAACGTCCCGCTAACTCCCGCCTTGAAAAGAAACACCTTCGCTTGCTAAGTATGCCCGCCATGCCGGACTGGCGCCAGGCTTTGCGGGAATTCCAGGCCCAATACCCGGAGGGATAATTCCCTCCTCTCCCGGGTAAAAACCGGGGTGAGGCTCCTGATCGTGTTTAAGCCAAAATCCCCGGGTTTTCCCTCTTTTGCCAGCTACCCTTGCTAAACCATACTTGTTTTCCAGTTGGCTGAATTGGCTGGTAAAAGGCAGTAGAAGAGGAATTATTAGGGCGGGAGGTGGGTTGGCGCTCTGGAAGTAAAGAACTCCAGGGGAGGAATAAACCTAGGTTTGTTGGGTTTTGGCAGGTTAAATTAGATTTGCCATACCAGGGCTTTTCGGCAACCGCCCAGCCCAGGGTTTAAAGGGGTATGGTGACATAGTTCCCTTGGCGAATAAAGAATATACCGATTTCCTTTACCACCACTCCCGGAATAGCCAGCTTCAGGGCAGCGACATAGGCTTCAAGTTGGCCCCGGTAGGACTCGGCGACGCCGAAAAGGTAGGCTTTGTCTACCACGTTAGTTTTGTAGTCCACCACCACCCAGCCGTCCTCTTCCTCAAAAACCAGATCCATTACTCCCCTGACCCAGCACGCTAGCCCGTCCGCCCCGTCTTCCACCATAGTGAAGGGTAACTCCCGGAAAGACTGCTTGGCTTTCTTAGCCCGTCGCCAAAGGTCGGACCGTAGCACCCCCCTCACCAGTTCATCAGCTTTATCCACCAATTCAGCGGGAAGAGAGTGGTCAGCCAAAAGTTGGCCCAGATAGTCCTTCCGTTTAGCCCCTGACCACCGGTTTCCCTTTTCCAGGACCTGGTGAATAACCTCCCCGAAAGCCATTGCATCTTCACTCGACAGATGCATGTCTTCTTCCGGTGACGAGGAAGCCGTAAGGTGGGCAGTATCTACAATTGGCCGGGAGGATGGCCGTAGTCGGGCCTGGATGACACGGTAGGTTGCATTTTTACCATTCTGAAGGAGTTCTTCCCGCTCCTCCCGCCATTTCTGGAAGTCAGCCTTCCCGGCCGGTGTCCAGGCTGGGGGTGGTGAAGAGGGAATGGGACGATACTTGTCCTCCGGTAGCTCCACCCAGTCACCTAGGCTAGGAAGCATGGCGTTTTTACTTGTCTGGCTTAATTCCTGCACCGACAACACCACCGCCATGGCCGCCCGGGTGGCGGCGACATAGGCTAGACGCAAGCGCTCCGCCGCGAGAAAACGCGCTTCACGCGCTTCCATCTCCTCCCAGTCGGCGGGACAGGCGATCAAGACATTGTCCCTCCAGATCGCCAGGCGTCCGGTTGTCTTGCTGCCGGAACGGTCCACCGCCTGTCCCGGTTTATGCACCCGGTCATTGGTACCGGTCAAAAAAACCACCGGCGCCTCCAGGCCTTTGGCTTTGTGGAGGTTCATTACCCGCACCGCCGCCGCGGTCTGGCCACGCAGAGGAAGAGGGTTAAAGCGGTCGCTAGCAAGAAGGGTTTCGACCTGTTTTAGAAGGGCGCTCGGGGTAGTAAGAGCTTCGCTGTTACTCGCCAGACAGTCGACAAGAGTCAGGAAAGATCCCGCCCCGGTCTCTCCCCCCTCCCCGGCCAAAACCCACAATCCTAGGCGCTCGATAATGACCCGAAGGGCATCAAACGGGGTCAAGTGGCGGAAAAGATAGAGACAGTCGCGTAGACCCACCAGTGACTGCCGGACCACCTCCGGCCCTTCCCCTTTTTCCGGATGGTTGGACAGGAGATCAAATTTTCCCTCTGCCTGTTTCCAAGCGTATAGGTCAGTATCCGAAATCCCGAAAAGTCGACTCCTTAACAAAGCCACGCTGAGAATGGGGTTATCCGGCTCGTTTAGCGCCTCGAGGACAAGGAGAAGGAGGTCGGGGGCTGATTCGGGGATATTTAAACCGCCTCCGGCCATGTTAACCTCTATTCCCCGGTGGCGAATAGCTTCAGCCAGGATTGCCACCTCCCCCTTGCCGGGGGTAAGCACCAGGAAATCGGCAGGGTTTACCGGACGGAAAGAGTCAGGGGGGGAGAATACCAGCATCGGTTTCTCCAGAGCCCCAGCTATGAAGTCAGCGATCCTTTCCGCCTCATCGACCAGAATATCCTCGTTACCGACTGGCTGAACATCAGGTCTCTTGGGATTACGCCTAACCGTTTTCTTAAGTATAAGGCCGTATATTCCCTCAAAACACCGGGAGTCGCTCGCCACCGAGGCGGGATTCGTCTGGAGCGGCACATAGGCGGGGCACTCAATGTTGTCTTCGGTGGGAAAACGCCGGTAGTCGTTTACGGGAATCACTTCGGCATCCCCATCTGAATCAGGGGAGAGAGGTGGCGAATCCGCCGCCTCACTAACCGGCGACTGGGCGAAAATACTGTTCACCCAGGTAAGTAAAACCGGACGGCTACGGAAATTTACTGACAAATACAGGGTTTCCCCGCCGCTTTTTAAAAGCAACTCTTTAATCTGGGAATAGACCGCGATGTCAGCCCGGGTAAAACGGTAAATCGACTGCTTGGGGTCGCCAACCAGAAACAAGGCCCCCGGCCGCAAGCTGGCGCGGCGCCAATCCGTCTCCCGGTGATTACTCCCCGCCAGGAGAAAAAGAATCTCCGCCTGGACCGGATCGGTGTCCTGCGCCTCATCCACCAGAAGACAAGGGTAACGCTCCGCCAGTTCCCGCCTGACCTCTGGATAAGCGCGAAGAAGGGAGGCGGTTTTCATAAGTAAGTCGCGGAAGTTTAGCGCTCCCGCCTGTTGACGCAATTGATCATATATCGCCCCCGCCTGAGTAAAGGCCTGGAAGGCGGCAGCATACCGGGCGGAACGCAGGTTGGCCAAAAGTGGCCTTACTCCCGAGTCGTAGAACTGGCTGTATCGTATTTTTTCCGCCGTGGCGGTGCTCTTGTGATCGCCACCAAACTGTTTCCAGACTCTTTGAACTATATTGGGGTCTTCCTTTAAACTGTCAAGCAGGAGAAAGAGGTAAAGATCATCAACTTTACCCGGATGGCGTTTAAGCCATTGGGTTAGCAGGCGGTAGATTGGTAGTAACTCATCATTGCCACTTTCACCCGAATCATCCGCGTAGGCGGTGGTATCCGCCACCAGGTTACGCACCTCACCCAGGAAAATATCCTTTCCCGCCGGATCCAGAGACGCCTTGATACCCGGCCAGTCCTCGACGTCGGGGTAAAGGGTATAGGAGTCAAAACCCGTCCTAAGGTCCCCGAGCGACAGGTCGAGGCGGGCGAAAGTATCAGCGAGTTGGGAGTTCTTGGGAAATTCAACCGTGAATTTTTCCCAGGCCTGGCGACGGTACTCCTGGTCGACTTCCTGGTCGATTTCCACAAAACCCGGATCAACTCCAGCCTCGACCGGCCGTTCCCGGAGTAACCGGGCCGCAAAGGAGTGGATGGTTCCGATATGGCATTGTCTTAGAGATTCCCGCGCCGTCTCCAGATTGCCCCGTTCCTGGCTACCCTCGGGGAAAGACGCTATCTCCTGGACAATCTTCGCCTCCAAACGCTCGTGAAGCTCCGCCGCCGCCTTGTTAGTGAAGGTCACCGCCGCCACCAGGCGGGTGGGAGCGATCCTTCCCTGGCGGGCCAGGGTGGCGAGGCGACTCACTAGACATGTGGTTTTGCCACTCCCGGCCGCCGCCTCAACCAGGAAATTGGCATCAATGTCGTTTTCAATGCGTTGTCTGGCTAGCTGGTCAGGAAGTTTGGCAGCTTTAGGCATCAGTCAATATCCGGGTTTAAAGCTGAAGCCGCTTTGTCGAGGGAAGGGTCAGCCTCCCAAAGAGATTCCAGATGCAGATGGAAACTGTCACCAGCCAGGTTTTCCTGGTTTATCCGTTCGCGGCTGCCAATAACACAAATCGGCGCCTCCGCCAACCCGGTAAACACCCGTGCGGCTGCCTGACGCACTTCATCCGCGCCAAGCCCCAAAAGCCGGTCCCGGAATTTCTGGCGAAACGCCGCGCTTTCCCCGCCCAAATGGCGACTCAGGGCAAGGGTGGCGGCGGCGGAGGGACGGATAGGCTGGTCGAGCGTTTTCACCGTGCCGATTATCGCCTGTTCCAGACCGGCTGGGGAAAGATCCATAACTTCCGCGGCAAACTTTTCCAGGCCGGCGAAGGCGGCGAGGGTACGGTTGATGGCGGGGTCGCGGTAACTGGAGAATTGAAACACTCCATTGACTCCGTCATAGGCGGCCCTGGCGCCATAGGCCCCACCTTTCACCCGTATTTCATTCCACAGATAGCCATAGCTCCATTGGAGTCCAAGAAGAATCAGGGCCGGAGCGTCTGGACTGTCCAGTGGCGGAGCGGGCAAGACACGGGCCGCATAGTTGACATCAGTCGGCGCCGCCAGGGCGACCCGGCGGGGAACTGGCGCCGCCACCACCGGGGGAGATAAAGCGGCTGGGCTGGACAAGGAAAAAAGCCGGGAGTTATCGGCCAACCAAGCACGGGTAGCCGCCTTGACCGCTGGCGAGCCAACCAGGCTAGCGCTGGGGACGGCCCTGGCAAGTATTTCCTGTTGGATAGTAGTAAAACGGTTGGGTAGTTCAGAAAGAGCGGTCTCGACCGTGTCGGCCAGGTGGTCAATCCGGCGCGCCTGGCTACATCCCCCCAAGCGCTCGCTAATAGCCAGGGGACGGGACAGTAGGCGCCCGGCGAAGAGAGCGGCATAGGCATTGCCGGAAGGCACGATCTGGTTACGCCAGCCCATCCGGTCTTGGAGAATGATATCCCGCAGGCGTTCTTGGTCCTGGAAGTCTGGCCTAAACAACCGGTCTCCGAGAACCGCTAGGGCGGCTGTCCACTCGCTCTCCAGAGCCTTCATCCAGATAGAAAAACGCAAGCGCGCCTTATCCGGGCCATTAATGTGGCCAGCCATACCGGCGGAAAAATCGAGCGCCCCAGTGGCAGCCGCCTCGCGTTCAGCCATGGCGGCATAATCTAGGCCGCCTGCCCCGCCCTTTCCCAGCGCTTCACTGAAAAGAGGGAGGTAGTCGATAATGTCATCCGGCAAGCCTTCCAGATCCAGGGAAAGGTGGAGGTAAGCGACTCCGCCCGAAGCTACCTTGACATCAAGAAGGTCAAAGTTGCCAGCCCGCTCCTGTTCATAAGCCAGTTCCAGGGGGTGTGGGGAGACATCGGCTAGGCAAAGGCGGGGTAGGGTTGCCAGGGCTTCCGGAGTGTTGCCTTCTGACTGCATGGTCTCCAGGCGGCTGGCGGTGTCCCGGATAGCCTGCATTTCCTCTGGCGCCAGGCGTTCGAGGCGGCTAGCCATAGCCTCCTGATCCGCCTTTTCCCGGCTGGCGGCAAGTTCCAGATCCGGAACCAGGGTCACCCGCAGACGATGCGGGTTTTCCAGAAGGTAGCGCCGGGTTATCGCTTCCAGATAACCTGGCTGGTGGTCGATATTGTTCCGTAATTCTTCCAGGCGCTCACTCAACCTAAGTTGCTGGATAGGATCGGAGTCGTAAAGCCAGCCTGAGAAAACTCGCTCCATCAGGCGAAGGGGATATTGCGGTCGCCTTTCCCGGGCTAGGAGTTCAATTTGCCGAAGAACAGAATTTACTTTCTCCCGGTCGAAACCCCGTTCACATTCTTGGCTTAGGACAGAGAGGCAAAGTTCCTCCATGGCGGCGGCGTTCCCTGGCTCGCTTCCCTTTAAAACCAGGCAAAAATAGGTGTCGCGTTGCCAGTCGGCGTAGCCGGAACTACCCAGGTCGTCACCCAGTTTTGAGTCGATCAGCGCTTTGCGGAGGGGGGAAGCGGAATTGTCCAGGAGGTAGCCAGAGACCACTTTCATAGCCAGGGTTTCCAGAAGGTCACGGCTGTCATTGGCAGTCATAGCCAGAGCGATATCAGTCTTACGCTCGACTGAGTCCACTTGGTCCAAGGGATAGGTAAAGGTGAAACTCTCCGGACTAAGTCGGGGTGGCAAGGGTTGAATAACTGAGTCAACCGAGATGGGTTTAAAGGAAGACAGGTATTCCCGGTCCAGG
>JAITQC010000087.1 GCA_031289115.1 Planctomycetota bacterium
GGAAGCGGCCACGCGCCAGGGTGATGAAGAATTCGTACTTGGACATGGCGGGCTGACCGCGGTAACTAAGGACCGCGAACCCCGCCATGACGCTTGACATGGCGTAAGTGACGATGAACGAGGGCATTTTGCCGTACACGTGGATAAAACCGGAAATCGTTCCTACGATAAGCCCAGCCGCGATGCCGATAACCACCGCCCATAGGCCCCAGTCGAGGTTAGTCCTAGTGTTAAGCACCATGAGGACAACGATGGAGCCGACGAACCCGCCTAGCCCCTCGCCCGAGAGGTCGGTTCCGCCAAGAAGAATAACAAAGGTCAGGCCCATAGACATTACGAGGGGGATTGACAGCTGGCTAAGGACTGACTGCATGTTGTAGAGGGTGAAGAACCCCTCCGCCTCTATCGACAGGACAATAATCAGAAACGCTAGGATGGCGACAGGAGCCAGGCCAACGATTCGCTCAAGCTTGTTCCGGCGCACCATCTCCTGGGCAAATTCCCGCGCGATGGGGGAGGAATATCCTAGTTTGTCCATACTCGGTCTCCTCGTTCTGCGGGGAATTGACAAAACCCGTCGCTGACTGAAAGACGTTAACATTAATCGCGCCAGGTGTTTATGTGGCGCCAAGGTCATTTTAGGGTAGTATCACCCGGGAAGTTTTGCAAAATGGCGGTTATGCCGCGGCATCTGACATTTCGGGAATCCCTCCCCCCAACCGCAAGCCAAGTCGGCGCGATTGGGATCGACTTCCCGAAATTCACCATAGCTTTGGCATAAACCGCCAATCGCCATTTTGCAAAAACTAAAACGTTTGTGCCGCAAGGGTTGCGATTATTCCAAATTGACAGCGGGCGGCGGTTTTCTGGCTCAATGTGGAATAATTTTACTTAATTACGTAACACTCTCGGGGACTGGAACTCATTCAACATCCATGGCGCGGCCGATGGGGAAATCAAGGTTATTGTAATCATAAACCGGGACGTTCTCAATAAATTCCTTGCGGTACTGGGGGAGAGTCTGGGCGTTAACCAGGAAGCCGTTGGTGTAGAACATGCGTTCGCGAGCCGGCATGGTCTTGGTCGAGATCTTGCCAGTGTAAGCCGCGTAGGCGTAGGCAACGCCGTAGCCGCCCTGTAACCAGCCGTTGTTGGCGATGGTGCATGCGAGGTCGCCAGTGCCGACCGCGTCAATCGCGTCCATGACGCCGTCGACGCCAGTGGTTTTCACTTTGCCGTTCAGGCCTTTGGCTTTAAGCGCCTGGATGATCCCTAGCGCCATGCCGTCACTGGCGCACCAGATGCCGTCGATGTCGCTATAGCGGGCGAGCCAGGTTTCCGTGATGTTCAGGGCCTTCTTGGTGTCCCAGTCGCCAGCCTGGTCGTCAAGCACCTCGATACCGGGGTATTCGGCCAGGGCCTGACGCAAGCCTTTCATGCGATCGGCGTTGGCGGTGTTGGCGAGCATGCCTTCCATGACCAGGATCTTTCCCTTTCCCGGGGTCTTGAAGGAATTGAACAGGCTTAGAGCGATGTCGTAACCTTGCTTGGTGCCGTCGCAAGACTGGTGGTGGACCCAGTATTCATAGAGGAAGGGGGTGATGCCTTCGGGGGTGTTCCAGGCGTTACACCAGTAGACTTCCGCGTCCTCACAGGCCTCGGCGATGGCGGTGACGTTGGGAGCGTTGTTGGGGTCGACAAACAGGATCACGTTCTTGCCACGGCTAGCGAGAAGGGCCTTGATGTCGTTAATCTGCTTGTCGTCGTTAGACTCGCAGGGCAGGACCTGGACTTCGGCGGTGCCGGGGGGAAGGGTCTTGACGAACGCCTCCGCGCCCGCCACGTACTGCATGTGGTATTCGCTTGACATTGAACGGATGCTGACAGCGACGGTGAGCTTTTCGCCCGCCACGGCGGTCAACATGGTCGCCGCGCAAGCGGCGAGCAGAAGCGCACAGAACAGTTTTCTCATTATCTCTCTCCTCAAAAAAATCCGGAAAACCTCTAACTCAAGTTCTACAGTGCCGAAAACTATCTATTGATCTTATAAGGATTTATGGAGTCAAAAAAAGTGTAGTGGTAAATTATTTACTTTTTCTTGCGCAAAAAGTACGACTGTAAAATATATATCACTATGAATTACTTATAGTTGTCGTAATGTTTGAGGCAAAGATACTCCGCAGGCAGAAAAACACCGCTTGGCAGCAGGCTTGGCCTCTGATCTTAGGATAAAGCGCTTGTTGCCAAATTCCACCTCGGCCTCCTGCAGAGTCTCTAGTCCGGCAATGATCTCTGCCCACTCCAGGCGCTGTTCGTCTTTTTTTCGTTTCTTTTCCAGCCGATCCCGGAGTTCCTTACGCAGGGACACAGCCAAGAAAGATAACCAGACGTGCCCACGGATGGTATCGTCATAGCGATGGAAAACCGGACGGGTATCCAGAAGACTCTTATGCTGGCGGAAAATGTCTTCCACCATAATGAGTTGCTTGTATTTCCGGGCGATGTCCGCCGGTGTCATGTCTTGGCTGGACATATTGGTTGTGAGTATCCATTTCCCGTCGAAAATGGATTCGCTCGCAATCTTTTCCTGGTCGATCTCAAAGTGCTTGCCATCGGTCTGTTTTACATAAGTACGGAAACCTTTGTTCCCGATGAGTGCCTTGTCGCCTTTCTTCAGGGATTCTTCCAGCTTTTTAATTATATTTTCCCGGTCATGGCTGTTTTTCCGAGCTTGCTCATCATTCAGACACACGATGAAACGGCTTTCATCCAGCATGACTTCTTTCACTTTGAGTGGCGACGGGTCGGTGGATTTCTCTCTTTCACCCACGATCTCCTGGAAGGGAGATGCATCAGGCACGATCTGTTCTCTGATGGTTTTGTTGGTATGCATACGGGCGCCTAAAATATATTGCCAGCCCATTTCCTCCAGTTTATCCAGGGTGGCTAGGCTTACCATTCCGCGGTCGGCCACTATGCAAACCCGGTTAATTGAAAAGCGCGTTTTCAGGCGGTTTGCCACCGGTATAAGCGTGGTGACGTCAGCCGTGTTTCCCGGCCAGATTTCCGTGCATACCGGCCGGCCGTTGTTATCCAGAATCATCCCCACCACTATCTGGTGGCAATCGGGACGGTGGTCCTTGGAGTGCCCATACTGTCCCAGGGTTTCGCCACCCTGGCCCTGGAAGTAAATCGAGGTGGTGTCAAAAAAGACCAGATCCAGAGTGGTCAGGAGGTTTCTCCGCTTTCGGAAAAGCCGTTCCTCCAGTAGGTCTTTCTGGCAACGCGGCGAAAAGGGGGTAGCTCCCCTCTGTTGGTCTTCCGGTAGGGGTTCTCCTAACCAAGCCATAGCCCGGTAGAAGTGTTGCAGGGAAATTTCACCCTGTTTGTCCAGACGGTAGTCTTCTTGCCACCGCATGCCGGCCCGGTCGCTTCCGGAACCAAGTAGGCGCTGTAGGGTGGCGATGAATATGGTTCGCTCCACTGGGAAGTCAAAGTGGCGACCCTGCAACTGGGCGGTGATGCTGTCGCCTATTCCCAAATCGCGCCAGAGTCGCTCAAAGATGAGGACTGATCCCACCCGGTGGCAACTGATGGGTTTTTGGTTTCTTAAATCGCCTATGAGGGCATGTTTTTCCGTAATCTTGGCTAATCCCTCAATCAGAATGTCGGCTATCCCACTTTTCTTAAGAAGGTCGACTCTGCCAAGATTTAGAATTACATCCTGTTTGACCTTGCCTTCTTCCCGGCGGCTTTCAACAATTTGAAAGTATTCGTATTCTTTGACTTTTTTTATCCTGGTATACATTGACTTCCTCCCTAGCCCTACTTATTTTGCTAAAAATAGGGTTTATAGTCAATGTAAAATTATATATTAAACATAAGTTGCACGACGTTTTCGGCCGCCAAAAAAGCCTCCTGTTTAATATCAGGGTGTTATAACAATAATTTAGGAAAAAAGACCTCCAACTGTAGAAGATGAGTAATAGTCCAATAGTTTTCTGGCGTTAGGAAAATACTCCTCGGCCGCCTGCCATATCCAAAGGCACCATCGGCTATGACCACGACCAGTTCGGCCTGGTCAAGCCCCCGTACTTTGCTTCGGCATACAGGCGTCGGACCGCATCTTCCG
>JAITQC010000119.1 GCA_031289115.1 Planctomycetota bacterium
TTGACGGATGTACTCCCAGGGAAAATCATTGGTCATGCGGTCAAGTTTCACCATTTCCAGACGGTAACCGGCACTCACGGTCAATTCCTTCAGGCCAAACAAGCGCTTGCCATAAACCAGCGAGGCGCCATAACGTTTTTCCATCGGATAGCCGCTGTAATCGTAGGCATTGTAAAAGGCGCCGATCGACATGCTGATTGGCTTACCAAAAATCCAGGGATTGGTGAAGTCGATACTGTAGTTCTGCGATTCGCTGCCGACCGAGATACTGGAGGAGAAAGACTGGCCAGCGCCACGGAAGGACTTGCCGGTGTAGAGGTCGCGGAAAGTCTTGGGCCGGTCGCGGTAGTCGAAGTTGGTTTGCCGTAAACCAATGGTGCCCACTATGTTTTCCGAGGAGGACACTCCCACCCCGGCGGTGAGTTTGCCAGTGGGTATTTCTTCCAGTTCAGCCACCATGATGGCGCGGTCAGGCGCGGAGCCTTCCCGAAGCTCAATAGTTGGCCGTTCCTTGAAATAACCAAGGTTCTCGATGTTTTCCTTGGAGCGGTTAAAGCGGCGCGAATCGACTTTTTCGCCAGGGAAAAGCTCGAATTCCCTTAACACCACCACTTCCTTGGTGTGAACCAGCCCGGTCACCCGCACCCCCTCCACAATAACCTCCGGGCTTTCCCGGATCTGGAAGGTGACGTCCATAATCAGGCCGTCCTCGGTGATTTCCGGTTCCGGCACCACCCGGGTGAAGTAGCGGGAATTGGGGGCTTGACCGTAAACATCCCGGATTTTCCGGGAATCCTCCTGCAGGGTAACCGGACTATAGGGGGCGCCCGGCCGGGTCTGGATTAGCGCCCGCATCTTCTCTTCCGGAACCAGGCTGGAACCCTCAAAGTCAAAATTGACCTGGCCGACATAATACTGTTCACCCTCTTCGATATCGATGTGGAGATAGACATCGCGGCGCTGCCAGCGGGTGGTGGGGGTATTGGCGGTTATTTCCATCGGCCGTTCAATAATCCGGACATCCAGGTAACCCTTGTCCAGATAGGACATGCGAATGCGTTCAAGATCGCGTTCAAAAGAACGGCGGAGGTATTTGCCCCGGGAGATGAGACCGGAGCGCTTGGTTTCCATGCGCGAGAGCATTTCCTTGCGGGTCAGGACGCTGTTGCCGCGGAAAAGAATGTCCGCCACATACAGGCGCCCACCCTCGGTGACATTGAAAACCAGGCGGACACCATCCTCATAGGGCTCCACATCCACCTCGACCTCGCCAAAATAGTAGAACTCCTTGTGGAGGAAGTCCTCCAAGGCGCGCCGGTCGCGGTTTCCCTTCCCGGCGTCAAAGCGTTCGCCCACCTTGCTTTCGACTAATTTACGGAATTTCTTTTGCCCGACCTGGCGGTTGCCGGTGAAATCGATACGCTTTATGATGTCTTTTTCCCGCACCGCCACCACTATCTTCACTCCGCCATCGGCATTTTCCTTGTGTATCTGGATATCGTCGAAGACGCCCATGGCGGTGAGCCGCTGGAAGTCGCCTTCCAGGGTGTTCTCATTAAGGGGAAGACCGACCCGGGTCGACATGCGGTAGCGGATTTGCTCAGGAGTGGTGGTGACAGTATTAAGGACCTCGATTTCAGTGACCATCAACCCCTCTGACTCAGGGCCGTCAATACCATCCCCGTCAACAGTGGAGGAAACCGGCGCCGGACGGGAAAAATCCTCTTCTATGTCGGGAGAGGTAAAACTGTCGGAGTCAGAAGAGGCAAAACTGTCCGTGTCGGGGGAGGAATAGGTAAAAGAGTCGCCCAGGGTGGGTTGGGGGCTAGTATCGACAAAATCGGAGTCGGGATTGGTAAAGGTAAAAGGTTCATCCGGAGAGGGCGCATCGTCGAGATTGATATAATCGGAGCCGGAGGGATCAAGTAAACCCTCGGCCGCCCGGGCTGCTGAACCAAGGGCCAGAGACAGGCCAAGCGCCAGGAATAGGCGCCAAACTCCTTGTTTGCTTGCCATACATAATCCCCCATGCCGCTCGGATAAACCGTTCTGCTGGAAGCCGTCCCAGGAGAGGCAAGCCAACCGGCGCCCCAACTGCCCGTCTGGCGAGAAACCCAGGTAACTTGACCGCTTGTCACCCATGGGTTCACAATCCTTTTTCTGCCTCACTTGGCGTCTTCCCCTAATCCAGCGACATGATCAGCCCAAAAAAAACCGGGATTTTTAGATAATGTCTTTGTTACCAAGGGGATCGTCGCCAAGCGCGGCAGAATAACAGTGTCGCCACCCCAAGAGGGAGACAACGCATATTATAGGCTGCCCTAATTCGCTTATCGGACTTTTTCCCCTTCCTTCTTCACCGAAAGCTCGCTAAATCATCTGACTGGCCAAAATATTATCGGCAGCCTGCCCGGATACGCCTCTAGCGGGAAACGCCCATTATACCCTTATCGGGGGGCGGTCGCAATCACCTGCCGGCATTTTCCGGAACCAGTTGCGGTTAGTCCGGGCTGGGTGGCCTGGTCTTCTCCAGTCGCTCGGCTAGTTCGGTGGCGTTCTGGTAGGCCTGGCCAATCTCTGGCTCGGAAAGACCTGCCCCCCGGAGTATCCTCTCCGCTTGCGCCCGGGTGGGTGAATCCCCGACATCGTGGGTGTCGGAACCAAACACCAACTTGGCGCCGTGTTTACGAGCCATAGTGGCGACGTGGCCATTAGTGAGGGAATGCCCCCGCCGGCCAGATATTTCCAGTAGCACCCCCCGCTTAGCCGCCAGACGCGTATCGTCCTCGCTAATCAAGCCAGGATGGGCAAGAATGTCCACGCCAGCCTCAATGGCGGCGCGGTTGGTTCCTTCCAGGACCGGTTCCGCCAGGGTTTCGCCATGCACCAGAACGTACTCAACCCCAAGCTGGCGGGCTTGACGCACCGCCTCGGCAATTTGGCCTGGCCGCACATGGGTTATCTCGGTTCCGGCAAACACCCGCACCCGGTGGTTTCTATTCTCCGCCCGGGCGGCCGCCACTATGGCCGGTATCTGAAGCCCCAGGGTGGCGAGGTCGGAATGGTCGGAAATGCCCAGGACCTGGTAACCCACCACCTCCACCCGCCGCACCAGTTCGGCCGGAATCAGTTCGCCATCGGAAAGAATGGTGTGGCTGTGAAAATCCTGCATGTCGGGGGCTCCGCCTTCAGGTCGTGTAATCGGCGTTAATCTTGACGTAGTCATAAGAAAAGTCACAGGTGTAAAAAACCGCCTCGCCTTTTCCCAACCCAAGCTCCACCGCGATTTCCACTTCCGGGGAGCGCATTTTCTTCGACAAAACGGCTGGCGCGAAATCGACCGGCGCCCCCTGGCGAAACATCACCTCCTGGCAAAGGCTGACCGTGGTCTTTTCCGTCACCATGCGAGCCCCGCTTTTTCCCACCGCCATCATGATCCGGCCCCAGTTGGGATCGTTGCCAAACATGGCGGTCTTCACCAGGGGGCTCTCGGCAATGGCGCGTCCAGCCAGTTTAGCGTCCCGTTCGGATGCTCCCCCGCTCACCCGGATCGTCACCAACTTGGTGGCTCCCTCGCCGTCAAAGGCGATCTGCCGGGCGAGGTCGAGGGAAACGCCATAAAGTCCCTCCAGGAACAGGTCAAAGTTTTTCCCCGCCGCCCGGTCAATCCGCGCCTGCGAGCGGTTACCGCTAGCCAGGATAAACAGGCTGTCGTTGGTAGAGGTGTCGCCGTCCACCGTCACCCGGTTGAAGGTGAGTTCAGCCGTCCGGGCCAGGGCTTCCTGAAGCACCGCGGGCGACACCCAGGCGTCAGTGAGAATAAAGGCGAGCATGGTCGCCATATGGGGGGCGATCATGCCTGAACCCTTGCAGGCGCCGGCTATCACCGCTCCTTCCAGTCCCGCCAGGACTTGGCTCGACTCCTTAGGCCTTAGGTCAGTGGTGAGAATGGCCCGGGCGAAAGCGCCGGGCCGGGTGTGACCTAGCCGAGGAACAATTTTATTAATACCCTCCTGCATCTTCTCCCGCGGGAGCTGGCGGCCGATTACTCCGGTGGAGGCTACCAGCACTTGTTCGGGGGGGGCGCCTAGTAGCGTCGCCAGTTGTTTAGCCGAAGCCAGCGCCGCCGCCGCGCCTGGCCGACCGGTGCAGGCGTTAGCCACCCCGGCGTTTACCAGAACCGCCCGCGCCAGTCCAGCTGAAGCTTTTAGATGCCGGCGGTCAAGAGTGACCGGCGCCGCCGCCGCCCGCGAGCGGGTGAACACCCCGGCCGCCGCCGCCGGAGAGTCAGCCACAATCAGGGCCAGGTCATCGCGGGCCTTCTCCCAGTCCCGGATGTTAGCCTTCAGGGTGGCGGCCCGAAAACCGCCCACTTCTTCCAGATGCCTTACGACACCTTTTTTTCCCATGGGTTACCCTTTCGCAGCCGATTAGTTGCCGTAACGCAGGCGCTCGGCGAGAAATTCCGGCAAGCCACAGGCCCGGATGAGGGAAATGGTTTTCTCCCGGTCGTACTCCACCCGGCGGTACTCGATGTCGCCTCCGTCAAACATGACCCAGGAGGCGCGCCAGTCACCATCGCGGGGCTGCCCTACCGAACCAATCGACACATAGGCTTTCTCCTCCCCGATATGGAAGCGAGTCTTGGCCATGGTGCCAGCATCGTGGGGAAAGATATAGCCGACCCCGGTACCCAGGAAGGCGCGGTGGTTGTGCCCGACGAAACAGATGTTAAAATCCTCAAAATCGTCACGCAGGGTATTAATCAGGTTGAGGAAAGCCCAGGGGCTGTCTGCCTCGCGGACATAGTCGAGGAGGGGATCACGGATGCTGCCATGGACAAAACGCACGCTGTCGAGGAGCGTTTCCGGGGAAAGGCCGGAGATATAGTCAAGTATCTCCTGGTGACGCCTTAGCACCCGGGCGGTCCAGTCGATAGCCACCTGGGCCAGGGGAGTGAACTGCTCCGAGCCGTAAAGGATGGCGTACTCGTGGTTGCCCATGAGAACGAGGGAACAGGTGGCCCGCACGATCTCCAGACACTCCAGGGGCTGAGGTCCGTACCCCACCGTGTCGCCAAGGCAGAATATGTCGTCCGGGGACTGGCTCTGGACATCGGCAAGCACCGCCTCCAGGGCCGCCAAGTTGCCATGTACATCGGATATGATGGCAGTCCGCATCACCCTGCTCCTTCGGGGCCTGGTCTAGCAGAACCATGCTCCTCGCCTTCTCCCTCCTTCAGGAGGTCGGGGCGAAAGTGGCGGGTTTTCTCCCGCGCCTGTTGTTGACGCCAGGATTTAATCTTGGCGTGGTTGCCACTACGTAGCACTTCCGGCACCTCCAGCCCCATAAACTGGGGGGGTTGGGTGTAATGCGGATGGTCCAGGAGGGGGCTTTCCAGGGAGAAGGAATCCTCGCCAGCGCTTTCCGGCGAACCTAACACCCCGGGTAAGAGGCGGATAACCGCCTCCGCCACCACCATCGCCGCCAGTTCGCCGCCGGAGAGGATAAAATCCCCCAGGGACAGCCGCTCCGGCTGGAGGATTTCGAAAACCCGCTCGTCAAAACCCTCGTAACGCCCCGCCACCAGGACCAGTCGTTCTTCGCCTGCCAACTCCCGGGCGTAGGCCTGGTTGAAACGCTTCCCTTCCGGAGTGAGGAAGATGAGTCTCCCCGGCGAGGCGCCCCGGGAACGCACTGCCGTGATCGCGTCCCACAGGGGTTGACAGGCCAAGACCATCCCCGGGCCACCCCCAAAGGGGCGGTCGTCCACCTTGCCGTGGCGGTCGGTGCTCCAGGCGCGTATGTCATGCACCTGGAGTGAAACCACTCCCTTGTCCTGGGCGATCCGGGGGATTGACTCGGAGACAAAACCCGAAAAAAGCCCAGGAAACAGGGTCATAAAGTCAATCCGCATGGCGCTCCGGCATTCTATTCCACCGTCACGCTCTTGGCGAGATTTTTCGGCTTGTCGACATCGCAGCCCCGGGCCACCGCCATATAGTAGGCCATCAGTTGCAAAGGCACCGAGCAGCAAATAGAGTTCATGATCCCGGAATCCGCCCGGATGTAAATGACATCGTCAGCCAGTTCGCAAATGTCATCGTCATCGTGGCTGGCGATAGCTATGATCTTGCCGCGCCTGGCCTTGACTTCCTGGATATTACCAACCACCTTGTCGTAACGCCGACCCTTGAGGGCGATGATAAGCACCGGCATATTCTCGTCCACCAGGGCGATTGGTCCGTGCTTCATTTCGGCAGCGTCATACCCTTCGGCGTGGATATAACTCACTTCCTTGAGTTTCAACGCTCCCTCTAGGGCCAGTGGCCAGCCAGTTCCCCGTCCCAGGAAAAGGAAGTTGTTAGACGTTGCGTATTTAAGCGCCACTTCGCGAATGTCCTGGTCGGTGGCGAGAACACCCTGGACCCGGTTCCCAATACCCAGGAGGTCGTAGGAACGGCGGCGTAAATCCTTCCGGTCCATGGTCTCCCGGATTTGCCCAAGCCAGAGGGAAACGAAATAAAGCCCAGCGATCATGGAGGTGAAGGCCTTGGTACTGGCCACCCCAATCTCCGGGCCACATTTGAGGTGGAAGGTGGCGTCTGACTCGCGGTCGATAGAGCTACCCATCGCGTTCACCAGGGAAAGCACCTTGCAGCCTGACTCGCGGGCTAGGCGCACCGCGTGCAGGGTGTCCATGGTTTCCCCCGACTGGGTGACAGCGATAACCAGGACCGTGGGGTCGAGAATAGGGTCGCGGTAGCGAAAATCAGCGGCGTACTCCGGATAAGCCGGAACCCGCGCCACGCGTTCGATCATGTTGCGGCCAATCATACAGGCGTGGTAAGCCGTGCCTTGGGCCACCAGGACAACGCGGCTGATCCCCTTGAGATATTCAGGGGTAAGGTTTAAGTGGGCGAAACAAAACTCCGGATCCTTGTTGGCAGCTGTCGGCAGGCGCAGGCGGTCGCGGAACATGTTCTGCAGAGTGATGGGTTGCTCGTAAATCTCCTTCAGCATGAAATGCTCATAGCCGCCCTTTTGCGCCGCTTCCGCTGACCAGGATATTTCGCTCGGCTTTGCCTCGAGGTCCCGCCCATCTTCACGCAGGTAGCAGGAGCCAGCCTTGATCACCGCCATCTGGTTGTCGGCCAGGAACACCACCCTACGGGTATGGGGGATAATCGGCACGGCGTCGGAGGCGGCGATATTGAAACCGTCGCCCATGCCAATCGCCAGGGGGCTACCCCGGCGGGCGGTGACAATCACCTCGGGCTGGCCAGCCGCCATCACGGCGATGGCGAAGGTGCCGTCAAGCTGGGGCAGGACATCCTCGGTCGCCTTGACCAAGTCGCCGGTAAAATGCTTGGCGATAAGGTTGGCGATAACCTCGGTGTCAGTGTCAGAGTGGAAAGTCACCCCGCTGGCAACCAAGCCTTCCTTTAAGCGGGCGAAATTGTCAATAATACCGTTGTGGACCACGGCGATTCTACCGTCGTCACTAAAATGTGGATGGGCGTTACGCTCCTCGGGCGCCCCATGGGTGGCCCAGCGGGTGTGGCCCATAGCTGCCTGAACCGGATTATCCAGGTCTGGTCCCAAGCGTTCGGACAACTCGGCCACCCGCCCGGCCACCCGGCAGAGGCGCAGGGTTTCGTTTTCTGGCCAAGCCACCCCGGCTGAGTCATAACCCCGGTATTCCAGGGCCGCAAGGGCGTCAATGACCTTGTGGACCGCCTTGGGCATACCGATAGCAGCGATAATTCCACACATAATATAACCCTCTCTATTTTAGTAAAACCGTCAATCCTTTCCGCCCTGGCGTTTCTGGCGTTTTTCCGCCGCCCGGGATATGCGATTGTGCACTCCAGCCATTCCCATGGCTTTCCAGACCTCCCGCATGGTGGCGCCCGCCACCACCCGCATGCGTTCCGTCCCCTCCTGGAGGACCTGGTCGACAAAACCGGTGTCGGAAGCGTAACTCTGGTAGCGCTCGCGTAACGGTTCCAGGAAGGCGTTAATCGCCCGGGCGAGCGACTGCTTGACTTCCACATCACCAATTTTACCTTCCCGGTAGCGCTTCTTGAAGTCCTCCACCTCGCTCTTGTCGGGATTAAAGGCGTCGTGGTACTGGAAGACAGGGTTCCCCTCGACCGTACCCGGTATATCGGCGTGTACCCGCTTGGGGTCGGTGTACATGCTAGAAACCTTGCGGTTGACTGTCGCCTGGTCGTCCTGGAGATAGATGCAGTTACCCAGGGACTTGGACATCTTGCCTTGGCCATCGGTTCCCAGTAAAGTCGGAATCTCCCCCACCAGGGCATCGGGAAGGGGGAAAACCTCGCCATAAAGGTGGTTGAAACGGCGCGCCACTTCCCGGGAAACCTCAACATGCGACTCGTTGTCCTTGCCGACCGGAACCAAATGGGCGCGGGGCAGGAGAATGTCGGCCGCCTGGAGAACAGGATAACCCAGGAGACCAAAGGGCATCTCCTCGTCCGAGAGGTTGGCGGCCCGGGCCATGTCCTTGATGGACGGAACGCGGGTGAGACGGTTGACCGTGACAAGCATCTCCAGCACCAGGTTAAGCTCGTAAGTCTCGCGCACCGCCGACTGCAGGTATATGGTGGTTTTCCCAGGGTCAATGCCGGCCGCCAGATAATCGAGGACCAGCCCGCGGGCGTTGTCGGCAATCGCCTCGATGTCACCGCGGTCTGGTTTGGTGGTAAGCATGTGCAGGTCCGCCACGATCAGAGTGGTGTCGTAACTGTTCTGGAGTTCCACCCGGGACTTAAGCGAACCCACGTAGTGTCCGAGGTGGAGGCGACCGGTGGGGCGGTCGCCAGTGAGGATGCGTTTCCGTTCCGGGCTTGCCGGGGTAATAGACATGCTGCCTGCCTTTCGGAGGGACGGCGCCGTGATAGAACCCGGGTTAGGGGAAACGCCTGGCCTTAAAGACCAACCCAGAGCGCCACTTCCCGCCCAAGGCCGGATTGGCGGCGCGGGGTTTTCCGGTAAAACTTGCTTTGCAACCTGATAGAGACGGGTTAGAATATTTCCTAAAGCATAAAAGTATATATACTAACCACGGGGAAAGCAACATTTGGCTTGTCCCGTAGCTCGCTGTAAACGCCAAAGGGGTCATCCTCCCCCCGCTGGCTACCCTTTTCCTGAAAGGATAAAAATGCCTGATCGGCCACCTCTTAGCATTAGCGTGGGTGAAGTGCTCTGGGATGTAGTTGGTGACTCACGCACCTTGGGGGGCGCCCCCACCAATGTCAGTTGGCACTGCGCCCAACTGGGAGCCGAGGCGCACGTGATTTCAGCGGTGGGGAATGATCCCCTGGGTCGGGAAGCCCTGGACATCCTCAGTGGCCGGGGCCTTGGCCTTAGCGCTCTGGCGGTGATCCCGGACAAACCGACCAGCACGGTGGACGCCCGGATTGACGCCAGCGGAAACGCCACCTATGTCATCCACGAGAATGTGGCCTGGGACGCCATACCCGCCTCCCCGGCCGCCCTCGCCCTGGTGGCCCGGGCGGAGGCGGTTAATTTCGGCAGTCTCGCCCAGCGGGGCGAGGTTTGCCGGGAAATTACCCGCACCCTCCTTAGCGCCACCCCGGCCAACTGTATCCGGGTTTTTGATGTCAACCTCCGCCCCCCCTTCATCTACCAAGAGGTGCTGGCCGCCGGCATGGAAATGGCGACGGTGGTCAAGATGAACGACGATGAACTGCCGGTAATTGCCAAGCTTTTCGGCTGGCGAGGCGACCCGGAAGCAGCTATGGAAGACTTGGCCAGCCAATACCCCAATATCAGCCATATTGTGGTAACCCGTGGCGCCAAGGGGGCTTGGTGGCACAATCGCCACCGTCTGACTGCCAAACCACCCCCCCGGACGGTTAAAACCGTCGACACTATCGGGGCTGGCGACTCCGTTACCGCCACGGTGATGCTGGGCCTCCTTAAGGGGTGGGAAGTGGAAAAAATCATGCTGGCGGCGATGGAAATCGCTTCCTTTGTCTGTTCTTGCCGGGGGGGCATGCCGGAACTCCCGGCTAGCCTGAAGGCGGAGTTCCGGGAATAGCCCGGGGACCGGTAAACCCGGGGGGTATTTTTCCGGAGGATTAGATTTGTCCACCAACAACGACTGCCTGTTTTGCCGCATCATCCGCCGGGAGATCCCCGCCGGTATAATCTACGAAGACGCCGACACCCTGGTGTTCCGCGACATCAAACCGGTGGCGCCAACCCACGTCCTGGTGGTGCCTAAGCGCCACGTTGCTGGACTAGGGGACTGCGGCGAACCAGAAAGTGGACTCCTGGCCGCCGTTCTCCTCGCCGCCAACGCCGCCGCCCGCCTGGAAAAACTCGAGTCCTGGCGGGTCATCTTCAACAACGGCTCCGGGGCTGGGCAAACGGTTTTTCATCTCCACGCCCACGTCATCGGCGGCACCCCGCTGGGGGAGCGGCTGATTTGACCCCCCCGGCGCCCCGGGCACCAGAGAGAGAGAGAGCCACCGGGGTGGCGGTAACCCTATTCCCTTGCCCAAGGAGTGGAAGCCCTGAAAGAAACCAGCCTTGAATTTCGTCTCCGCTCGACCCTGGAGGGCGGCGGTGGCTTTCCGGGGGCAATCCTACGGGGCGCCCTCCGTCCCCTTGGTTTGGCCTACGGCGGCCTTATGCGGCTACGCCGTCTCGCCTACGAGCGCCATCTTCTCCCCACGGGAAAAGCCACTCTCCCGGTGATAAGCGTCGGCAACCTCACCGTTGGCGGCTCGGGAAAAACTCCCCTGACCGCTTGGCTGGCGAAGGAGTTCCACCAACAAGGCCTCCGGGTAGGCATACTTCTAAGGGGTTACCGTTCCCTGGACGGCTGGTCTGACGAGGCCGAGTTCTACCGCCAGCGCCTGCCTGGCCACCCCTTGGTCGAGGTGGGAGCTGACCGCCTGTCCGGGAGCCTGCGGGCCGCCGCCGCCGGGGCCGACATCCTCATCATGGACGATGGTTTTCAGCACCTCCGCCTGGGGCGCGACCTGGATATCGTTCTGGTTGACGCCCTTTCCCCCTGGGGAGGTGGCGTCGCCCTGCCAGGAGGCCTTCTACGCGAACCCCGTAGCTCCCTAGCCCAGGCCGACTTGGTGGTGCTCACCCGTTCCGACCAGTGCCTGCCGTCAAGCCTCCCCTACATTCAGGAAGAAATTCACCGTCTCGCCCCGGCAGCGGAACTGTTTCTCGCCCGGCATCGTCCTAGTTGCCTCTACCGCCTTAATGGTCAACCTCAGCCGATGGAGCAACTTAAGGGACGACAAGTTATTCCCCTCTGTGGCATCGCCCGTCCGGAGTCTTTCCGGCAAACCCTAATCTCGCTTGGGGCGCTACCACTTGACCTGATGGCAACTGGCGACCACCGCGACTTCCCTCCCCGCCTGGTCAAGGCGGCAGTCAAGCGGGCGCAAAGCCAAAAAATACCCTTGGTGATTACGGAAAAGGATGTCATGCGAAGAAACACCCGCCAACTGGTCGATAACATTAATAAGATAGAAAATTGCGAGGTGCTGGTCCTCGGAGTGGAGCTGGAAATAACCCCGGAAGATGCTTTTAGGAAAAAACTGGACCAGGTTATCCAGAAAGCGAATGGCGGGTCTGACCCCGGGCGGGTTGACAACTAGCTCCGAAGAAATTGGGCAAGAGAAAAATAATACCCGCCAACCTCTTGCTTTTTTGCCCAATTTACAATAACTTCAAGGAGGTTTCCCGCTACCGTAAGACCACCCCGGCCCTTCCCCTTGGGGCAACCGGCCGGAAGTTTAAGCGGTGCCGAGAATTCCCCTCTCTATCCCAAAAACACTTTAGCCGTCACCTGGACTTCCGGACTGGGAAGACTGTTACGGCGCTTAAGCCACCCCTGGGGTGGTGTAAAAACGCTGCTCTGTCATCCTAACTGCCGAAGGTTAAAGCTGTTATTGTAAACAGAAGGAAAACGCCACCACCCCGCTTGACCGACCGGGTTAACCTTGGCGCGTAAGCAAGGCCTGGCACATTAAAGGCTTGCCGTTTCCCCCGGGGGCGTCGGCCGGCTGGCAAAAAGGCCCCCCCAGGAACTGGCGCCAGTTGGCGAAAAAAAGTAAAACATTTACGCTATTGCTTTTAACCTATTATTTTTGGAGCTGTTACAGCGCTATAGCAAAGCTACCTAAGCCTATCTCTCTCTAGCCAGTTCACAAAATACCCTTTCCCTGGCCAGCGTGTAGAGAGTCTCAGTAAACATTCTTTAGTCGCGAGGCACAGACAGCCATGTCTTCACAACCAGCTTTTGAACTCCCGGTAGAGTCCGGCGATCTTTCCGGACTGGAAAAACCCGCCAGCCTCGACCAGGCTATCGACCGGGTAATCGCCCGGTTCCGCGAACGCGGACGCATGGACATGGGTTCGGAGGTCATCCGGGCCGCCCTCCGGGACCGCCTGACCCATGCCGGTTTCCAGGAGCGGGAAATGCGCCTCCTGGAGGTTAACCTGCTTGGCAATGTGTCTGGCTGGATGGAATACGCCCTTGAGGAGAATAGCCACCAGCATAACGTTATCCCGGATTTCGCCCGCCACCTCCGGACCGTATTCCTGGCGCATTGCCGCGAACACCAGACCAAGCCCGAGGAAGCGATAGCCATGTCGATAGAACTCGCTTCCGCTATCATGGAACTGGCCTGCGCCTTCCGTCGCCAGTTTTCCATCGCTTCCGGCGCTGGACACCCCGCCGCCCCGGTGGAGGGTGGCGAAGCCGACACCCCCTCCCCCCCAGCCAGTTCTTTGTGATTCCCATCGGGAAAATTACCGGTGCCGCGGTTTGTTTACCCCTGACCCTTTGAGGACGACACTTGGCTACCTTTGGAAGAATACTCTTGAAAATATCCGGCGAAGCGTTGGGTGACAGCGCCGGGGACGGCCTTAACCGCGACTCACTAATGAAAGTGGCGGAAGAGATCCGCACTGTCTCCGCCGCCGGGATCGAACTAGCGGTAGTGGTGGGGGCGGGCAATTTCATCCGCGGCCGGGCTAGTAGCGACCTAGGCATTGAACGCGGCATCGCCGACTACATGGGCATGACCGCCACCATCCTAAACGCCCTCGCCCTGCAGTCAGCGGTGGAGGAGATGGGTTATGCCACTCGCGTGCTCTCCGCCATCGAGGCCGACCAGGTGGTCGAACCCTATATCCGCCGCCGGGCCCAGCGCCATATGGAAAAGGGGCGGGTAGTCATCCTGGCGGGCGGCACCGGCACCCCTTACTGCACCACTGACACCGCCGCCGCCTTGCGGGCGGTGGAACTGAGTTGCCAGGCCGTGCTTAAAGCCACCAAGGTTGACGGCATCTATACTGACGACCCGGCCAAGAACCCTAACGCCATACGTTACGACCGCATCACCTTCACCCAGGCGATACGCGAAAATTTACAGGTCATGGACACTTCAGCCTTTACCATGTGTCGCGACAACCATTTGCCCATAATAGTCTATTCTATGAAAGTGCCGGGAAATACCCTCCGGGTGGTGAAGGGGGAGGCGATCGGAACCAGGGTAGACAAGGAATAGGCTGACCCGGAACACGGGTGGGGCTTAAAACCCCTTCTTCCAGTTTTGCCAGAGGAGAGAGAATGTCGGTAGACCAGGTTACCAGCAACACAACCAAGGACATGGAAAAAACCCTTACCCACCTCCAGAAGGAATTCCGTCTCACCCGCACCGGCCGGGCCGCTCCGGCCCTGGTGGAAAACGTCAAGGTCAACGCCTACGGCACCGAGATTCCGCTTAAGCAAACCGCCACCATTTCAGTTCCGGAAGCCAGGCAACTCCTGCTTAAACCCTTCGACCTCGGTCTCCTTAAGGAAATCGAGAAAGCCATCCTCGCCTCCGACCTTGGAGTTACCCCGCAAAACGACGGCAAGGTCATCCGCCTGTCTTTTCCCGCCCTCTCCGAGGAGAACCGGAAAAAACTGGCCCAGAGCGTCAAGGCGAAGGGCGAGGAAGCCAAGGTATCTATCCGTAACGCCCGCCGCGACGGCATCAAGGAGCTGGAGGGGTTGCAGAACAAAAAAGTGATTAGCGAAGACGAGCTTAAAAAACTGAAGGAAAAGGTGCAGGACCTCCTGAAAACCTACGAGAAGAAACTTGACGATGAGGTGGCTAAGAAAAGCCAGGAGATAATGTCGATCTGACGCCCCCTGGCTATAATCCCGGCCACCCCGTTCACCCGCCGGCCGGGGTGGTAGCGCCAGTTTTTCCCTCCGTCGAGACCCCGCTTTTCCGGCGACAGAAGACTGTAAATGGCTAACCGGGTGGAAATCGAGTTCCTCGGCACCGGCACCTCAGTTGGGGTGCCGGTGCCTTCATGTTCTTGTCCGGTCTGCCAGTCCAGCGACCGGCGCGACCAGCGGGGGCGTTCCAGTGTCCTGGTTCGCCAGGGACGGCGTAACCTGGTAATCGACACCGGACCCGATTTTCGCCAGCAATGCCTCCGGACCGGCCTCACCCGGCTGGACGCTGTCCTTCTCACCCACCACCATTACGACCATATCATGGGAATTGACGACCTAAGGGCCTTCACCCTACCGCTACCCGGACACCGGCGCCGTCCGGGGGAGAAAATAATCCCGGTCTGGGGCTCGCGAAAAACCCTGGCCACTATCCGGCGTAGTTTCGCCTACATCTGGAAGACAGAGCAAAGCGGAGGTGGCTTGCCCCAGATTAGCCTAAACTCAGTGCCGCCCGACCGGGCGTTCACCGCGGCCGGCCTCGACTGGACACCGATACCCATCCGGCACGGGATACTGGATATTCTTGGCTACCGCCTGGCTGGTTTCGCCTATCTCACCGACATCTCCGCCCTGCCGGAGGAATCAGCCCCCCTCCTGGCCAATCTTTCCGTCCTGGTAGTGAGTTGCATCCGGCGCATGCGTAGCCGCACGCATTTTCGCCTCTCCGATGTTCTTGCCCTGAGCCGCCGGCTAAAACCGGAAACAACCATCATCACCCACATTTCCCACCACTTTAGCCACCAGGAACTCCTGCAAAAGCTCCCTTCCCATATCCGTCCCGCCTACGATGGAATGCGCTTGACGCTGCCGATCTAGAGCTAGCGCCAGAGGAAAAAACCCCACTGCCCCTCGGGAATACAACCAGCTTTCCCGGCAAAGGAAGCTCACGCCTCCCCGGGACGACAAGGCGGATACGCTCGGTGGCACTTATCTGGGTTGACTCTCGCCCCCGCTCCTTTTATAATCATCTTGCCTTGTCTAGTAGGGGCTACCGGGTTTTTTCGGAAATAGCGACGCTCTTGCCGGGTGTTAGAGGTTGTCATAACCGGCATAACAAGGGGTGAAGGTTATACCCGACCCCCTGTTCCAAAAACTTCTCTGGCTGGCTGGTCGGACTGAAAAAGTTTGGGACGGACATCCCTTATGGACACGCTTGCCTCAGCCCCACCCCTGGCTTTGGAATACCTTCCCTCTATCCAGCAAATCTATTTCTCGCCCTCAATCGCGATAACCATACTCCTCCTGGTGCTATGTATAGTTGGCGCCTTCCTGTTTAACTATTACCACTCCCGCAAAGTCAAGCGCGCCAATTTCCAGGATAATCTGGTAATGGCCCGGCGGGCTTTGCATAAGCGGGGCGCCACTGACAACGATATTGAAAAAGCCCTGCGCACCCTGAAAACCCTGACCGAAATCGATCTTTCCCGGGCTCTAATTATGCGTAGCACCTTCCACGACAAGGTGTGGTCGCCCCTGTCGCAGATGCATAACCAAGCCTTTGCCAACCATATCCAGGAAATCCTCTTCCCCAAGGGTCGAAGTACCATCGTCGGAATCAACCGCGCCGACAATACCTCCCCGGGCACGGGCACGGGCACGGGTACCAGCGAGTCGGTCACCGCCAATGCGGTTAACTCAAATTCCGAGTATTCCCCGGTCGTCAGCGACACTGGCTTCTTCACAAAAATCAGTAGCGCCGAACTCGATCTCCTGGGTGAAAACGACACCTTTAGCGAGAGTCAACCCGCCGCCACCGCCGCCACCACCCGGGCCACCGCCAAACCCTCCCCTGACCCAGTCGCACCTTCCCAGCTAGAACCGGGCATGAGCCTACGCATGAATTTTAGCGGCATAAACGGTTCCATTGTCTGCCATGTGATCCGCCACGATAAAACCGGGATAACCATCACCATCCCCACTGACTATCCCTCGCTCATCCAGACGCTCCATCCCGGCACCACCGCCAATGGTATCTATGAGTCAGGGACCTCCCTTATGGCTTTTGTCACCGAGGTCACTTCCGTATCCACATCTTCTCTCCCCTTTGTCAAACTGGCGGTCTGGAAAAATGTCTGGGAGGTGAGAAAACGCGATTCGCTGCGACTACGGATTGATCTCCAGATCCACTTCCAGCATGTCACCACGGCCGGAACCAACATGATCGATATGAATGAATTGGAAAAAGCCATCGACTTCCTGCACCCGGGTAGGTTAAGCGACATTAGCCTGGGCGGATGCAGTCTGGAAACCGAGGAAAACCTTGGCTTCGCCATCGGCGATCTACTACGTTTCCGCGCCCAGCTTATCACTGGACAAAGTCCCGGCACCTTCCTTGGTTCTATCGTGCATGTTCACAGCGACAAGGCGGAAAATGAGAATAAAAGCCTGCACAACCTGGGAATACAATTTATCTCCATGTCCGACATCTCGCAGCGCCTGCTTATCCAGACAATTCACCGCCTGCAGCAAAGCCATGAAAACGAAGTGAAGCAAAAGGCTGTCGAACTGATAGAGCAGCTTAAAACAAGAAAGATCGGACCGTTACCCGCCGCCCCTAAGCCATGATCCCGACTCGACTTTTTTCCCCCTTTTTGTCAGTTTATTTTGCGCTATCACTTCTTGTTTCGCAGCCGAATTTAATTAAAACCCCGTTGTAGCCAAAAGGATCCTGGTAAAATCAGGCCGTTTGTTTCATGCCAAAAGTACGCTTTAGCCCGCCCCGAAGTAAAAAAGCTCAAAACCTTGCTTGGACAGGTGGTTCGTGATATCGAGCGGATATTCAAGGAAATCCAAGGCTGAATCCGATTTTTCTGCTGTCCTCTCTCTGGCGATGCGTTTACTGGCACAAGCGAAAGATAGCAAGAACAAGATCTACAGCATTAACGCTCTCGAGGTAGAATGTATCGCCAAGGGGAAAACCGTCCAAAGTACGAATTTGGCTGCAAAAGTTCTTTTGTCTCGACAAACAAGGAAGGTTTTCTCATAGGCGCCCTTGCTTTGCATGGTAATCCCTACGATGGGCATACCCTGCCCACCGCTCTGGAGCAAGCGGAACGTCTGATCGGTAAAGGAAGACTCCGCGATATCTTTGTCGACCAGAGATACAAAGGCCATGGCTGCGGTGAAAACTACACGATTCACATCTGCGGGCGTAGCGGCGGGAAAAAATCCCGGAGCCTCCGACACTGGCGTAGACGCCGTGCGGCTATTACGCCGCTAATCGGCCACATGAAAAATGACGGCCGATTGAGAAGGATTTTTTTTCAGTTAGAGTTGACAAGCGGCATGGCGAGTCATTTACTCAATTGTGCCTGACCGTAAAATAACCTAGTCCGGTCAAGTGTTTTCCACGGGGAAATAAAATGTTGCGTTTCACCTGCCGCCCCAAATTACAACGACAGGTAGTTATGGCTATCGGCCGCGCCCTCCGTATAATGGAGGGCGCGGTTTTTGTAGAGATAAGCAACG
>JAITQC010000036.1 GCA_031289115.1 Planctomycetota bacterium
GATGCCATTATCGACGCGGTCGGCCACCCCAAAATTGTCAATAGCGCCCTGCCCCTGGTGAAAATGGCCGGCGCCATCTGCGTCTACGGAGTCATCGCCGACTCCAGTATCACTCTGGAGAAACACCTGGGCCCGCTGAATTTCAACCTGCTACTGCATCAATGGCCGACCCGGACCTACGAGGCGGGAGCCCATGAACCAATTTGCCAGCTTATCCAAGCGGGAAAACTCGCCGCCAAGGATTTTATCACCGGCTCCTTCCCCCTGGACGACTTTGAAAAAGCTTTTGCCGCTACTCGCCAACCTGGAGCGGTAAAAACCATGCTTATTTTCTAAACGCCCCTCGCTTTGCCGTAACCGCCAACCCCATCCCGATCACCCTTGGTAATCGGGATGTTTTTATACGCCCTGCCTGTCCACGAATAGACAGGTAAGCGGCGAAAAAACTTGCATGCCAGTGGTAAAAGGGGAAAATTTGTTGTCTTGGTTTTTTTCCCGCTAACCCGGTCCGGCGGGGTATAACACCAGTAAAATTGAACCAGTCGCTTTATTAGTGTCTTCCTAGTTACGCACCGCCACACAACTACCAGCCGGCGGCGCTCCCTTGAACCCGGGACCCGGGAATGTCCCCGCTCCCAGCGCCCGGCAAAGGAACAGGCACATGACAAGCAGTGATGGCGATTTAATCGCCAATGAACTACCCAAACACTATGTCCCTGGTGAAGTTGAACCACGTTGGCTAGAGCGCTGGCTTGACAGCGGTAGCTACCACTCTACCCCAGATCCCGACAAGCGTCCCTTCACCATAGTCATCCCCCCTCCCAATGTCACCGGCATACTTCACATGGGGCACGCCCTTAACAACACCCTGCAGGACATCCTGATTCGCCACGCCCGCATGCGCGGGCTAGAGGCTATGTGGATGCCAGGCACCGACCACGCCGGTATCGCCACCCAAAACGTGGTCGAGCGTTCCCTCGCTGACGCGGGGTTACACCGTGACGCTATTGGCCGGGAGAAATTTGTCGAAAAGGTGTGGGCCTGGAAGGAAAAATACGGTTCCACCATTGTCAACCAGCTTAAGCGCCTGGGCTGCTCCTGCGACTGGGAGCGGGAGCGCTTCACCATGGACCAGGGTTTGTCCCGGGCGGTCCGCGAGGTTTTTGTCCGCCTCTACCAGGATGGTCTGATCTACCGCGGGCGCCGCCTGATAAACTGGTGCGTGCGTTGCCATACCGCCCTCGCCGACGATGAGATCGAACATGTCGAAAAGCATTCCCAGCTTTGGCATATCCGTTACCCCCTGAAAAAAAGCGACAAAGGTGGCCAACGCTTCCTTACCGTCGCCACCACCCGTCCCGAGACCATGCTAGGTGACACCGCCCTAGCGGTCCACCCTGACGACCCGCGTTATACCGAATTACAAGGCGCTACCGCCATTCTCCCGGTAATCGGGCGCGAAATTCCGGTAATCGCCGACACCATGGTCGACCCCACCTTTGGCTCCGGGGTAGTCAAGATAACTCCGGCCCACGACCCCAACGACTTTGAAGCCGGGATCCGCCACGACCTGGAAAGGATAACCGTCATCGGTCCCGATGGAACCATGACTGAAATGGCTGGGAAATACGCCGGCCTGGACCGCTTCCGCTGCCGGGAAAAACTGGTGGAGGAACTCCAGGATACCGGCCTCCTGGAGAAAGTCGAGGACCACGACAACGCGGTCGGCCAGTGTTACCGCTGCGATTCGGTTATCGAACCCTACCTCTCGGAACAGTGGTTTGTCAGCATGCGTCCCCTGGCCGAACGGGCCATCGCCGCCACCCGGGAGGGAGCGCTTAAGTTTGTCCCCGCCCGCTGGGAGAAAGTCTATCTGGCCTGGCTGGAAAATGTGCGTGACTGGTGTATTTCCCGCCAGATCTGGTGGGGACACCGGATACCGGTATGGTATTGCGCCGCTTGCGGTGAAATGACAGTGGCGATCGACACGCCAACCGCTTGCCAGAAATGCTCCTCCCCCAACCTGACCCAGGACCCGGACGTCCTTGACACCTGGTTTAGTTCCGCCCTTTGGCCCTTCTCTACCCTGGGTTGGCCCGAATCGACTCCGGAACTCAGCTACTACTACCCCACCGCCATCCTGGTGACCGCCCGTGACATTATCTATTTCTGGGTCGCCCGCATGGTGATGATGGGCCTGCATTTCATGAACGAAGTTCCCTTTGGCGAAGTTTACATCAACGGCACTATCCTGGACGAAAATGGCGCCCGGATGTCAAAGTCGCGCGAAAACGGCATCGACCCGGTGGTGATGATTCAGGGTGGAACGCAACGCCGTTTTGGTAAAGACTTCAATTACGAGGTTTATGGCGCCGACGCGGTGCGCTACACTCTTTGCTCCCTCACCACCGATGGCCAGGACATCAAACTCGCGCCCACTCGTTTCGATATGGGGCGGAATTTTATTAACAAAATGTGGAACGCCAGCCGTTTTGTCATGATCCGGATTTCCAGCCTGTCCCTGGAGACGGGTTCGCTGGAACGGGAAAACCTGTCCTTCACTAACCGCTGGATACTTTCGCGCCTGGCAGTGGTTATCGACGAGTCGAGCCAGCAACTGGCTAGCTACCGTTTCCACGAGTACGTCAAAACCCTCTATGAGTTTGCCTGGGGCGATTTCTGCGACTGGTACCTGGAACTGGTGAAACCGGAACTTAACCCAGACTCGCCTGACGCCCCCGTCACCGCCCGCGTTCTCGCCTGGGTCCTGGACCAGCTTCTTCGCCTCCTCCACCCGGTCACCCCCTTCTTCACGGAAGAAGTCTGGAGCCTCCTGGCCAAGGCCGCTCCCCGCCGCGGACTGGCTGAACTGGAGAATCCGGCCCCGTTACTGATCCGGGCCGCCTGGCCCCTTGACGCGGAAAAATGGCGCGACCCCAAGGTCGAGGACGATATGTCCCGCGCCATGAACGCTATCCGCGCCATCCGCGCCATCCGCGCCAAGTTTAACCTTCCCCCCAAAAGCCGACTTTCAGTGACGGTCAGCACCGCCAGCCGGGACTACGCCGAATCCCTGGAACACCTGGCGGGTATCATTACCGCCCTGGCTGGTCTGGAAGACATGCTTATCGGGGTAAACACCCCCAAGCCCTCCCAGGCCGCCTCGGGGGTCATGGACGGCATGCAGGTCTATGTGCCGCTAGCCGCCCTGATGGACGTGGAGGTGGAGAAAATCCGCATAACCAAGGATCTGGCGAAAAAGGAAGACGCCATAACCGCTCTCAACCGCAAACTCTCCAATTTCGAATTCCTTAGTAAAGCGCCCCAGAACATCCAGGACCGGGAAATCGCCCGTAAAGATGAGATCAATCGTCAAATCCAGGAACTTAAGGAACTCCGGGACAGCCTGAACAACTGAGGTTGTCCTGAGTAACC
>JAITQC010000116.1 GCA_031289115.1 Planctomycetota bacterium
CGAGGGTGGGGATAACCTCGGCGGCGCCACAGGGGGCGATAACCAGACAGTTGACGCCACTGGTTATCTGGTCTTCAATGATCTGAATCTGTTGTTGCACATTGATTTCGCGGTCAGGGGCCAGGACCGACAGTTCCATGTCCGGGTTTTCCTTGGCGAATTTTTCCGCCCCACCCTTGACCGTCTGCCACCATTCGCTGTCCATCGCTTTGGCAATGAGGGCGACCCGGTATTTTTCGCCCGCATCAGCGGATACCGCAACCAGGGCCAAAACCAGAATAACCAACCAAAGTTTACGCATAGCTTCTCTCCTTTAAAAAAACCGAGATTTTGGTGGCACCAGCCACCCTGACACAAGTTAAAGGCTCTTCCGCCAAGACAGACGTAGCATTCACGTTACTACCCGCCTGTCCTGGCGGCGTGAATAAAACTAGATTTTCTTTTTGGCGGCGTTGTATTCGGAGGTTCGGCGCAAAACATCCACCCAAACCGCTAGCACCACCACCATGCCGATGACCACCGTTTGCCAGAAGGGGGAGACGTTAAGGAGGTTCAAGCCGTTACGGAGAACGCCCATGATGAGTACGCCGATCATGGTTCCGACCACCGTGCCTTCGCCACCGAAGAGGGAGGCTCCCCCGATAACCGCCCCGGCAATGGCGTCGAGTTCGGCACCAAGGCCAGCCAGAGGATAGCCGGAATTAACCCGGCCGGCCAGCACCACGCCAGCCACAGCGGAAAGGAAGCCGGAACTGACGAAGACGAGATTCTCCACTCTGGCGATATTAACTCCGGATAGACGGGCCGCCTCGCGGCTGCCCCCGATGGAGTAGACATAGCGGCCGAAGGGTGTGTGGTTGAGGATGACATAGTAGACAAAGCACATCAGGACCACCAGCACGGCACTGGCTGGAAAACCGGCGATGTCCCCGGAACCCAGCCAGCGCACTTCCAGCGGCAGTCCGGAAATCGGCATGCCGTTGGTTATGATTAGCGCCATGCCCCGGGCAATGTTTAGCATCCCCAGGGTTGATATGAAGGGGTGGGGCAACTTTAACTTGGTGAGCAGGAGACCGTTGATGTAACCGATAAGCGCGCCAACGATCAGGGTGAGGAAAATAGCCAGGAAGGAGTTGAACTTTGCTGTCACCACCATGTAGGCCATGAAGCACATGGTGAAGCCTTGTATTGACCCCACGGAAAGATCGATGCCGCCGGTAAGGATAGGCAGCAACACCCCCAGGGCCAGCAAGGCGGTGATCGAGGACTGTCGCAATACATTCATGATGTTTTTAATGGACATGAATTTGTCGGAAGCTATGGTTAGAATCAAACACAGAAGCAATAGTCCGACCAATGAGCCAAATTTCCGTAAAAAATCTGTGACTTTAGAATTCATCGCCTAATCTCCTCGTGCTGGAGTCCCTTGAAAACCCAGATTACTTTCAGATGGTGCCATCCCAGGTGGAGACGCGGGTGGACTTCATTTCCTCGGCGTCAAACCAGTGGCTGGTCACGCATTTGGATTCGGTATAAAAGCGGATACCATCCTTGCCGAGGCAGTGCAGGTCGCCAAAGAACGACTGTTTGTGTCCAGCGAAGGGGAAGAAGCCGACCGGAACCGGAATGCCAACGTTGACACCAACCATGCCGCCATTGGTGTGGCGGGTGAATTCGCGGGCGTAGAAGCCGTTCTGGGTGTAAATCACCGAACCGTTGGCGAAGGGGTTGGCGTTCATGATGCGTAGGCCGTCAACAAAGGAACGGCAGCGTTTGACGCAGAGGACCGGGCCGAAAATCTCAGTCTGGCCCACCGTCATCTGTTCACCCACCTGGTCGAAAATGGTGGGTCCGAGATAGAATCCCTTTTCGTAACCAGGGACTGTTACCTGGCGTCCGTCAAGAACCAGTTTTGCCCCCTCCTGCACTCCCTTGTCAATCCAGCCCCGCACTGCCTCCCGGTGATCGGCTGAATAGACCGGCCCGAGTTGCGTCGTCTTGTCATAAGCTGGTCCGATCCGGAGTTTACTGGCGAGTTCGGTGAGTTTAGCCACCAGCTGGTCGGCGATGGAGTCCTCAGCCACCACCACCGGCAGGGCCATGCAGCGTTCGCCAGCGCAGCCAAAGGCGGCGTTGACAATTCCGGCGGCGGTCCGGTCCAGGGCGGCGTCCTCTAGAACCAGAGCGTGGTTCTTGGCCTCGCACAGACACTGGACGCGTTTACCCGCCTTGGCGGCGGTGGAGTAAATGTGTAGACCCACCGAGGTAGAGCCGACAAAGGACACCCCGCGCACCAGTGGATTGGTGATTAGTTCAGGAATAACCTGGCGGTCGCAAGAGACCACATTGACCACACCGGCCGGTAGTCCCGCCTCGCGGTAGAGGTCGGCAATGCGTAGAGCAGTCATGGGGGTAGCCCCTGCCACCTTGAGGACCATGGTGTTGCCACAGGCGATGCAGAGGGGAGCCATCCAGCCCATCGGGATCATGGCGGGGAAGTTGAAGGGTGAAATACCGACAAACACCCCTAGCGACTCGCGGTAAAGGATGGTGTCGTAACCGGTGGAAGTGTCAAGGAGTGATTCGCCCATGAGAAGGTTGGGAATGCTGGTGGCGTGCTGGGTGGCTTCGCGCGCTTTAAAGATGTCTCCCTGCGACTCATCCCAGTTCTTGCCGTGTTCCCGGGCGCAGAGGACGGTCAGCTCATCCATGTGCAGGTCAAGAAGAGCGCGGATCCGGAAGAGCACCTCGGCTCGTTTAATAGGGGGGGTTCGCGACCAGCCGTCGTAAGCCTGGTGGGCGGCTTCGATCGCCCCTTTCACCTCGTCCTGGGTACAGCGGGGACATCGCGCCTGGAGTTCACCCGTGGAGGGATTGTAGACATCGTAAAACTGGGTGCTCTTGGATTCGACATACTGGTTATTCACGTAGTACTTCAGTGTTTCCACCATGATACCCTTCTCCTTGAAAAATTTTAGGCTGTTCTCCAAATAACTGGCGGAGTCAGCGGGAATGTTTTTTTGACGGCAAAACTGTAAACAGTAACCCCCCTTTACACTCCCGCCTTTTCCCGGATGTACTGCCGGGCCTTGATGGCGTAGGCGAGGGGATTGGCCCGGACTGGGTCCTGCTCCGCCTCTACCAACATCCAGCCCCGGTATTCCGCTTCGGCGAGAACCTGGAAAATGGGGCCAAAGTCTATGTCGCCGTCACCTGGTACAGTGAATGTCCCCAACCGCACGCCTTTGAGAAAACTCAATTTTTCCCGCTTGACCTGCTCCACCAAGGGGCGACGGATGTCTTTCAAATGGACATGGCGAACCCGCGGCAAGTGTTTTTTCAACATGGCCAGCGGATCTTCACCAGAGTACGCGAAATGCCCGGAGTCGAAAAGAAGTCCCACCAGTTCCGGATTGGTGTTGGCGAGCAGGCGATCCGTCTCCGCGGCCGTTTGCACCACTGTCCCCATGTGGTGGTGGTAGACCAGACGAAGGCCTTTATCGCGGGCGATCTTGCCCAGGCGGTCAAGACCCTGGGTGAGTAATTGCCATTCCGCCTCGCTCATAACGTGTTTCGCCTCGAAGATCGGGGTATCCATCTGGCCCTGGATACTGAAACCCTGTTCCGACACCCCGATAAGCCCGGCGCCGACCGCTTTCAGGAAATCGCATTGACTGATAAACTCCCGCTCCGTGTCGGCATAGGCCTGGGTGGTGAGGTGCGAGCTAAACCAAGCATTGGCGATTTCCAGGTTTCTCAACGCCAGGGCGGGAAGGAGGATGGCTGGATCGCGGGGGTACTTGTTCCCGATTTCCGAGCCGGCGAAACCAGACAAGGCCATCTCGCTCACGCACTGCTCAAAGGTGTTTTCCCGTCCCAGGTCAGGCATGTCATCATTGGTCCAGGCAATGGGGGCTATGCCAAGTTTTACCGTTCCCGCTTTGAACATGGGTGGGTATCTCCTTTTTCTGGGCGGTTGCTCGCGTGTGAGTAGGTGTCTAAAAGGTTAGTATATATTTTATACAAACATGGGGCATACTTAACAATCCGGGCGACAGGTCAAAAATAAAAAGGCGCGCCCAAATCAGGTCAGTAGGTCAGGGTGTTTAGTCGAGAGAGGGTATCGTCAGGCAATGGGTAGAGGGCTAAAAGGGGTTCGGATAGAGGATAGGGCGGTGAAAGAAGATCATTCGGGATTATCCTGGTCACCTGGAGTAAGTAAACTCAAAACTTTCCTTCGGCACCGGTCACGGGGGGATGGGGGCCGTTTGGCGTTCTTAATATTGCCGCGCTTGCTTCAAATGCTCCACCTTGTCCTGGTAGGCGGCCTGACCCTTGGGGCTGTCAGTGATTTCGGCAACTCCCACGTGCCACCAGGAATCATAACCATGGGTCATGGTCTTGGGAAGAGTCTTTATGTCAATCAGGGTGGTTGTCTTGTCGGATAGGGAAGCGATAAGGGCCTGGCGGAGTTCACCGAGATTGCGGACCGAATAGGTTTTGGCGCCATAACCGGCGGCTGACTGGGCGTAGTCGATAAACATCAAGTCCCCGTCCAGCTTTCCCGAAGGGCCACGCTTACGGAACTCGGTGGCGAGTGACCCCACCCCTTTCGACATCTGCAGGTTGTTAATACAGCCAAAACCGGCGTTGTCGAAGAGCAGGATGTTGATTTTCACCCCTTCCTGGATGGCGGTCACCAGTTCGGTGTGGAGCATGAGGTAGCTTCCGTCCCCTACCAGGGCGTAGACCTCCTGCTTGGGATTGGCGAGCTTGGCCCCCAAGGCGGCGGCTATCTCGTAACCCATGCAGGAATAGCCATACTCCATGTGATAGGAGTAGCGGCAATCGGTCTCCCACATGCGCTGGAGGTCGCCGGGTAGACTCCCCGATGCTCCAACCACAATGGCGTCGGTCGGGATAAGTTCTCTAATCAAGGTGAGGGCGGTTGATTCAGCGATGTCGCCTGACGCTACGCGGCGGAAATCGTCAAGGGAACGGGGGTCGCGGTCACTGACTTCGGGGGTAAACCCAGGGGCCCAGGCGATTTTTCCCAAGCGTTGCATTTCCCGACCCCAGTCGGCCTTGGCTTGGGCGGGGGCGTCACCCCAGGCGGAATGGTAGTTGCTGGACTCCAGGATTTTTCCCAGGCCCGACACTCCAATCTTGGCGTCGCCCACCACTCGCTGGGCGTCAAGTTTCATGGCGTGGAAGGATGACACATTGATAGTCACCACCTTGGAGTTGGACTTTTGAAAGAGGGACTTGGAGGCGGTGGTGAAGTCGGAGAAGCGGGTTCCGATACCGAGGATAAGGTCGGCCTCCACCGCCAGTCGGTTGGCCGCCAGGTTGCCAGTGGCCCCGATACCGCCCAGGTTAAGAGAAAAACTGGAGAGGACGGCACTTTTCCCGGCCTGAGTTTCGCCTAGCGGGATGTGGAAGCGACGGCTGAAGTTCTCCACCGTCTCCCCGGCCTCAGAGTAACGGACGCCACCGCCCACCACTATCAGAGGTTTACGGGAATTTTTCAAAAGATCCGCCGCCGCCTGTAACTCCTCTTCCACCGGAATCGGACGGGGGATAAGGTGAACGCGTTTTTGGAAGAAATAGTCGGGAAAATCCCATGCCTCGCCCTGTACATCCTGCGGCATGGCGACGCAAACCGCCCCGGCGGTGGCGGGATCGGTAAGGACCCGCATGGCGTTTAGCACCGCGGTCATCAGCATCTCGGGCCGGCTCACCCGGTCCCAATAACGGCAAACCGCCTTGAAGGCGTCGTTGGTGGTGTAAGCCAGGCTTTCAGGAATCTCGATCTGCTGCAGGACTGGATCGGGCTGGCGGGTGGAGAAGGAGTCACTGGGGAAGAGAAGAAGCGGAATGTTGTTGACGGTGGCGGTGCCGGCGGCGGTGACCATGTTGGCAGCGCCGGGACCGATGGAGGAGCCACAGGCGATTATTTTACGGCGGTTGTTCTGCTTGGCGTAACCGGTGGCCATATGGGCCATGCCCTGTTCGTTCTTGCCCATGTAAACGGTGAGGCTGCCCGGGTTTGCGTCTAGAGCCTGGCCTATCCCCACCACAAAACCATGACCGAAGATGGTGGCGTAGCCAGTGATGAATTTCTCCACTTTGCCGTCGAAAGAGACGTATTGCTGGTCAAGAAATTTCACCAGTGCCTGTCCCGTCGTCATGCGTGTGGTTGTCATAGTAGCGTTTCCTCGGATTCTAGAATTTGGCGTCCAGAAGCCATTTGTGCTCTTCCAGGTCGATGCGGTCAGTCCAGGGGTTGCCGTCCAGGTGGCGAATCATCCAGCAAAAATAAATCCGGTAGCCGGGAGCTCCGACCTGGGGATGCATCAGGCCGCCAGGAATGGCAGCAAAACTGCCGTCGGTGATTTTAAAGACTGAGTCACCAATGAAAGAGGCGCCGAACCCCTGCGGCTTGTCGACCCGGAAATAATAGACTTCCGGTTGGGGGTGGTGGTGCGGTATATAACCGGCCCAGCGGCCTTGCCGCTGGACTACCTCGCCAATGACCAGATTGGAATAAGGGGCGTTTGTGTAGTCAATGGTGGTTATAACGTCGCGGACCGCGGTGTCTTCCCATTTTCCCGCGCAGGACACCACTGTCCGGTTGTCTTCGGGGCGGTAGAGCTTGCTGGGGAAGGAGCGGGGGTTGGTGGTGGACTGGAGGAGTATTTCACTGTCTTCAATGGCTGTCACCTGCGCCCGCTGCCCGCGAGCGACATGGAGGACCCAGGGGAGCTCGCTAAATAGGTCGGCTCGGCTGGCGGTCGCCTGTCCGCCGTCCCATTTCAATTCAACCTTGCCGGTCAACAGGAGTATTACCAATTCTTTTTCCGGAAACTCCAACTCCAGGCTAGATCCAGGGGAAAGCTTCCTGACTTCAATATCCATCAACATGTCGGAGCAGACACCCTGCATTTGGGTTAGTACTTTACAACCGTTTTGGTCATAATCTGGGTAAAGAAATGGCATGCTGCCTCCGGTAAGTAATAAATATGTACTAACTGAAAACCCAAAATTTTTGCCAGGCGATCTAAGTCCAACTTAAATTAGACGCCTGGTGAGAAAGTGAATAAAGTGGAAAAAGGAAAACAAGCAGGTTAGAAAAATCAGGTGATAAAGAAAGATTTCTTGTGTGTTGTACCAACTATAGCCGGTTGAACAGGGATGTCAAGCTTTTTTTTTGAAAATATTTTTACCCTTTATTTTTCCCCAAATCACTTTCACCCGGGTGTCGCTTTTAGTGTTGTCGGAAGGCGCGGGACAGTGAATTTTAGTCTTGCTATCAGTAGTTATTGTCGTGGCGTCGCGACTACCGCCAATATTTTGCCTGTGCCAGCGGGTCTTTTTACGGGTAGCGGCGGGGGATTTTCTTGATATCTGGCGCTGGGTGGATGCCAGTGGCTTTCCCTAAAGACTCGATCCGAATCCGGTCGTTTTCCTTGGGAAAAGCAGGGGAGGGCAGGGTTTTATTTATTGGCGTCGGGTCAGCCAACTAGGCAGGATGATTAAGTTTGAAAAAGATGCTTCCCGGTTTAGGCCGATTATTTTTATAGAGACTGCCAGTTGGGAAAACATTAGGCCAGCCAATGCCAAATCCCAGGCCAAACTTCCCTTAGTAAAACTACCAGTATCAGTGGAGACGCTGGTCCGCAACCTGTTTTGCCCACCCGCACGACCGTTCATCCTAACCCGACTGCCCAACTTTTCCTAGTGGCTCTATGGTAAACTTTGCTAACGCACCTCTTAACCCGGCATCCCCTCCAACCCAAGCCGGCAGGGTCTTTTCGCCACGCCAAACTATTTTTTCACGAAAGACGTTAGGTCTGGGTCGGCTAAAAATCAAGCCGGGTCAATTAAAATAGAGTTGACTTTTTGGTTCTATCGCATTACTTAAGTAAGTTAACTAAGTATTAAGTGTATGGTCTGGTAAGTATTCTTCACCCGACCGGTATATTTTTGGCAATCGGTCTTAACTGGAGGAAATCGACATGGCAGCGGACAAGGCTGGGGAAGTGGTGAAAATAAACGTGGAGGCGATGGAGTGGGAGGCGGAGTTCAACCCGCCCACTGGGAAAAATCTCTTCAAGAAATCACTTTTCAAAGACCCCGGGACCGGCGTCGGGGTGACCATTACCAAATACCCGGCCGGCTTCATCAACCCCAAACACGATCATCCCTGCGCGCATGGCATGTATGTGCTAAAGGGCATTCTTCACACCTCGGAAGGTGATTTCCCCCCCGGCTCTTTTGTCTGGTTTCCCGAGGGGAGCGTCATGTGGCACGGGGCGACAGCCGAGCAGGATGTGGAAATTGTTTTCATAACCAATAAAAAGTTCGCCATAAACTATTTGTGAACATGCCGGTATCGGGTGGGGAGGGGGGTGATTTGGCTCCCAGCGCCAGCCACAACCAGGGAGATTCCCGGCATGCGCCGGAACCAAAGTCTACAGCAGGTCCTTAACCTAATCCGGAAGAAAAGTCCGATCGGTCAGGCAGAAATCAGCCGGGCGCTAGGGATATCCCTGCCCATGGTCATGCAGGGAGTGCGCCGCCTTCGGGACTACGGCTGGATTCGCGAGGCTGGCAAAGGGCAGTCAACCGGTGGCAAACCTCCGGTCCTGCTGGAATTCGCCAGTGACGCTTATTACAGTGTCGGTGTGGAACTGGACCCGGAACGTATACTGGTGGTCCTGATGGACGGGAAGGGTGAACTTTCTCGCCAGGAGGCGGCGTGTCTGTTCACCCGCGGTCCCGTTCCCACCCTGGAACGCCTACGGCGCCTGATCACCCAGGTGCTTAACAAAGTGTCTTTTGACCCGGGCAAACTGTTGGGAATCGGAGTAGCCGCCCCGGGCTGGTTCGACCCGGTTAGTCAGCGCTTGATCCACGCGCCTCTGTTCGGGTGGCGTGACGTGGACTTTCTGACGCCACTGGGACAGTGGTTTCAGACCCACGTCTGCGTTGGCAACCATATACGGGCTACCGCCTGCGGTGAAAAGATCTTTGGCGCGGCTCGCGAAGCGCACACTTACTTATGCGTCCACCTTGGCTGGGGTATTGGGGGGGCTCTGGTGCTGGCTGACCGGCTTTACACGGGAGAAAGCGGCTCGGCGGGTGAACTCGGACACTCTCTCGCCGTCCCTGGTGGACCGCTCTGTAACTGCGGCAAGCGGGGGTGCCTGGAGGCGGTGGCGTCGGAACAGGCTATCCTTCGTGACGCCAGGGAAAAACTGGCTGACGGTCAACCGAGTAGCCTGGGTAAACCCGGGGGTGGAACAGTGGGGGAGCTTAGTCTCAGGAAGATATTGACCGCCGCCGCCCAGGGTGATCCACTAGCCAAGGATTTATTGGAAAATGCCCAGGACCGGCTGGGGGCGGCCATTGCTGACGCTATCAACCTGCTTGATCCTGAATTGGTTATTCTGGATGGAAGCCTGGTGCGTAACCGTTTCTTCCCCGTCGGCCTACGGCAGGCGATCGACCGCCACCGCTTGCCTCTGGCCGGAACGAAAACCCGGATAACCCTGTCCCAATTGGGGGCTGACGCGCCAGCCATCGGGGCGGCCGCCATGGTGATGAAACAGGTGCTTGAGGAGGATTTTCAAGGCTGGCAATCCGGACTCTCACTAGAGAAACAGGCTAGCCAGCCAGCGTCCCTTGCCCGCCACTAACCCTTTGCCGTGGGTAATCTCCGTAACAATCCTCGCTTTTTACCCAGTCCAACCGGGACACATCGAAAGTTAACCCTGATTCTGACATAAAGAAGCCAGCTCTTTTTCCGCCCACCCGGAATCGTTCAGTATTGCCCTTCCGACGCCGATCAGATCAGCCGCACCTTCTTCAAGCAGCCGTTCGGCATCTTGCGCCTGCGTAATTCCGCCGGTCAGGATTACCGGAATACCAACTTTCTTCTTTATCGCGGACGAGAGCGGGGCGAAATAGCCTGGTAGGCCGTCACCTCCAGGTACGGAGGATCCGTTCATGCCTCCAGATATATCGAGAATGCTCACGCCGGAATTTTCAAATGCTTGCGCGGCTGCCTCGCTTTCCTGAATTGTAACGCCACCCTCACGATAATCGGAAGCGCCCAAACGCACAAGAATGGGGAAATCATCTCCGGTAATCTTTCTGATAGCCGAAATGACTTCCAGATGTAGTCGTATTCGGTTTTCCCAATTGCCGCCATAATCATCTGCCCGTAAGTTAGAGAGAGGCGAGTAAAACTGATGCAGTAAAAATCCGTGCGCCGCGTGGAGTTCAACCCCGTCAAAACCGGCTTCTTTAACCCGCCGCGCCGCGTTTGCGAAGTCGGAAACAATCCCGCCTATTTCCGGTTTTGTCAATTCGTGTGGAACAGTTCCTCCCTTTTTGTTGGGATGGGAAACTGCCGATGGTGCCAGCGGTGCCAGACCCGTGATTTCCGCCGAGGAGACGCTACCCGCATGATTGATTTGCGAAACCGCAAGCGAACCATGGCGATGAATCACGTCAGCCAATTCCTTTAGTCCTTCAACCACGCTGTCATCCGCAACCGACAACTGATTGGGTGATACTTTCCCCTGTGGATTGACAAAGCTGTGCTCTGTTATGACGAGCCCAATCCGCCCGCCGCGTGTCTTTTCATCATAGTAATCCAAAATAGCCCGGCTCACTTTCCCGTCAGCATCAGCCTTGGAGGTAGCCATTGGCGGCATCACAAGCCGGTTTTTAAGCAAGAGGTTCCCTGCCTTTAACGGTTCGAGTAGTAATTTCATTCGGATACACCTTCCTTTATAAAATTTCTTGGAGGCCGGCACGGTTCCCAACATCATGTCTTGCACAAATGCCACCAACCTCGATGCGACTTCAGGAATTGACATCCTTCCCTCCCTAAAGGGGGGGGATTCCTATCGGAAGAGTCCTCTTACAACCAGGGTTTTGGGTTTTTTTGGGGGGGCTGTCTACTGATGCTTTGGGGGAAAGACTAGTGTACGGGCCGGGTAGGAGTGGCGCGTGCACCGTGGTGCCTAGAGAAAAAAAATTTCCTGACACCCCGGGTTTACGGAAAACACCGGAATAACACCCTTCCGGGTCGTCCAATGGCCGTCAGGCCAGGGTGTCAGGAAAGAAAAACGCCTAAAGAGCATTATGACAATATGGTATGGTCAGCCGCGTGTTTACCCTTGACCAGCCTCAGCAAACGTAGAATCACGCCTTGCATGTGGTCTGTTTCGGTAGCCAACTGCTTGGCCGATTCCGCCGAATCAGAGGACATTTTGGAAATCTCGTCAGTCGCTTCGCTCAGTTTACGCATGTCTTCGTTGATATTGGTGACCTCGCCAGCCTGTTCGTGCGTCGCTTCGGCGATATGTTTGACCAGCTGGCCAATCGATTCCGTACCCTCGCTGATCACCGAGAAACCCTGCCGCAAATGCTCCGCTACTTCAGCGCCGCGGTGGACGCTTTCCACTGTCTCCCGGATCAACTTGTCGGTATCACGCGTTGCCGCGGCCGAACGGCCAGCCAGACTGCGAACTTCGTCTGCTACCACCGCGAAACCTTTGCCCGCTTCACCGGCTCGGGCTGCCTCCACCGCCGCGTTTAGGGCCAACAGGTTGGTCTGGAAGGCTATTTCCTCAATTGTCTTGATAATTTGGGAAATCTTGCTGGCCTGTTCGTTGATGTGATTCATCGCTTCGGCCATAGACTGCATGGCCGTGTTTTCCTGCTGGACCCGGATGATAATCTTATCGGTGATATCCTGCGTGTTTCGCGAATGCTCAGCGTTCATACTAGTATCTTTTGCCATCTCCCGGAGCAATTTTTCCGTATCCTGCAGGGTCGTCACCTGGCTTACCGTGTTCTCAGCCAGTAACTCAGACTCGTGACTCACCACCTCACCCGATTCATCCACTTTGTTTGAAGCGGCGGTCAATTCATGGATGATGTCGGCAAATGGCTTGGTGATCGAGCGGGTAATAAAAATGGCCAGAAATACACCTACGACGAGGGCAAGTACCATCAAAATAAACGACATGCTCAGGTTTCTCTCAACCCGGTCGGTAGTTTCAGTGGCGCTGGTCGCGACACGATCCATACCACTGTCGGACAACTTGGAGGTGGTATCCTGCAGGTTGACGTATAGGTCATGGCGAATTTGGAGGAAATTCTTCATGCCAACGGTTTCTTTGTGAATAGCGTCAACATAGTTGTTCCACTTGTTTATGTTTGCCAGAATAGCGTCGCAACGCTTGATCCACACTTCCAGCCGGGTACCAGAGCGAAAGGTGGAGATACTTTCAGAGATGGCATCCATCACGGTGCGCGACTGATCATAGAGAAGGTCCTGTTGATCAGGGTCGCGGGCGGCCTGGAATTCAAAGATTTTCCGGCGGGCAGTTGACAATTCCGACAGCAAAGTCAGGCTGGCGTCATAGCGGTCGAAACGCCGGGTCAAGGCTACCGGGTCAAGCTTTTCCGTTTCGTTGGCAGCCAGGGGCCGATACTGCTTGAAATAATCCAGGATCAAACTATCCACCACTTCGCCCGTCTCGGTCATGCCTTGGTATAGGCCAGGCAACAGGTGCGCGTGGTTATAAACCTCCTGAATCGCGTTTCGGTATTCCTTCACATGTACAGACAGGGCAAGTATTTCTTTGGCCAGGAGTGGCACCTCATCGGCAAAGGCGATAGCGATGGCTTCGAAATCGCGGACACCGGTTTCCATCTTGGCAAGTTCCGCAAGGGTGTTTTGGTAGGACTCTTCCGAAAAATCAGTCTGGAAAAAGGAAAAATACTCATTGGAGGCGAAAACGGCCGAATTCAGCCGTACCGCAACTTGTATTTCCGGGACAAAGGCACCGGATTGCAACTCTGCCATGCGTGACGTACGCTGGTTGTTCGTCATGTTCACAACCGCGATAATGATGGAAAAGAGAACCATGACGCTAAAACCGATTGACAATTCAAATTTGAGACCCATGGTGATTTCCTTTGTGCTTGAGTTGCCGGCAGAGAAGGCGAATCATGTTTAACAAAAGTAGGAATGAACAGGAAAACTCTATTTTTAACGAACAAACCTAACTGAAAATGCAAGGCTTGACAAACCGCTTGTCCATCCTATGAGGGATTGTCGCGGATTAGAAAACGAACGCAAAAAAATAACACTGCCATTCACCAAGATATATGCATGGCGCAGGCAGGACTAACGAGAATACTGACTATTCACAATTGAAAAAAGGTTGGACACGAAAGAGGAAAAGGAAACCTCTAGTTCGTGATTAATTCACTTGTTCCATTGTCAGTCGGATGTGTTGTCGTATTATGAAGAATATGAAAATACACATTTGCCGGGTAAACAGCAAACAGACGCGGCAAAAATTCAATAGTTACAAGCATTGGCTGATTTGCCAAGTTGTATGTGAAAGCCAAGGGTAAAAAGGCGAAGAAGGCGGAGTTTGACGTTTAAATACAAAAATATCAAATACAATATTATACTCCGCATATTAGCTAGTCAAGAGAAAACTTTTGTAAGTAAACCAGATATACCGGGGGAAAACGCAATTGTTTCCAGGGGGAAAAGCCCTGCCATACCCGTTTTGCCAGTCAACGCCTAGAATTGCCAAACTACCAACAAGAGTCAACCGATTGGCTGTGTTACCCAATTAGGGGAAAAACAGCCAGTAGCATCACCCGCCGGGTTTTTTGTCCCGCCAACCGTTTTTACCGCTACCTGGTATTTTCGACCGTTACCAGGGATTTGGGGGGCTGGTTGGAGGATCTGGCTGTCGAAAAATCGCTGACTTAAGCTTTTTATACTAGCTCACTGAGGAGGAGGGCGCGTTTAGAATACACAAATCCGACCTTCGCCAACGCCTTGTTGACGTGACCCAGCGGGAGGTACAGCCACCGAAGCTTAGAGCTTAATGGCGCCTCGGGAAGCACTGCCAGTGTCCTGTTAGGTTTGATCCCTGGAACCAGCTCTTTACCCGGCAAAACAAGGCCGAAGTTTTTGCCCGCCCGGCCCGCCGCGCTCTTGTATAAGCCGATGCTTATTTCCTTTAGGGACGCCAGGGGCGAGGGGACTTGGGCCAGTTTCTTAACTAGCCTACTGACCAGGCTTTTAAACAGGGTTGGTGAAGGCTGTTTTAGTGCGAATAGCGTCACCAATTGAAATCGTATATGTAGCTCTCCATTTTCTTTTCAAACGTCAAGTATTCCTCATACACCTCACATTCTTTGATCCCTTTGGCTGACCCTGAGCTGATTGCTAAAGATTTCGCCGCTTTGAATTCGTCCGCGGTTAGATTGAAGTTCTTGTCTTTGAAAATACCTTTACCCTTGAGAAACGACATTTCAATGCTGTTGAAGGCAAGCCATTTAATTTCACCGTATTCCAGATTGAACCACTTGGCTATTTTCGCGTATTCGTTTGTGAGGTTGGATCGAGACAACCCTTCGTCGTCAGTCGCTATCGCAACTGGAACATCGGCATTCCAGTAAAGTTTGAACGGGTGAGTGTCGCCACCGCTTACTCCGAGAATCGCTTCGCTACTCGAGGGGCATACTGTGACGCCGATTTTATCGTCGCGCATTTTCTTAAGCAGTTCATAGACTTGTTCGTTCCAAGCGATAGAAACACCATGCCCGATTATTTTGGCGTGTCCAAGATCAATAGATTTTGAAATCCGGTCAGTCAATGCCAAGTACTCGGAATAATCCAGGGTCAATTCGCCGGCGTGCAGATGGAAATTTATTCCCGTACCTTGTGTTTTAAGGTGATAGTTATACGCTTCGTCAAGCATTTTCATTTGCGCAATGAAGTTTTTTTGCGAAAGCAAATCATCCTCCGCGGAAAGAATTGTAATTCCGACGGTGTGAGTATCGGGATTGTCGTAAAGCGCTATCGCCTTATCAAGAGAGGCCTTAAACGCGGCGTTGTCAGCGTTTCGGTTAATTGTGGCGATAAAATTAACATCCAGCTTTCGGGTTGAATTAAGGCTCTTAATAACATCATCCTTGATTTTTATGACTGAATCATAATCGGCTTTTGTTTTCATATTCGTCATTAACTCAAGATACCCGATGTTTTCCTTTATTGCGCGAGTAAACAAACGGCGATAAATTTCAGGGTCAGGGATTGTAACATCTCCCGTGCGAAAGAAATACTGGAAGAAGTGATCATGTCCGCTTACGGCTCGCTGCTTGTAGTTTCGCATACTCACAGCTTCTAAAATCTCGGAAAGGACTTCCTCACGAAAACTGGTGCCTAGCGTTGAATTCGCGCTGACGGCGGATTTAAGCGTCGCGTTTGTGAAATAAATTGCCGAGTCTGACTGCTCAGCAGGTGTTTTCTTCACAAAGGTTAGCGCTTTTCGGTCAAAGTCAAAACCCTGTTCGGCAGCGTATTCAAGTACTGCCTCTGCCTCTATCGTGGCTGACGCGTGACTGTGAAGGTCGCCACCTTTAGGCATTTCGTGAAGAAAAGCGATCAACTCGGTGTTGTTTGCTTTCACTTTCTCGAAATAATCCGCAACTATCGGCGAAGTATTTTCCCGAACATTTCCTGCCGCAAAGGCGGGAAGCGCGATGCTTGACATTAAAACGCCGGACGCGACCAGCAGAATAATCTTTTTAACCTTGTTTCTAGTGAAAAATTTGCTCATAAAATACCCCCTCGTGCAATAATAAATTATATACTTTAGCGTAATCTCATAACTCCTACCACCTAAGCTCTTGATCGTCAAGTTAATTGTTAAAACAACCACGGCAAAATCACTTGCTATTCAACAAACAAGATATTTTAAAGAGCAGCAATAAACACTTTGCCCTTATGAATGTTAAGGAGAAGTTAAAACAGGATAATGTTTGCAATTGTATATATTATTCTGCACCGAACTTAAACTCCTGATTCAACACATGATTATCTTTATCCTGGTTCAGTTTTATACCAGTCTATTTCACTTTTTTGTATAAAATATATCAGTATATGCTTATAGCATTACCGACGATATATTTAATCGCTTATTCGTCAACTTCATCTTTCTTGACCCTGGTTATCTCTACCGCGCTGTAAAACCCCGCACTTCAGGGCAGGGTTTTACAGCGCCTTGAAAAAGCATCACCCAGTTCAGTTGAGGACATGTGCCTGGCAGACCGGAAAGCATTGTTCCATTAATTTATCGGCAATACCCCTGGCTTCAAAGTAGGGAAGCTTGATGAACACCCAGTCTAACCCGCATCCAGGTCAAACCCCTCTGGGAAATCCCGGCCGGCCGGGAGTAGCGGATGATCGGGAAAATCCCTAACCCTTCACTTTGCCGGGACAGGGAAAGTGGCGCTTAGGAACCGACCAGCCGCTTCTTCGACATAACGTCCAAACAGCACCATAGTATGTTTTCACCAAGTACACTCTACCTTGAACCAACCGCTTTCCTCGTACAAACGGGATTTGGCGTCAGCGTTGTCGTCTGACTTCCGGCGTCCCTTGTCCTAACTTGGGATAACCCACTTGAACTACTTCCTCCAGCGTGGATTTGCTTACTCCGTAACCCGCTGTCAACTTGGTTATTTTGGCCTGGCCCGCCTCCGCCACAAATGCCACTTTCATCCTGAATGACACAGGGTAACTCTTCCGTCCCTATCCTTATATTCGAGGTAAGGCTAAAATAATCGGTGAACTGTTACTTAAACCGTTGTATTAAATTCCCAGGCCATTATACTTCATAGCAAAGTAGCATCGAAATAGCATGAACGCTTAGGCCAGCGGTTTTACGTTGGCCTAATACATCTAACTGCCTTTTAAAACCTAACCCAGCAGTAGGGAGCTAGGCAAAAATTCAATCAAGGCTTTCACGCCCCATCCGGACTTGATCCTAACTGGTTCCTTACCCATGGCACAGGTCAGTAGCGGGGCAGTGGAAGGCTTAAACAAGCGGCTTCGGGTTTGCATCAAGACATCCTACCCTTTAAAATTTGTTAAAACCCAAGGATTCACCTTACAGTTCCCGAAATAGCCACATGTGTTTTTGCGGAAGGCGGTCTTGCCGGAAAATGATACGCTATTCATGTAACTCAGGGCGGATTACCGGAGGAAGTGAATGATTCTACTGGATCACATACACAAGTCGTTTGGCAAGACAGAAGTTCTCCATGATGTCAACCTGCGTGTCGGCGAGGGCGAAAAGGTAGTTATTCTCGGACCCTCAGGGGCCGGGAAAAGCACCGCTATTCGCTGTGTTAATGGTCTGGAAACTCCCAGTTCCGGCTCGGTGTTTCTTGACGGAATCGAAATGACCCCGAAAAACCGGATTTCGCTGGTCCGAAAACACTGCGCCATGGTGTTTCAACAGTTTAATCTTTACCCGCATATGACCGCGATGAAAAACATTACCCTCGCGCTGGTCAAACTTCAGAAAATGAGCCGAGCGGAAGCGGAGGAACGCGCCAACGAGTGTCTGGACATCGTCGGGCTTCGTGAAAAGGCAATGAGTCTGCCGTCACAGTTAAGTGGCGGACAGCAGCAGCGCGTGGCGATAGCGCGGGCGCTAGCCACCAACCGCAAGGTTCTTTTGTTCGATGAACCGACCTCCGCGCTTGACCCGGAAATGCAGGGGGAAGTGCTAAACGTTATGCTTAAACTTAGCCATGAGCACGGCAAAACGATGATAATTGTCACTCACGAAATGGGTTTTGCCAAACAGGCGGCGGACAGAATCGTGTTTATAGACGGCGGTCTGGTAACGGTTGACAGTACTCCGGACGCGTTTTTCAATGACCCGCCTAACGAACGGGTCAAGCAGTTTTTGTCAAAAGTGCTGTATTAGCGGCGAGGTGGAGGCGTTAATACGTAAACCAGCCAAACTTCCGGGATATTTTACCGGGGAATCCGCTTTAACCAAGGAATTCATTATCGCGGTATCTATTGGCTCGGGAGGTAAAAGTTTTGCCGCTAACGAATTATTGGGTTAGTGGAACAGATAATATCGCTCTGGGTTAACAAATTGTTAGGCAAAAATACCCACTATAATAAGGAGAACACCAATGACCATTAAAAAATTGCTTACCCTGGCACTGTCGGTGGCGATGCTATTCGCGCTGGCGAGCTGTGGCTCGGAAAACGAGGGCGTTCAAGCCATTAAAGACCACGGCGTGCTTAAAATTGGCTGTAAAGAAGATGTGCCCAACTTCGGCATACTGGATCCGCAAACCGGGGAGCATTCCGGTATGGAAATTGACCTGGCTCACATGTTTGCCAAAGAAATCTTCGGTGACGAAAGCAAAGTTAGTTTTCAGGGCGTTACTGCCAAAACCCGCGGCCCGCTGCTTGATAACGGCGACGTTGATATGATTATCGCGACGTTTACTATCACTGAGGAACGCAAGTTGACCTACAACTTTAGCGATCCTTATTACGAGGACGCGGTGGGTATGCTGGTGAGAAAAGACGACGGAATCAACAGCTTGGCAGACTGTAACGGCAAGGTAATTGGCGTCGCGCAATCCGCGACCAGCCGCGATGCCCTGCAGGCCGCCGCCACCAAGCTTGGTGTGAGCGTCACCTTTAAGGAGTTTGGAACCTATCCGGAAATCCAAGCCGCCTTACAGGCTGGTAATGTTGACGTATTCAGCGTTGACCGCTCAATATTACGCGGCTACCTGAGTAATGATCTGACCCTGACCGAGGACAAATTTTCACCCCAGAAATATGGCGTAACAACTAAACTCAGCAACAAGACCCTTGCCACTTATGTTAATGACTTGATTAAGAAGTGGAACGGCGACGGAACAATTGCCTTCCTCGTCGGAAAATACAACCTGTAATCTAGTGCGCCAGCGCCTCAACCAATTTTTGGGGAAGGAACAAGTTCCGAATGAGCAATGGCCCGTTCGCGCTTTGGCGTTGGGAAATGCTTTGGTCTGACAAAGCCGTCATTTTCGACGGCTTTGTCACGACCTTGCTTATATCGATACTAGCTTTACTGTTTGCGCTTTTGTTGGGTGTGATTTTTGGTTTGCTTGGAACGAGCGACCGAAAAACTTTGAGAATGGTAAACCGGGTGTATGTTGAGTTCTTTCAAAACATACCCCTGCTGGTACAGGTGTTTTTCATCTACAACGCCTTCCCGTTTTTGGGGATGCGTTGGAGTTCGTTTATGATCGGCGTCTTGGGCGTTGGAATCTACCACGGGGCATATGTCGCGGAAGTAGTTCGGGCGGGAATACACAGCATACCTAAAGGGCAGTTTGAAGCGGCAAAAGCCCAGGGCTTTGACTACTTGCAGATGATGGGGTATATCGTTATCCCTCAGACCATCAAGATAATTTTGCCGCCGCTGACGAATCAAGCGGTTAATCTCATCAAGAATACCAGCGTCTTAGCGACTATTAGTGGGCTCGACCTGATGTATCAAGCCGACAGCTGGGCATCGCAAGGACGGCTGAGCTACGGACCGGCGTATGTCGTGGCGGGAGTTTTGTACTTTATTATCTGCTTTCCCCTCGCGTCCTGGGCGCGGTGGTATGAGCGCAGAATCAAGAGCCGTGAGCATATTCAGTTGTCCGACAACGCCAAGGACGAACTGATGATGATGGCGGAAGACGTTTTATGATTTATGCTATACGAGACGTTTTCACGCCCCCTAATATTCGCTTCCTCCTGGTCGGACTTCTCTACACCATAACGATTTCGGTGGTGACGGTCGGCATGAGTACAGTGTTTGGAACGATTCTCGCGCTACTCCGGAATTACGAGAAACGCATACTGGGTCGAATCGCGGGAGTGTATATTGAAGTGTTCCGCAACACTCCGTTATTACTGTGGATAATGTTTTGCCTGTTTGTCTTGCAGTTCGGGTCAACCTTTTTCCGGGGAACCCTGGGGCTGACCCTCTACACATCGTCAGTGGTGGCGGAGATAATACGCGGCGGGCTAAACTCGATTGACAAGGGTCAGTTTGAAGCGGCGGAGTCGCAGGGTTTCGGAATAATCGGCACCTTCGTCTGGATAATTCTGCCGCAGACCTTTATACGCGTGGTTCCAAGCTTGATGAGCCAAATAGTCACGACTATCAAAGACACCTCGTTTTTAAGCGGATACGCGATCGCGGAAATGTTCTACCGCTCCAAAATGCTGATAAGCATGTTGCCCCGCCAAGGTATTACTATCACGGGCACGCACACGCTTACCACCTATGGAATGATTGCGCTGGTTTACTTCTTTATCAATTTCAGTCTAAGTTGCGTTGTGCGCCATATGATGCGCCGTCACCACCGTTAGGGTATCTGCCTTTCGCTTCGTTTTAGGCATTAACTTCCTCCCCTCCCTAAAGTGAGGGGATTCTTTTCGGACGCGTCCTTTTTGCTTATGTCCGAGTGTCGGGTCCAAAGCCAATTTAAGGAGTTGCCCTTGATCCGGCGCTTGTAACGCCCGAACTTTGGCAAATGGCGTAAAAATACCGAGCAACAAGACGCTGGGCGACCAGAGGATGCTAAGTGAACTCGCTTACGGGGCTGGTGTACGGCGGAACCGGTGGTTCACTTTTAGGAACAGGGCTACGATTGGATGGTAGTAAGAAGTTCGAATTTGTTTTTCCGGAATTTAATTGCACCTTCATTCCGTAGCTTCGATAACTCCGCCGACAAAGCGCTTCGCTCAACCGACAAGAAATCCGCCAGTTCTTGGCGGTTAAAGGGTATTTCAAAAATATTACTTCCGTGCTGTTTCGCCTGTTCCACCAGGTATGACAACACTTTTTCTTGGGTTGATCTCCGCGTAATGTGGTCCAACTTATCAACCAGCAACATATTCTTTCGACCCAAAACCCTGAGCATATTCCGTATTAAAGTCATATGGAAGACGCAAGCGGACGGGCAAGTCTTTATTATCCTATGGTAATCGATCAGGAGCACGCTGGCGTCTTCGCTTGCCATAACCGTCACCGGCGCGGCTTCTGCTTCCGCACACACGAGACCTTCGCCAAACATGTCTCCCGCCCGCATCTCGGCAATAATATTCCGGTTTCCGAAGTAATCCACTTTAGTTATTTGGACCGCGCCCGACTGGACGATACCGACGGCAGTCGGCTTGTCGCCCTCAAACAGAATTGACTCTCCTTTGGCGAAAACCTTTTCCTTCCCGGACAAGCAGGCAAGGAGCTTAGTCAAATCATTATCAGGTATGCCTGCGAATAACAGGCATCGCTTAAGCGCGGAAAAATTTTCGAAAATAAGTCTCCGTTCGTTGGAAATCCAACCGATTCGTTAGCTTAATTTTACTATCATAGAGTCGTGAAGTTGAGCTGTCAATGAGGAGGTGAACCTATGTTACGCAAAATAATCAAGATTGACGGAGAAAAATGCAACGGTTGCGGGTTGTGCGCCGAGGCTTGCCACGAAGGAGCAATCGGTATGGTAGCTGGGAAAGCCAGTCTACTTCGAGAAGACTATTGCGACGGTCTCGGCGACTGTCTTCCAGCTTGTCCAGTTGGAGCCATAACTTTCGAGGAGCGGGAAGCGGCTGCCTACAATGAACTGGCGGTCGCGGCGTCTAAGGCGAAACAGGGTGGTCACTGTCCCGGCAGTATGGCGAAATCATTAACACCTAAAGAGATGGCTACGCCAGGAGACGCCAATTGGGCAAGTGAACTACGCCAGTGGCCGATTCAAATCAAATTAGTGCCGGTAAACGCCCCCTATTTCAAGGATGCAAGCCTGCTGGTCGCAGCCGATTGCGCCGCTTATGCGCGGGCGTCTTTCCATAATGAGTTCATGCGTGGCAAGGTTACGCTTATAGGTTGCCCAAAACTCGACAGCGTGGACTACAGCGAAAAACTCACGGCTATCATTAAAGAAAATGCGATCAAGTCGGTGACAGTCGTAAGGATGGAAGTGCCTTGTTGCGGCGGTATTGAACAGGCGGCGGTAACAGCTCTTAAAAACAGCGGAAAATTTATCCCGTGGCAGGTCGTCACCTTAAGGGTGGGGGGCGATATTCAATAATTCAGGCGTTGTGAAACGGCGAAAGGAAAAACGGCATGGGAAACATGTTTTGTTATCAATGCGAAGAGACAGCGGGCGGCAAGGGTTGCGGGGTTTCTGGCGTATGCGGTAAAAAACCAGACATCGCCCGTCTTCAGGATGAACTGACAGGAGCGTTAATCGCGCTGGCTAAGGCTAGCGACGGGAGGCAACCGACCAGCGAAATCGACACGACTCTGCTAGAGGGCCTGTTTGCCACGATAACCAACGTCAATTTTGACAGCGAGGCAATCCGGGAATTGACAGAGAAAGCGAGGGCGCTAAAAGGAAGGCTCGCGCCTCAGGGTTTACCCGGCGCTTTCGCAGCTGGACTTAGCGAAGAATTCAAGCTTTCCGAACTATGGAGTATTACCGAGGACATACGTTCGTTAAAGTCGCTACTCCTTTTCGGGGTTCGCGGTATTTCCGCCTATGCCTACCACGCGAAAGTCCTTGGGTACGACGTGGCACCTGTTGAGGCTTTTATCTATAAGGCGCTTGCCGCTATCGGCAACGCTTCGCTTGGCATGGACGACTTGCTCCCGCTGGTTATGGAGTGTGGCAAAGCCAACCTGGAGGCTATGGAAATTCTCGACAAAGCCAACACCAAGACATTCGGCACGCCGGTTCCCACCAGCGTGCCGCTCCGGGTCGAGCCGGGTCCGTTCATCGTCATAAGCGGCCACGACTTGCATGATCTTAAACTACTTCTTGAACAGACCAACGGTAAAGGGGTAAACGTCTACACGCATGGCGAAATGCTCCCCGCCCACGGATACCCTGAATTGAAAAAGTATCCTCAGTTAAAAGGAAATTTCGGGACAGCCTGGCAGAACCAGCAAAAGGAGTTTCTTAGCCTCCCCGCGCCGGTGCTGTTCACAACCAACTGCCTCATGCCGCCAAAAGAGAGCTATGCCGACCGCGTCTTCACCACGGCGGTTATCAGATACCCTGACCTTGTCCATATCGGCGAAAGCAAGGATTTCACCCTAGTCATTGAGAAAGCCTTACAGTTGGGTGGCTATACCAAGCTTCAGGAGCTTACAGGCGTCAACGGGGGAAACACTGTCACAACCGGATTCGCGCACGGCGCAGTTCTCGCTCAAGCTGACAAGGTAATCGAAGCGGTCAAGGCAGGGGCGATTAAGCACTTCTTCCTGGTGGGGGGTTGCGATGGCGCTAAGCCTGGAAGAAACTATTACACCGAGTTTGTGAAACAAACGCCAAAGGACACGGTCATTCTGACGCTTGCCTGTGGGAAATACCGCTTTAACGACCTGGATTTGGGTGAAATCGGAGGGTTACCCCGGATTATGGATATGGGGCAGTGTAACGACGCATACTCGGCAATCAAGGTGGCGCTCGCCCTTTCGGAAGCATTTGGCTCTGGGGTGAACGACCTGCCCCTGACATTGGTGTTGTCCTGGTATGAACAAAAAGCAGTTTCCATCTTGTTAACTTTGCTCTACCTCGGCATACAGAAGATTCTCCTTGGACCCAGCTTACCAGCGTTTGTTTCGCCAAACGTGCTGCAGTACCTTGTGAAAAACTTCGGCATCGCGCCTATAAGCACTCCGCAAGAGGACTTGGCGAAAATCCTCGGTAAACCGGGCGTTTAACCCCGAATAAATACCCGGTAAAATTAAAAATCCCACTGGAGCAACGGCAAAAGCTCGGGTGGGATTTTTGTTTTTGCGGCGTTAGGACTTACCCGCACCTTAAGGACAAAACGCTATCCCGGGTCTGGCTTCACCCTGGCTGGCCGGGGAATCACCGGGCGGGTTTAGGGTATTCCTCACCCCTGGTAGAAGGCGGGGCAGGGGGGAAAGACTATGGGTACCCGCTGTTGACTTTCCCGCGCCTGGTGCGCCTGGTCGGCGGTGAGGCAGGCGAGATAACCGTCCCAGGCCGAGGGGCCGGTGGCTTTTCCCGCCCGGGTGGCGTTTATCCAGGCCTGGAGTTCGCTGTCATAGGCGGCGGGGAAACGTTCCGACCAGTCGCGGCAGATGGAGGTCAGGCGGTTGGCGTTGGCGACGATTTCCGGAGCGGGCAAAGCGGGCAGGCGCAATACCCCTTCCTCACAAACCACTTCGCACTGGATGTCATAACCGGTTTGCGAGTTCATGAACGCCTCGACATCCAGACGGATACCGCTTTTGCTGTAGAGCACCATGATCTGGGGGTCACGTAGTTTTTCCGGTGAAAAACGGCTTTGTTTACCCAGGGCGACCTCGACGGCGACGTAGTCCTCGCCAATCAGCCAGCGCAGGATGTCGATTTCGTGGATGAGGGTGTTACTGATCACCATGGGAGTGTCGTAGTAGTCGGGGGTGGAGAAATTGCGGTGGGCGGCGTGCACCAGGAGAGGCGCGCCATACAGGCCGGAGTCTAGGAGTTTCTTCAGTTGTCGGTAGCCGTCATCGTAGCGGCGCATGAAACCCACTTGGACCAGCCGCTTCCCAGCCGCCATCTCAGCCGCGATGACGCGTTGGCAAGCGGCGGCGGTGGGAGCGAGGGGTTTTTCGCAAAACACCGGCTTGCCTCGGGTGAGGGCGGCGGTAACCAGGGACTCGTGGTGTTCGTCGCCAGCGGTGACTATTAGGGCGTCAACCCCGCCCTGGTCAAGCAACGTCCCAATGTCGGGGAAGAACGGCAGGCCAATCGACTTGGCCGCCTCCCGGCCATAGGCTTCCCCCGGGTCGGTCACCGCCACCACCGTCGCTCCCTGGAGTTTTTGGTTTAGGCGTTCGCAGTGCTTGTGTCCTATGGCGCCTAGGCCGGCGAGCCCGACCCGAAGTTGATTTTCCATGATTTTATCCCCTGAAATTGGCAAGGTTGTCCCACCTGGTGGACGGTCAAAGGCTCCAGGGGGCGGTGCTTTCGGGGCAAGGTCACTGGCGGCTTAGGAGCCGGTTGTGGACATTGACCCAGGCTTAGGTTGGCAGTAAGCTTGACAAATTGGACGCCGCCGGGTTAGGATAATAATTATACAAACATCCATCCATCGCCCGGAGCCCGGGCGTCAACGTCAGGTACTTTCGCCCCGCTAGAGAGTTTAGGCTGGACGCCATGTCGGGTGACAAAAAAAAACACAATTCCCTAAAATCACTCAAACAGAAGAACCGTTCCGATGTTCTCGATCTTCTGCGTAACGCCGCTGAACCCCTCACCGTCGCGGAAATCGCCAGCCAGACTTCCCTAAGCAAGATGACGGTGCATAAAATCATCGAGTTCTACCAGGAAGCCGGTTTGATCTGCGCCGCTGGCAAGCGCGACGCCGGGGAGGACGGGGGGAAACGGCCAACCCTACTCACCATCAACAAGGACCACCGTTTTATTTTCGCCCTGAAAATAGGCGAAATGGAGATTGTCGCCGCCCTCACCGACCTAAAAGCCAATATCATCCTTAGTGAAAACGTTGGCATAAACCGCGACGCCCGGCTGGCGGAGATTCTCCAACGGATTCGGGAGTTGTTCTACCGCCTGATCGGCAAGCTTAACCTGGGGGCCGAGGAATGCGCCGGAATAGTGGTTGGTTGCCACGGCATCACCAACACCACCGACGGCATCATTGTCACCTCCCCGCATTTCGCCTCCTGGGGCTCCAATATTCCCATACGCGAACGGGTGCGGGAGTTGTTCACTTTCCCCGTTTCCGTCTATGTCGACAACTGGATCCGTTATTTCGCCTACGCCGAAATGAAAAACGACTACTACCGCGACCCCAATTTCATCATCATCGGGACCGAGGTGGAGGGCATAGCCGCCGGCCTAGTCATGAATGGAAGGCTGATTTCCGGCGCCAACGGACTAGCGGGCGAGGTTGGTCACATGATAGTCGACATCCACAGCGACGCGGTGTGTGTCTGTGGCGGCTTCGGTTGCCTGGAGGTGGCTATATCCCTACGCCGGATGGAAAAGAAAGCCTGGGATAAACGGAACGACTGGCCTGAATCAAGCATCTACGGGGGTCATTCCCATGAGCGCCGTCCGGTATTTAGCCAGGTGTTCGCGGCTGCCAACCGGGGAGACTCCTTCGCCTGCACCCTTCTTGACGAGGTGATTGATTATCTCGCCCTCGGGATAAACAACCTGACTCAGTCCTGCGACCCTGGCCTCATCATTATCCAAGGCGAATACGCCAAGGCGGGCCAGTACTTTATTGAAAACCTCCGCGTCCGTCTCCGGGGTTTGTCGCTTCTACGGATGAACAAGGGAATCCGGGTCGAGTATTCGGAGCACGGTGACGAGTGGACCCTGGTTGGCGCGGCCAAATTCGTCATCGACCGTTATTTCGCGGCTCTGCGCTAGAATTTGGCAGGCACTGGCTCCCAGGCCACGCCGGCGTTTTCCAGACGCCGTAGACGCAGTTCCCCGTCCTCTGTCACCCCCAAAACCGCCACCAGATCCAGCCGCGAAGGCTCGAGCGTTCCCTCTGGGACAAAGAAGCGGTTTATCCCGAAATCGAAGAAGTTGTCCCGTATGACCCGCCCCTTCACCTCCACCCAGTCCCCGTTCCTGAAACCGGCGGTGGCGACACGGGCCGCCAGGCCGGCCGAACTGGCGTCGCAGGCGAGGGCCTGATACAAGTCTTTCCCGGGCTGGCGGGCCAGGGCTACCCAGACCTCCTGTCCGGCTGGTATAAGTTCAGGTCCGGAGGCGTAGGCGCGCCGGTCCTCGAAACGGAAATCGAGTTCGACATATTGTCCCCGGAGGAAATCCCGCGGGTCGTGCGTCTCCACCGCCACTTTGATTTCCCGGCCGGGTGGATTGGACTCGACCAGGATCCAGCCGAGGAAAAAAGCCAGTTCCGCCGCCACCACCAGGGCGGCAAGGAGTATAGCCAGCTTCCCTCGCTTGCCTAGGCCGTTTTTGCCAACAGTCGCCGCCGGCATTTTTCCGCCCCCCAGCCAAGAACTAGCAGTAACGCCCCACCCGCCAGGAAGGAAACACCCGTTTCCTCGAGGCTACCGATAAGGTCGAAATAGCGGGTGATAAATCCCAACGCGGTTCCATAGATCCCGAGGATTACCTGCCAGTCTTTTTCCCGCCGCACGCCAGCCCAGACCAGCCAGATGCACCAGACAAACCACAGGACGGCGGCGGCGATGTTGATGGCGAGAAAATGCCAGTCATAGGAATGGAGGGTTCCGAAGGAATAGAAAGACAGTGTCTCCCCCGGTTCGATCGTCTGGGAATAAACCGCCAGGCCGGCATAGTCGAGGAGGAGGGTGGGGATAAAGAGGAGGAGGGCCAGGCGACTGGCCCGGTCCGGCCGGGGGGAGGTAAACTCGCCAAGTACCAGTAGCAGTATCGCCAGGCTACTGAATAAAATAAGACTGGTATTGCCGCCGGGTTTGCTTTCCCGGGTGGCGTAGTTGAAATGCCGGAAAAAACCCAGGAAATACAAGAAGAGCGCCAGGAGAAAACCACCGACGGTACGGAAGAGGACTCCGGTCATGTGGCGAAAGTGTCCGGCCAGTCCTGCCAGGCCCAGGAGGCAGGCAGGCAAGAGCAGAAGGGAGGCAGCGTAAACGGTGTTACTGGTGAAATAATCGCCACCCCAGACAATGTACCAGAGACAGGCGGAAAGGGTGGCAAGGCCGGCCAGGGGAGTGGAGCGTAACAATAGCGCCAGCGGTATGGTCGCCAGGCACCACACCCTTAAGCCGTGGGCGGGATTTGTATTGAGGTGAAATATCTGCGTCACTAAGGCCAAACCACCTAGAAACAACCCACAGCCGAGGAAGGACAGGCTTTCGGCCAGGGCGTTACTGGCACCCCCGCGCCAGCGGAGTATTAACCCAGCGGCGTGACAGACAGCGAACAGGGTAAGGAACAGGGCGAGCTTCAGGGTTGGGCTTATCGAAAACCAGTTAGCCCCCACCAGGAGGATGAAGCCGATAACTAGGCCAGTGGCGCCTAGAAAGGTGATCTGGTGCGCCAGACGGCCAAAATGGCGGGGTTTTTCCCGGGACCTGGCGAGTTGGATAAGGCGGTCGCGGGTGGCGGAGTCGAGCATCCCTTCCGTTTCAGCCAGACCCAGGAATTCCCCCAGCTTATCGACAAAACCAGCCATGGCTACTTCCTTGGCGGCGCGGGGGGAGTTTACCGTAGTCCTGGCGGGAAAAGGAAAAAACATCCAATCCACCGGGAAAGGGTGCATGGGAAAAACAAGCCATCACCCCTTCCACCCGGGAACGGGGGGAGGTATTAGTGCTTGCCGCTTTCCGGCTTCCCGCCAATAACCTTTTCCACCTCGATTTTCGCCCGGTCGCGGGCGGCGGCGTTGTCCGCCTCCAGGTTAAGCCGGAGCAGGGGTTCGGTGTTGGAGGCGCGGATGTTAAACCAGTAGTCGGCGAAATACATGGAAAGACCGTCCAGGTGGGCGATTTCCTTGGCTGACCCTTTGAAGGTCTTTTCAACCCGCGCCACGGCGGCATCGGTGTTGTCAACCTGGAAGTTGAGTTCACCGGTGGCGAAGTATTTTTTGAAGGGGCGGATAAGTTCCGACATCTTGCTGCCGCGTTTGGATAGGACGGCTAGGACTGCCAGCATCGCCATTTCAGCGTTGTCGGTGTAATGCAGGTCGCGGAAATAGAAGTGACCCGAGAGTTCACCGGCGAAAATGGCCTTGTCCTCTCGCATCATCGCCTTGATAAAGGAGTGGCCGACCCGGCACATCTTGGCGATCCCTCCCCGGCGCTCAATCTCCTCTTTGCATACCTTGGAGCTACGCAGGTAATAAAAAATGGTGGCCCCGGGTTCGCGGTCCAGCATTTCGCCAGCCAGGAGGGCGGTTATGAAATCGGCCGGAATAATCTCCCCGGTTTCGTCCACATACATGCTGCGGTCGCCATCGCCGTCGAAAGCCACTCCGAGGTCGGCGCCTGACTCCTTAACCTTGCTTACCAGGTCGCGCATGTTGTTGGGGTTGATGGGGTTGGCTTCGTGGTTGGGAAAGGAGCCATCTGGCTCGAAAAAGAGGGGAATGACTTCGCAGGGGAGTTTAGCCAGGAGCTGGGGGAGGAAGGCGCCCATCACCCCGTTGCCACAGTCGATGACCACGGTAAGGGGTTTTATGCCATCGGCGTATTTGAGGAGGTTGGCGCGGTATTCCGACTCGACACTGACTGTTTTGACGCCTCCGGACTTGCTGGGGGGAAGAAAGGTTTTGTGGCTCACCATTTTTTCCATATCAGCTAGACCACTGTCATAAGCCACTGGTATGGCGTCCTCGCGACACCATTTGCACCCGTTGTAGGCGGCGGGATTGTGGCTGGCGGTTATCTGGACCCCCGCTCCGGCTTTCAGGAAAGCGGTGGCAAAATAAAGCATCGGGGTGGAAGCCATGCCGATATCGGTGACGTCCACTCCGGCTTTGGTTAGGCCCCGAATCATGGCGGCAGACAGGCTTTCACCGGATTTACGCATGTCGCGGCTGACCACCACGCTTTGGCACTCAAGAACCTTGGGCGCCACCTGGCCAATCGCCTCGAAAAGCGACTCGTTGACCTGGTCTGGATAAATACCCCGCACATCATAAGCCTTGAAAATACCCATTTGGTTTTCTCCCATGCCCTGGTGTGACCAGGCGAACCCCATTACCGGGGAAAACGCCTGAGTTACTGGCATTAAATCGTTTGTCCCGCCAGGAATAATGGCCTATCCCCCCCCGGTGGTACAATAAACCGGCGAAAGGGTGAATCGTGCCAGCCATGGCACCTTCCAGTAGACCGAAACAGACAATTTTAACCTAGAAAAGGGGATTTAGGCAAGGAAAATTAAAAGCCGCCTCCGAAGGCGGCCCAGCCGGGGTGCCCAACCCGTCTCCACCTTGGCCGGGTAATTATCCTAGGGGCCACTGAACACCATGGGTTTTCCATCCATGTCTATGGTGAAGCGGTAGCTGGAAATTCCCTCGGTGGGGATGAGGGAGCGGAGTTTCTTACGTAGGTCGCCGAGGTTTACTGGTCCGGCCAGGTTCAGGGTGAAACTGAACTTGTCGTCCATTTTCAGGGACTTGGGAAACTCCTTGTAAAGGGCGGCGGTGAATTTGTTTACGGTTTGGGGTTTAGCGCCCCGGAAGTCGTAGATTACGCTTATGGAAGCCATAGCCTGATTCCCCAAAATGGCCAGCGCTTAGGGGCGGTGGCCAACCCGCAAGGATTGTCTACCAAGGCCCGCCAGGCGGGAATTCGCCCGTGGGTTGCCTCACCTCAGCCGGTGCCCCGGAAAAGGTGAAGAATATCGTAACCGGTGACGGTGAGCATCAGGGTGAGAAGGCAGGCGATGCCTATCCACTGGATAGTGTTCCTGACCGTGGCCGGGGGTGGGCGGCCCATTAGCCACTCGATTAGGAGAAACACCAGGTGGCCACCGTCCAGCACCGGGAAAGGCAGGATGTTGCAAACGCCAAGATTGACGCTTATAAGAGCAACGATATAGAGGAAATAGGCGAAACCGCGGTCATCGGCGATCTTGATGATGCGGAAAAGCTGCACTGGCCCCCCCACCGCGTCAAGAGGCAGGGTGCGGACTATCAGCCGGTGAATCACCCGGTAGACCATAAGGGAAAGGTTGACCCATTTTTTCCCCGCCGCCGCCAGAGCGGGGATGAGGGGCAGGGGATGCACCGCCTCGGCGGTCTTTAGCGACAGCGGGAGGCGGCTACGCAAACCGTGCAGCAGGGGGTTGTCGACAATTTCCGCCGGGGTGTCGGCGAGGATGTACTCGCGTTCCCCCGTGTCACCCTGCCGGTCGTTACGGATGAAGGCGGTAGTGGTGGTGGACAGGTCCGGGGAGTAGTGGATCATAGTCAGGCGCTTACCCCGCAACCGGGCGATGCCACCCAGTTCCTGGTCAGCGAAGCTATCTGGAACAACGGCGGTAACTGGCCCGGCCAGGAGATCAAGACCCAACATGGGGCGGGGATAGTTTTCCATGGTGCGCGGCGCCACTTCCAGAGTGATGTTGGCGTCGAGGACCTCCGGATAGGGGGAACGGGGGTCTCCCTCTTCCCGGTGGAGGTAGAATTTGACCGGAAGGCTAGCGGCAACTTCCACCATCTCCTTTAGAGACATTCCTTTTGGAAGGGTCTGGGAGTTAATCTGATTGATGAAGTCGCCAGCTTGAACCACGCCGTCAGCCGGGGAATCCGGGATGACTGTCTCAACCCGGAAGCCTTTGTCCCCTTCCATTTGCCCCTGCACCCCTAGCAACGTGTCAGTGGCTGGAGTCACTCCGGAATGGCCGACCATCACTCGGGGTTTTAGGGTGGCGAACAGTTGCTGCCCATCCCGGAGCATACCCAGGTCAATACTCTGGAGAGCTGAATTAAGCACGACATCTTGGAAGTCCTGGATTGAGCCGAAGCGGTGTAACTCTGTTTGGGTTGGGAGGGTGTAGGCCACGGCGAGGTCGCCGGGGAGAAAACCGGCCGTGTCAGCCGGACTTCCCGGCATAACCCCGGCGATTCTTACTCCGATCCGCAGACCCATGTCGAATTCGCCATAGGTTTCCAAAGGGAGCACGACATTCCGGAGTTCGCCACTATGGCTGTCACTGATGCTAAGCTCAACCTTTTTTCCCGGCTGGTTCTCCAGCATTTCGCCCAGGAGATGGCCCTGGTTTTCCTGGAGCGGGGTGGCGTTAACCGCCACGATGCGGTCGCCAGGGACCAGTTTACCCTCCATCGCAGCCAGGAACTCGGGGTCGTTCACCAGGCCAGCGATTACCAGGGAGCGGGCTGGCTCCACGCCGATGGTGTTAAGGTTGCCACGCATGTTGCTAGCCCGGCCCTTGACCCTGGCGCTAAGAATTTCCGAGTCGCCGGCTTCGTCGCTACGGGCGAAGTCTACCTGTATCTCACCGCCGCTCCCGGCCATGGCGATGGCTTCGGCGGCGTCTTCGAAGGACTCCACCGTCCGTCCGTCGATACGAAGCAGGCGGTCACCCGAGTGGAGACCGGAAATAGCTGCTGGTCCATTGGGGTCCATGGCACCCAGGGTGGCGGGGATAAAGGGTATGCCATACATGTAGGCGGCAACTAGGACGATGAAGCCGAAGATGAAGTTCATTATCACCCCACCCGCGAAAACCAGCGCCTGTTGCGACAGGGTTTTGGTCTGGAGTTCATCCGGGGCGCCGGTCCGGCGTTCTTTACGGGGGTCGTCGTTTTGGCCAGCCAGGGCGCAATAGCCACCGAGCGGGAGAATGCCGATGCCATAGGTGGTTCCCCGGAACTCGCGTTTTAGCGCCAGACTGAAAATGTCGATGCCGATGAAGAAACGCTCCACCCGGACCCCCACCAGGCGGGCGGCCAGGTAATGCCCGAGTTCGTGGACAAAAATCAGGGTTGAGAAGGCGAAAATCACCACTATGACCTGGATGACAACTGCTAAACTGGGGATGTAATCACTCATTCGGGGTTGTGTCCTTTGTGCGTGCGGGCACCCGAAAACGTGGCGCGGGGAAGGCCGCAGGTTGCTGGGTCATGACACGTACGGGGCGGTTTATGGGTATTCCGGTATTTTAGCCAAAAGAAGGACAAAAAAAAGAAAAATGAGTCGCCCCGCTAAGCGTCTGGGAAATTCCCCCTTCTTCATCCCGGCCGGGGGGAGTTGGCAAGCCACTCCGCCACGGCTTGCCGCGTGTCCTGGTGGAGCGCCTCCACCGCCGCCAGGTCCGCCAGGGGCACCTCGCCAGCATTGGGGAGTCGTTCCAGAGCGGCCGCCACCGCGACCGCGATGTCTCCGAAGGAAATTTTTTCCGCCAGAAACAACTCCACCGCCATTTCGTTGGCGGCGTTAAAGGCGGCGGCGGCGGTTTCCCCCCGCTTCCCCGCCTGGAGGCCGGTGTCAAGAAGAGGGAAACGGGCGTAGTCGGGGGGTTCGAAGTTAAACTGGTGCTGGCTTTTCCAGTTGAGTCCAGGCGCCTTGGACAACTCGCGTTCGGGGTAAAACAGGGCGAAAGCAGCGGGAAGGGTCATGTTCGCCACCCCCAGGTGGGCCAGACACGATCCATCGACAAACTCCACCATGCCGTGCACCAGCGATTCCGGATGCACCAGTATTTCCAGCCGCTCGTAGGGGATTTGGAAAAGATGATGCGCCTCAATGCATTCGAGCGCCTTGTTGGACAGGCTAGCTGAGTCGACGCTTATCTTCGCCCCCATCCGCCACACTGGATGCCGGAGCGCGTCAGTAGGCGTTGCCCGGGCGATAGCCTCCCGGGTCCAGGTGCGGAAGGGACCCCCACTGGCGGTGATCCACAGCCGGGATATCTCCGCGATCGAACGGCCTTCCAGGCACTGGAAAAGGGCGGAATGCTCGGAATCCAGGGGAATAACCTCGGCGGAGTATTTTTTGGCCTCGGCTAGAAAGAGGCGGCCAGCGGAAACGAGGATTTCTTTTTCCGCCAGGAGGATGCGCATTCCCCGGCGGACGGCGGCGAAGGTCATCCTTAGACCGGCGGTACCGGAGACGGCGGCGACACAGGTGTCGGCCTCCACCGCCTCCACCAGGTGTTCTCCAGCCTGGGGGCCAGAGAAGACGGTACGATGGCTAGCGGGGAGGAGATCCTGGAAGACGGGGGCGTCCTCCGCCTGGTGGAAGGCGATGACGGCGTCGGGGAATTCTTCGGCTAGCCGGGCGAGCTCGACCCCACCCCGGCGGGCGGCTAGGCCAACCACCTGGAAGCGCCCGGGGTAGTGGCGGATAACCGTGAGGACACTTTGGCTCACTGAACCGGTGGCGCCCAGGAGTACAACCTTACGCATTCAGGACAACCTTTTTTTCCAGGCAGCCAGGGCGCGGGCAACCTGGCGGCGTCCGGAACTCCCGGCGGAACGGTAGAAGTCCGGCGCCCGAGCCGGGTCAAGACGCTCATACACCTCGCGGGTAAAGTCAGGGTGGATCGCCTGGAATTCCGTCAGAGTAAGCCCGGACAAGGGAACGTCTCGCTCCTCGGCCTGGCGCACCAGTTGCCCGGAAATATCATGGGCGGTCCGGAAGGGCATGCCTTTTTCCACCAGATACTCGGCGAGGAGGGTGGCGTCAAGGAACCCTCCACTAAGTAACTCAGTCGCCCGGTCCTGGTCGAAGGTCAGGGTGGGGAAGAATTCCGTTAAGGCGCTTAGCACCGCGTCGGTGGTTTTTACTGCGTCAAACAGGGGTTCCTTGTCTTCCTGGAGATCCTTGTCATAGGCCAGGGGTAGGCCTTTAAGGACCACCAGGAGCGCGACCAGGGAACCAATGACCCGTCCACTCTTGCCGCGGGCGAGTTCGAGAAGGTCGGGGTTGCGTTTCTGGGGCATAATGGAACTACCAGTCGACCAGGCATCATCCAGGCGGGCCAGTCGCCACTCGGAAGAGGTCCAGAGTATGGCGTCCTCGGCCAGGCGGCTGACATGGATGGCGATTAAGGACAGGGCGGCCAGGGTCTCCACCACGAAGTCGCGGTCGGAGACGGCGTCCATGGAGTTGTTGGCGATGGCGGCGAAGCCAAGTTTACGTTGCGTCGACTCCCGGTCGATAGGGAGGGTGGTGCCAGCCAGGGCGCAGGCGCCAAGAGGAAGGACATTGGTGCGGCGGCGGCAGTCAGCCAGGCGTTCGCGGTCCCGCGCAAACATCTCGACATAGGCCAGAAGGTGGTGGGCCAGTAATACCGGTTGAGCCCGCTGGAGGTGGGTGTAACCCGGAATAACCAGTTTTTTCTCGCGGTCAGCCAGTTTAACCAAGGCCAGTTCCAGTTGGGCAAGGCGCTTGTCCAGGAGGTCTTGTTTTGAACGTGTCCACAACCTTAGGTCGGTGGCCACCTGGTCGTTACGGGAGCGGGCGGTGTGGAGTCGCCGGGCGGGTTCACCAATCCGGGCGGTAAGCTCCGTTTCCACCAGCATATGAATGTCTTCGTTAGCCGGGTCGAGGGGTATGTTGCCTGCCGCGAAATCTTGGGCGATACTGGTGAGGCCGCCCTGAATGGCCTTGAAGTCGGCTTTGTCCAGTAACCCTACTTCCGAAAGCATTTTGGCATGGGCGATACTGCCTTCGATGTCCTGGCGCCAGAGCTCGTGGTCGAACCGGAGCGACTGGTTAAACTCCTCCATCAAGGGATGGGTGGAGGACTTGAACCTTCCTTTCCACAATTTACCCACAGTAGCTTCTCCTGGAGTCGCTGATTGTTAAGGGGGTCTTTGGGAATTCATATTTACCCGGAGGGACGCTATTGGCAAGGGAAAAGCCTAGTTGACATAGTGAATTCGCTTGACAGTGCCGGGTCCCTGATTATCATGATTGGCTATGTTTCGGGTGTTTTTCCCGAAAACCACCGGTTTTATCTGACAGATGGGGCTGTAGCTCAGTTGGTAGAGCATCGCGTTCGCAATGCGGGGGTCAGGGGTTCGAATCCCCTCAGCTCCACCATAATTATAAGTACCAGATTCCTACAATATAACCGCAGGGAAACCTGCGGTTATATTGTAGGATGTTAAATCTGCTTGTACCAAAGGTGCGACTCGTTTGGTACACTTTATTATCGGTTTTCAGAAGGAGCTTTTCCACCATCTTTTCGAAGACGCCGGATTTTTGGTAGTACCGAAAGCGGCTATAAACACTTTTCAGAGCGGAAACTGGTTGGGTAAATCCCGCCAAGGTGCTCCTGAATGAAAAATCCATAGAATGACAGTAAACATTTCTCGGATCCAGAGTGGTCCGGAGCCACGTGGCGGAATATAGGTGATCAATTTTCAATATGCTTTAATTCACTGTCTGTAAGAGTATGGCGTTCTCCTTACAGGCCATCAACACTGACTCTAAAGAATACCTGTTACGACTATACTTGAATCCCTCGCGAAAAATTAAAAAACTTCCGACAGAATCTAGTAGTTGATGCGCCAGACACTTTGGGTGGAGAAGCTCCTACTAAACAAGGTGCCAGGCTATGAGGCTGACAACTATCTGCATATCCACATTGTTCCCGACGATAATGCGGAACCGCTTGACAAGAAGTACCAGTTTGAAATATATGTCAAATCCGCGAAAATCTATCCGGAGTTTGAATTTGTGCAACGCACCGTTGCACAAATTCCAGTAGTTGCAGGGAAGGTTATTCTAACGATTTTGAAGATATAAACATTCAGAGCAACACAGCCGGTGCATAAATGACTAGGCTACATGAGAGAATGAAGGTGGGAGGTGGCAGAGGGTGACAGAGAGGGTAGCAGAGGGTAGCAGAGGGGGTGGCAGAGGGTAGCAGAGGGTGACAGAGGGGGTGGCAGAGGGGGTGGCGTTACTCGCGCAAAATGGCAAAGTGACGCAAAACGAACTGGTGAACCAGTTGGATGTAAGCAGGAAATCTGTAACCATGCGAATTAAATCGCTTAAAAGTAAAGGTGTGATTCGCAGAATCGGCTCTGACTCAAGAGGATACTGGGAAGTGATAGAAAGAGGCGGTGGTGAGTGATAGTGTGGACATAAACAAGTTACACATCACTGAACTTGGCGAGTTGCGAATTAACCGCAATCTTACTTTAGATAATATAGCTTTAGTCGACAGGCATAGCGGGAGAGTTCGTAGTCAGTGACATTACGCTATGTGCCGCTGCCTATCTCGACCATTTTCCTGATGTCCGGAAAATGGGCGTCGATACTGAAACCGCTGTTTTTACAGGCAAGCACAGCACGGTCAATAACCTTCGAGAAATTTTCCCATTTAGTGTAATCCAATATGGGCACAAGCGCACGCGGGCCAGTATTCGCTGCCGTCCGCACGGACAATTTTCACGCCCTCGAAGTGTTTATATTCTTTCGCGGCTAGATCGCTCATATTGTTTCCCCCTCGGCGGTTTTCGTTTTCTCGCCAGCTACCCGACTTGACAAGTTGATAATTCAGGAGCGAAGAAACGCCGAGGTACGATTTATCGGGAAACATTAAGGGCCCTTATTGCGAAGTCCCTGGAAACGCGGAAACATACTTTATTTTGAGATCCGGAAATGCTTTCACGAACTGAATTTTGAAATCCGGGAAATGGTCAACAAACTGCCATTTACCACATTCGTTAGGAAATGCCTTCACCACCTCCACTTTCAAATCGGGGAAGGAATCAACAACCTGAACCCGCAAATCTGGGAACGAATCGACTACCTTAACCTTGCCGTATAGCTTTATCCCTTTGGCGGTACAACCTACCATATCTACGGCCGAAGCCGGAGCAGCGTACAATGCGAATAAGCACAGCGCCAAGATAAGCTTTTTCATTATCACCTCCCGGTTGAATTGCCTGTCAACAAGCGCAAACAGTCTGTGGTGGTCTGCCTTTTTCGGACACGGTTATCTGATAAACGCAGAGGGCAATCTGGCTCGATGTTTGGCAACCCCTTACAAATTGAAAGGGGTAGTCCATACGTAAGATTAATTCAGCCTAATTCACGTGGAGAGTCGGGTTCACGGTAGCAAAAGCCAAGAGACCTAAATGCTTTGGCCTCGAAAAAAGCGATTAGTCACCTTGGTCAGCCGATGGAAGCGGACGCTACTAAAACTGTCCCGCCAGTGGCAGCAGTAGCGTTTCCAACAGGCGTTGCCGCCAGCCCCGCGCTTTCCAGTCCTCCTGGGTAAATGGTCGCGCCAGGGCGAGGTCGCTGGCGAACTGGCTGTGCGCTGTTTCCGCCAGTGTCGGGTCCTGCACGGCGAAAACCGCCTCGTAATTGAGAAAGAAGGAGCGGCTGTCCATATTGGCGCTACCGACCACGAGCCAACGGCCATCTACCGCCATGGTTTTGGCGTGCAAAATCGGATAGGGCCATTCGTATATTTCCACCCCCGCCTCGAGAAGTTCATTGTAGCTACGCATGCCGATTTCGCGTACCGCCATGATATCGGTCAAACCGGGAAGAAGCAGCCGCACCTTTACGCCCCGCTTGGCCGCCTCCACCAGGGCTTGGCGCATCGCCTGGGTGGGAACAAAATAGGCAAAGGCGGCGTCAAGGCGTTCCCGGGCGCCCAGGATACTTTGGAGATACAGGTCGTAAGTGGCGCTACTCCCGGCGTCTGGTGATGAACCAATCGCCCGGGCGGTTGCCGAAAGCGAGGTATAGAAGTCGGGCGGGAAGAAATCAGAGCCTGTTGGTGTGACATAGTCTGGCGGCGTAAACAGAGTCTGGCCGGTTAGGACCTGGCGCAGGCGTAGCAGAGGCGTGTCGATGGTTTTCTTTACCGGATTAAGGATGGTGACGGGGAGGTTTTTTCCCAGCCAACCCCGGCCAGCCTGTTCCCAGGTCTCAGCGAATATCTTTTCCGCGTCGCTGGCGACCGGCCCGGTCGCCAGTAGCGCCGTGTCCCGCCAGCCAGAGACGCCGTCTCCCTGCTGGGTGGCGGAAAGATTGATTCCGCCAAGGATGGCGTAATGGCCGTCAACCACGAGGATTTTCCGGTGATCCCGGTTGTTGCCGCGAATAACAGTCCATGACATGAGGAAGGGGTTGAAAACCCTGGCCTGGAGGTTCGGGCTCTTCATTTCACTCATATCAGCGATGACTCCCCGGTCATAACCGGCGGCGTCGACCAGTAGCCTTACCTCGACCCCGCGCTGCGCCGCGTCCCGGAGAGCCTGGAAGATTTGGTCGGTGATTTGGTCTTTCCCGACGATATAGGTTTCCAGGGAAATACGCCGCTGGGCCGCGGCAATAAGCTCGAGCATGACGGGATAGGTTTCGTCGCCGTTTTGCAGCAGTTTAACCGGGGTGTCCGGGTGGGCGGTGACTCCAAGCGAAGCGTCGAGAGCCAGGGTAAACCCGGGACTTTCGACTGGTGGCCCGGCGGGGGAGTTTGCCTTTAACGCCCGCCAAACCTGGTGTCCCCGGATTGGAAAGGTGGTGCACCCCAATGGCGCCAGAGCCAGGCAGGCGAAAAGCAAAGCGCTGATGAAACGGCGTCCATTCCATGTGGCGTAATGATGCATGGGTGTTTCCCAATTTGACAGGATAATTACACCAGGCCAGCCACGCTGGTTGTCAGTATCTATGGCCAAGGAGTCGGGCTAGTGTGGTTTACCGTATATTCTGGTGCGCCTGGCAGTTAAAAGCAATAAAATGCCGGGATTGACCGCCTTGGACAACCGGGTTAACCGACACTCCGTGCGTTAAGGTGTTTTTAGGAACTTTACGAAGAGGCCGCTGGCGGGTTTTCCTGTCCTCGGGTTCGTCCTCCGGGACAACCTGAACTGGGGGGCGGCGAAAGCTGGCGCTAGTCAAGTTTAGCCGGTGGCGGGTTAGGGGGCCAAGGGCTGGAAAAGCGGTTGTTCCCGGTTATAATGGCAAATTCCTGACTTTCATAATTTACTAGTCACCGCATTAATTTGATAGTCACTCCGCTGGAGAGTTACACGCTAGTAAGCGTAACTAGCCAAGGAAAACCTTAACTGCCGCTGTTTTAGCCAGTAGTATTGACCTGTATGCGGAGCGTGGGGTCAGTCACCCGCTTGTAGCTTGGAAAAGTGGAGTCCAGCCAATGCCTAAACTCGCCAACCGTACCGCCTCGTTCACTGACTCGGTGATCCGACGGATGACCCGGGTGTCTATGGAGTATCAGGCGATAAACCTGGCCCAGGGGTTTCCCGATTTCAGTCCACCCGAGGCGATAACCCGGCGCTTGCAGGAAATCGCCACGGCTGGCCCGCACCAGTATTCCATAACCTGGGGGGCGGAAAATTTCCGGGTGGCCCTGGCGGAAAAACAGTCGCGGCTTATGGGTCGCCAACTCGATCCAGCCACGGAAATTGTCGTCACCTGTGGCAGCACCGAGGCGATGCTCGCCGCCATGCTTAGTGTCACCAACCCTGGCGACCGGGTGGTTGTCTTTTCCCCCTTTTACGAAAACTACGGGGCAGACGCCATCCTGGCTGGGGCGGAGCCAGTTTACGTTCCCCTGCGGCTGCCGGATTTCTCGCTTGATCAAACCGCCCTGGTGGCGGCGGTGGAGCAAGGTGTCAAGGCCCTTATCCTCTGCAACCCCGCCAATCCCAGCGGCCGGGTGTTTACCCGGGAGGAACTCCAGGTTATAGCCGACCTGGCGCAAAAGCACGATTTTTACGTGATCACCGACGAGGTTTATGAACATATTGTCTACCATCCCTGGCAGCATGTCTATTTCGCCAGCCTACCGGGAATGTACGAGCGCACCCTGTCCTGCGGCTCCCTGTCCAAAACCTATTCCATCACCGGTTGGCGCCTGGGTTATATTATCGCCCCTCCGGAAATAACCGACGCCGCCCGTAAAGTGCATGACTTCCTGACCGTGGGGGCGGCGGCGCCCCTGCAGGAGGCGGCGGTGGTGGGACTGCGGTTTGGACCAGAGTACTATCAGGAGCTCCTAGCCGCCTACACGGAAAGACGCGAGCTGTTCCTGCAGGGGCTTGACGCCATCGGCCTGACGCATAACGAGCCGCAGGGCGCCTATTATGTCCTGGTGGATGTGGCGGAGTTCAATTACTCGAACGACCTCGAGTTCTGCCTTGATCTGGCGCAAAAGGTGGGGGTGGGTGCGGTGCCGGG
>JAITQC010000045.1 GCA_031289115.1 Planctomycetota bacterium
GCGCGAGGCCGAGGCTATAATAAAAGAGGCTGAGGCGAAAGCCGCCCGCCGGGTGGCGACGGCCAAAACCGACAGCCAAGCGGCGACGGAAAAAACCCTCCAGGCGGCCCAGGCCGAGGTGGCGCGTCTGCAGGATGCCTCCCGGGCAAATCTAGCGACCCGGGTCGCGGAATTAACCGCCAAGGGGGACGCTGCCCTGCAACAGGTGACCAAGGTTCCGGAAAAAGCCTACGCCAAGGGGGTTAAAAAGCTTCTTGACGCCCTGGCGGGCAGTAAATGAGACGGTAGCGAACCGAGTGGAGAGCGTCAGGCGCCACCCGGTGGGCAAGTTGTTTCGCCTTCGGCGTAAGGCTCTTTCGAGGGTTATTGGAGAAGAGGCATGATTGAGTCAATGACCCATGTCGCCGTTATGGCCGGGGCTGGGGAACGGAAAAACCTCCTCGACTGGCTATACCGCTCCCGCGGTTTCCATGTGATGCCCTTGGAGGAGGAAGGTGACTGGGAATCTCGTTTCGCCGGCTTGGCTGACGATTCTCCTACTCTTGACGCTGAATTGGGCCGTCTACAGGGCGTGGTGTCTTTTTGTCAGGAGTTCCAGAGTAAAAAACCAGATTTTCTCGACGCCATGTTGCCCCTCATGGTGGTTGGCAACCGCGAGGAAATAGATAACGCCTTCCACGAGGTCGACATTGACCTGCTCCAGAAGAAAACCGCCGAACTTAGGTCGCGCCTGGAAGCGGGGCAGGAACGCCTGTCCCGGCTGGCTATTAATCGCGAGGGTTTGGAGCGTTTCTCCTTCCTTGGTGACAACCTTCCCGCCCTTGCCACCCTTAAGGCGGTTGTCCTGCGGGTAGTGGCGGTGGCGGGGCAGTCTGGCAAAGCCTTTCTCCTGGACAACCGGATTGGCGACTCGGTGTTGGCTGAGGAGATACTGGCCGACCGGGTTAACACTTATTACGCTCTGGTGGCGGCGCAAGAAGACAAGGCTGAACTTGACGCCCTGATTGACGATCACGGACTCCATCCCGAGACCATTCCGGCGGCGGAGGAGGGGGCAAGCCGTGAACTGGCCAAACTTTCCCTGGCGGAAGAAGAAGCCCGGAAGGAATTGGCGGCGGCCCGGGCGGAAGCGGGAAAATTCGCCGACGTCTGGATCCGCAAGACCAGTCTAGCCCTGGGTAACTGGGAAAGCTCCCGCAACCTGGCGCTTCTACGCCTCCGAATGCGGGAAAGCCAGCACCTGTTTGTCGCCAGGGGTTATGTGAAGACGGAACTTTTGGACAGCTTGGCCAGCGCTCTGGAGGGGGATATTCCCGGAGCCGCTATTTTCGCCTGTCCCGCCCCGGAAAACGAAAATCCGCCTACCAGTCTAAAGTGGAACCGCTGGATCCGTCCCGCCTCCCTCCTGGTTAACATGTATGGTTTGCCCGCCTACCGCGGAATAGATCCCACCATTTTTGTCGCCAGCATATTCTTCCTTTTTGTTGGCATTTGCCTGGGCGACGTCGTCTACGGCTTTGGCACCATCCTCGCCATGCTCTGGCTTAAACACCGTTACCGGGAACAGTCCGGACTCCAGGATTTTTTCAACGTCTTTATTTACTGCGGGGGAGTGGCGATGGTAGTGGGTTTGCTTACCGGCTCCTTCATGGGCGACCTTTCCGCCATTATCCCGGGTCTGGAAGGCTTTGACCACTTCCGGACCAGCATAGCCTTGATCGACCCCATAAAAGACTCGCAGACCGCTCTGTACATAGCGATTGGCCTGGGGATAGCGACCCAGTTCTACGGCATGTCCCTTCTGGTCTACCGCAACCTCCGTCGCGGCGACCGCCAGGGAGCGCTCTATGACGGCGGTCTCTGGATAGGCTTCTTCGGTTTTCTCCTGCTCGCCGCTTTCACCGGCTGGACCCTCTTCTGGGTGTTGTTCCTTCTGGACGTGGCGGGTTTAATACTTACCCAGGGTCGCGACCAGCCTAACTGGTTCCTCCGGATAATTGTCGGTGTCATCAGTATATATGGCATCGTTGGCGCCTACGGGGCGAGCGCCTTTCTTGGTGACACCATCAGCTACGCCCGTCTGATGGCCCTTTCCCTTACTACAGCCGCCCTGGGTTCCACCTTTAACATGCTGGCCCAGCTCGGAGGCCAGATCGCGGTGATTGGCGGGGTATTGGCAATCCTCATCATAATTTTTGGTCACCTGATGAACTACTTCCTGGGTATCCTGGGCGCCTTTGTCCACTCGGCGCGTCTAGTGATGCTGGAGTTCTTCGGGCGATTCTACGAGGCGGGTGGTTACGCCTACCGCCCCTATGGTTTTGACAGTACGACGGTGGAGGAAAAGGCGGAATAACAACTGGGCGGCGGATAATTCCCCGGCCCGAGGGTCTTGGAATTTCACTTTATTGGGAGGAGCCAGAGTATGGACGTTCTGAAGTTTTATTTCTTGGATTCTGGAATCGGCTGGACTGTTTTGGGCGCCATGATTGCCCTTGCTTTTGGTGGCGTCGGTAGCGCCTGGGGTATCTCCATCGCCGCTGGCCAGGGGGCGGGGGTGCTTTCAGAAAAGCCGTCCCTGTTCGGCAAGGTGTTCCTCCTCATCCTCCTCCCCGGCACCCAGGGGCTTTACGGCATGGTGTTCGCCTTCCTGGTAACTTCCTTTACCGGCATTCAGGGCGACATCGCCCGGGCGCAGACCCTTACCCCCGGTATCGGTATAGCTCTGGCTTTTGTCGGAGCGCTACTGGGCCTGGTGCTGTTGATCTCCGCCCGTTACCAGGGTGAGACCGCCGCCGCCGCCATCAACCTGGTGGCGAAAAAAGAGGACCAGTTCGGCCGGGCCATCATCCTTCCCGCTCTGGTTGAAACCTACGCGGTGTTCGGGCTCCTGGTGGCCATCCTTATGCTGAACTGGCTGATCGTGGCCGGAAAGACCCTGGCCGCTGTCTGAGGCCGGGCTACCACTTTTCGGCCCGGGGATAAAGCGCGCGCTAGCCTGCCGGAGACGGGTTCCCGGCTGGGAACCCCAGATGGTATGGTGTTTTTCCCGGATGGCGGTATTAATCCGTCTCCCGGGCGGGTATAGCCGGAGGAAAGGCGAGACATGAGTGTGGAAGCTGTCAGGGACAAGGTGTTAGCCGCGGCCCGGGCCAAAGCCGGTGAATTGGCGGCGGCAGCGGACCGGGAAGCCGAAAGCATCGCCCTCGAAGCCAAAACGGCGGCGGAAAGGCGGGCGGCTGATCTGGTGCGCGAAACCCGGCTACGCTTGGAACGTGAGACGCAGCGCGAAGTGGAGCGCTTGCAATACGAGAACCGCCTGGCGATTCTGGCGGCCAAGAACAAGGCTATAGCCGAGGTTTTCCGGCGGGTAGAGGCGTCTATCGCCAAGTTACCGGAAGACGACTACGTTGGCCGGGTGGCTGACTGGCTTTCCGCCCTGCCACCAGAAGCGGGCGGGGTGCTCCGGGTGAACCCGGCTGACGCGGGGAAGTTTACCCCCCGCCTGGACCGGCTTAACAAGGGCCGTAAGGGTGCGGGCCGTTTTACCGCCGTGCAGGGGGATCCGGTGGTGGTAAACGGCGCCATCCTTGACGGAACTGACTTTAGCGTCGACTGCACCTTCGGACGCCGTCTAGAGTCTCTAAGGGAGTCGGCCCTTGCCGACCTTGCTAAGGAACTCTTCGCCGCGGGGTGAGGAAAGTTGGGTTTTGGCCTGGGTTTGGCCGGGTGCGTCGCCAAAGCCTTCGCCCCGCCATCTTTCTCTCCTTTCTCTAAGAGTTAGGTCCGGGTCGCCCGCTCCGTGTGATGGTTTTTTCTTTGGTAGCAAAGGTAGTACAGATGCCCACTAGCCTGGAATCGATCCGCCCTGTGCGTCGACCAGCCGCTTGGACTTTTGTCAGCGGCAAGGTGGCGACGCTGGAGTCGGAGCTTCTCCCGCGGTCGTTTTTCAGCTCAGTCCTGGCGGCTGACGACAGAGCCGGGGCGAGGGCGGCCCTGGGTAAAGCGGTCTACCGGCCTTTTTTCCCTGACGACAACTCGCTTTCTTCCGCCAGCAGTATCCTGGACGCCCGCCTTAAAGAGGTGCGGGCGGAAATTTTCCGCCTTTCACCGCCGCATCTTTTGGAAAACTATTTTGGCATCGCCGAGCGCTTCCGCTCATTCCGCACCTTGTTCAACCGTTTGTCTAAACAGACCAACCCATCTCTAGGCGACCTGGAGGAGCTTTTTCCTCTCTTCGCTGGCGGGGCGGAACTGGCGGATAGCCTGGGGGAACACCGGCGGATGCTGGGGAGAAAAACCTCGCCTCAGGCGGTGAGTCCCATGGAACGCTCTCTTTATCTAGACTCTGCCGCCTGCACCCTGATGCTGGCGGTGGCGAAACGGATGCCGGAGCGGCTGGCCCGCGCCTATATGTCCGACCGCGCTATCCTTACCGCCTGGGGGGGAATTCTTAGGGTGCGCCACAACGGGGCGTCGGAAGAGATGGTGAGAAACTGGTACGTCCTTGGTTCCGGCGGCGAGTTTGCCCAGTCGGTTCTAGCGGCGGAGAACGACCCCCGGAGCGCGGTTTACCGCCGGCTGTCCACTACCACCGCCGCCGCCCTGGAACGGGCGGATGCGGCGCGGCTCAAGGCGGACGTTGACGCGGTGGCGGTGGACAGTCTACATGACATTGTCCTCGCCTGCCGCCAGGTGCCCTTCGGGGCGGAGCGCGCCCTGTCTTATCTGGTGGCTATCGAAGTGGAGTTGGTCAACCTTGAGCTCTCCCTGGGCGCTGTTGTCAACGCGATTGACCGTCCCACCACGATTTTGCGCCTGAGGAGGGAATATGCCTAGGGTTATCGCCATGGGTAAACGTGCCGCCATCCTCCCTTTCCGGGCGGTGGGAGTGGAATTAATGGCGGTCGAAGAGCCAGACGCCTTACGCCAAGCCTTCCGGGATATCCTGGCGGGCGAAACCGAGACACTGGTGATGCTCCCGGAGGATCTGGCCGCCGAATGCGCCGCTGAAATCCGCACTGCCCGCGAGGGTACGGCGGTGGTAGTCCTGACTCTCCCTTCCGCCAACGGTCCAATCGGGCGGCAGCGGGAATTGGTGCGGCAGTTGGTGGCCCGCTCAATCGGGGTAGACCTTATGGGGAAAAACCGCGACTGACCCCGTCCTCCGGACGGCGGGAAAGGCGAGGAAGATTTAATTTCGCAATTTTTTTAAGGAAGGGCTTCGCGATGGCCAGCGAGCGTTCAAACGGAACTATTATTAAGGTTAGTGGCCCCCTGGTGGTGGCTAGAGGACTCTCGGGTTCCCGGATGTTTGAAATGGTCAAGGTGGGTGTCCTCGGCCTCTTCGGTGAGATTATCGAAATCCGCGGTGACCAGTATTCGATCCAGGTTTATGAGGAGACGGAGGACATCGCCCCGGGTCAACCGGTGGTGCCTACCGGAGTGCCTCTTTCGGCAGAACTCGGACCTGGCCTACTTAAGTCGATTTATGACGGGGTGCAGCGACCCCTCGACAAGCTGATGGCGACCTACGGCGAGTTTATCGTGCGTGGGGCAGAGTCGCCGGCCCTCGACCGGGAGAAAAAGTGGGACTTCACCCCGGTGGTCGCCGTGGGGACAGAGGTGGAGGCTGGGGATATTCTGGGCACGGTTCCGGAAACGGCGCTGATTACCCACAAGGTCCTCCTTCCTCCCGGCCTGGCTGGTAAAGTCACGGAAATCAAGGCGGGTTCCTTCACGGTGGAGGAAAAGGTGGCGGTGATCAAGGACGCCCAGGGGGTAAGTCACACTATCACCATGCTCCAGAAATGGCCCGTCCGTATACCCCGGCCGATTAACCACAAACTCCCGCCAGTGAAACCCCTGCTTACTGGTCAACGTATCATCGACACCCTTTTCCCGGTGGCCAAGGGCGGCACCGCCTGCGTCCCTGGGCCTTTTGGCAGTGGCAAGACAGTGGTTCAGCACCAGCTGGCCAAATGGGCCGACGCCGACATTGTCATTTTCATCGGCTGCGGCGAACGCGGCAACGAAATGACCGACGTGCTCCTGGAATTCCCCGAGCTCACCGACCCCAAATCCGGCCGCCCGATTATGGAGCGGACGGTTCTAGTGGCCAACACCTCCAACATGCCAGTGGCGGCTCGGGAAGCTTCCGTTTTCACCGGCATCACCATGGCCGAGTACTACCGCGACCAAGGTTTCTCGGTGGCGCTAATGGCTGACTCCACTAGCCGCTGGGCCGAGGCGATGCGGGAAATGTCCGGACGCCTGGAAGAAATGCCGGGTGACGAAGGTTACCCCGCCTATCTGGCGAGTCGTCTGGCCGCCTTCTATGAACGGGCCGGACTGGTGATTGCTCTGGGAAAAGACGGCCGCGAGAGTTCGGTAACCATCATCGGAGCGGTCTCCCCGGCGGGCGGCGACCTTTCGGAACCAGTCACCCAGTCGACGCTACGCGTCACCAAAGTGTTCTGGGGCCTGGACGACCAGCTCGCCTTCCAGCGCCACTTTCCCGCCATCAACTGGCTTTCCAGCTACTCCCTCTATCTCGATGTAACCGACCCCTGGTATGACGCCGAGGTGCACGCCACCTGGTCCAAAAACCGCCGTCAGGCCATGATTCTCCTGAAAAAAGAGGCCGACCTCCAGGAACTGGTGCGGCTGGTAGGACTTGACTCCCTGGGTTCAGCCGACCGGCTGATCCTAGAGTCAGCCCGGCTAATCCGGGAGGACTACCTCAACCAAAGCGCTTTTGATGACGTAGACACCTTCAGTTCCCTAAGAAAACAAGCCCTGATGCTGGAGACCATCCTTGCCTTCCATCAAGGGATTGAGAAGCGCCTGGCCGGCGGTCTGGACCTCGCTCCCTTCCTTAACCTGCCGGTGACGGAGGACATCTCCCGGGCCAAGCTTATTCCGGAGAAGGACTTGGATAGCCGTTTCGCCGACCTCAGGAAGAAAATTGAGGACGCCTTGGAGGCGGCGGCGAGAAACGCCAACAAGTGACTGGAGCCTAAGGGTTGGCTTCCGGTCCAATCCGGGTGAAGGGTTACCCGGCCGGGAATTCGGGTTTTTCCGTAACCACGGGCAGCAAACAGAGGAAAAGTCATGTCCACCGCAGCCACAAGCCAAGCAGCAGCCAAGGAATTCCGTACCATCCGTAACATCGTCGGCCCCCTGGTGTTTGTCGGCGGTGTCAAGGGAATCGGCTACGGCGAAATCGCCGAAATTCTTCTTCCCGACGGGTCGATCCGGCGGGGAAAGGTTTTGGAGACCCAGGAAGACCGCGCCCTCATCCAGGTTTTTGAAGGCACCAGCAACCTGGATCCAGGTTCCGCCCGGGTCAGGTTCACGGCCAAAGGCCAGGAGATTGGCCTTTCCCCCGACATGGTGGGACGAGTCTTCGACGGCTTCGGACGGCTAACCGATGGCGGTCCCGCCATCATTCCTGAGAAATACACCAACATCAACGGCGTCCCCATGAACCCTTACGCCCGGAATTTCCCCAACGAATTCATCCAGACCGGGATCTCCACCATTGACGTCCTTAATCCCTTGGTGCGCGGCCAAAAACTGCCAGTGTTCTCCGGTTCCGGCATGCCCCACAACCGCATGGCGGCCCAGATCGCCCGCCAGGCGACGGTGAAGAAGTCGGGAGAGAAATTCGGCGTGGTTTTCGCCGCCATGGGCATCACCTTCGAGGAGTCCAATTTCTTCATCGAAGACTTCCGCCGCACCGGCGCCCTGGAACGGTCGGTGATGTTTATTAACCTGGCCAACGATCCGGCAATCGAACGCATCTCTATTCCGCGTCTGGCCCTGACCACTGCTGAATACCTGGCTTATGAACTAGGCATGCACATCCTGGTCATTCTCACCGATCTAACCAACTACTGCGAGGCGCTACGGGAGATTTCAGCCGCCCGTAAGGAAGTCCCTAGCCGCCGCGGCTATCCCGGTTACCTTTACACCGACTTAGCCACCATTTACGAACGGGCGGGCCGCCTGAAGGGCAAGGATGGCTCCATAACCCAAATTCCCATTCTCACCATGCCTGAAGACGACAAGACCCACCCGGTTCCCGACCTTACCGGCTACATCACCGAGGGACAGATTATCCTCGGCCGTTCCTTCCACGCCGAGGGCATCTATCCTCCGGTGGATGTCCTGCCCAGCCTTTCCCGGCTGAAAGACAAGGGTATTGGCAAGGGGAAAACCCGCCCTGACCACGCCGGGGTGATGAATCAACTTTACGCCGCTTACGCCCGGGGTAAAAACGCCCAGGAACTGGCGGTGGTGCTGGGCGAATCCGCCCTATCTCCCCTTGACCTACGCTACATGGAGTTTTCCAAACGCTTTGAGGCCCAGTTTATCACCCAGGGGGAAAACGAGAATCGCGAGATCGAGGCCAACCTCGACCTGGGTTGGCGCCTTCTGGGCGTTCTACCTAGGGCGGAACTTAAACGTATCCGCCCCGAGTTTGTCGAACAGTATTATGTCGAGGCGACTGATCTCTAGCTTCCCCGGAGGTGAAACCGGTTGGCCGGGGCGTAACGCCCGCCACCCGGTACCGGCTTAAGGAAAGCCCATCATGGCGAAAATACGCGTCAACGCTACCCGCATGCAGCTTCTCCGCCTCAAGAAACGCTTGGTAATGTCCCGGCGTGGCCACAAACTTCTCAAGGACAAGCTGGAGGGGTTGGTGCAGGCTTTCATGGAACTGGTGCAGGTATATTCGCGGTTGCGGGATCGGGTGGACCAGGAGCTTCCCGCCACCCTAAACCTCTTTCTCTTGGCAGAGGGTATTTCTGGCGAAGAGGCGATAACCACTGCTCTGGAGGAGTGTGACGCCACTCTGGAAGTGGCGGTTGAGCGTAAAAGCGTCATGAGCGTTGGCTACCCCGAGGTCAACCTCCTGGGTTTTGAACTTCGCCCGTCCTACAGCACCCTCGCCACCACCAGTGATTTTGACCAGGCCGCCGCTAGCCTGCGCGACCTCTTCCCCACTCTCCTGGAACTCGCCTCCAAGGAGGAGGCGGTAATCCGGATGGCTGACGAGATCGAGAAGACCCGGCGACGGGTTAACGCCTTGGAGTATGTCCTTATTCCCCAGCAACGCGCCGCCATCAAGGAAATCGCCTCCAAGTTGGAAGAAGCGGAACGTTCAAGCCGGGCCCGCCTGATGAAGGTGAAGGACATGCTGTTGAAGCAGGAGTATTGACCTTGCCGCCTGGGGCCGGGAGGCGTCCTCCGGTGACCCCGGCAAGCGACCCTGGCGTCCCACCTGAATTGCTCCGCGGTATGGTTGGGGTGTTAAGCCAGGCCGCCCGGCGTTTGTCCCTCCCCCCGAAAAACATTCCCACTCGTCTAGCAGAGTTTGCCTCTGACCTTGGACCGGGATGGGCGGATTTTCCAGACTGGGACGCCGCCGGGGATTTGTCCCCGGCGGCGTCTTTCGCTCCCCGCGACATTGGCGACCACCTGTCCCGGCTCAGGGACGCCGGGACTGGCGTAGTGGCGGCTCGGAAGGAAGGCCGTTTCTACACTCCCGTCCCGGTTATTGACCATATCCTCAACCTAGTCTGGGACCAGATATTCCCCGCCGGTTTTTCCTTTGCAACCTCTACTCCACCCACCCTGGTCGACCCAGCCCTTGGCTGCGGTTTTTTTTTGCTCCGCCTTTTAGAACAAGCGCGAAAACGTTTTCACCCCGACCCCGGTGACTTTCAGCGCTGGGCCAGCGCCGCCCTCTACGGGGTGGACAAGGATCCTTTCGCGGTTTTCCTCGCTCGTTCCCTCCTCTGGCTCGACCTTTCCGGAGGGGGACAGGAGTTTATCCCCGCCTGCCAGAATTTCCCCTGCGCTGACTCGCTCCTTGGCCCAGTCTGGAACCAGAAAAACTCAGTCACCCCCCCCGGTTCACTCGACTGGATCCAGGCTTTTCCTGGCGTCAACCCCGGCTTCGCGGTGGTCCTCGGCAACCCCCCCTATGAGGTCCTCACTGGTTTTCGCCAGGGTGAAGGCAGCCGCCTGGCGGCGGCCCTACGCGCCTCTGGCTTCTACCAGGATTCCCTTAAAGGGCAGATCAACCTCTACCGCTGTTTTATCGAGCGGTCGCTGGCAGTCCTACGCCCGGGGGGCGTGCTGTCCCTGGTGGTGCCCCTGTCTATCACCCGGGACGCCTCGGCCGCTCCCTTACGCCGCCGGCTTATTGGCGAACACGGGGCGGACTACTGGTTTATCATTTCCGAAGCGGAGAAAGCCTTTCCTGGCGTAAACCAGGCGGTGACGATTTTTCGAGCGGTGAAAGACAGTGGCCCGGCTGGACCAATCCACCTCCGCTCGGGAGGCGGGGAGCCAGTCAAACTTAGTTTTGCCGATCTCGCCAGTTTTTCTCCCAGACTATCGCTCCCCGCCCTCGAACCCCGGGGAATCGAGATATTCGCCTGGTTCCGGAAAAACGTCCGCCGGCGACTGACGGAGGTGGCTAAGTCACGCGTGGGCGAGGTTGACCAGACGATTTACCGGGAGGCTATCCGGAGCGAACCGACCCCCTGTCTTTTGGCCCGGGGAGAACACCTCTCGCCCTTTAGGGTTGATCTTGCCCCGCTTCCCGCCCGGAACCGCTTTCTCGATCCCGAGTGCTTCGCCAGTCTTCGGGGGCGGGGGAGGAGTGTATTTTGCGACACACCCCGGGTGGCGCAGCTTGGCATCCGTAATATCGCCAGTCGCCCCCGGCTGGTGGCGGCTCTCCTTCCGGCTGGAGTTTACGCAGGTAACAGCCTGAACGTATTTTATCCCCAGCCTGGAGTTAGTCTGGATTTTCTCCTGGGCCTTCTGAATTCACGGCTACTGGACTGGCTTTTCCGCGCCCTTAGCGCCAATAACAATATTAATCTTAACGAAATGCGGGACTTGCCAGTACCCGATCCGGATACTCCGGCGGCGGGGGCCCTGGCGGCGGCGGCCCGGGAATGCCAAAAGCGGGTGGCAGAGGGAAAGGATATCGTTGCCGCCCGCGACCAGCTGGACCAGGCCGTGAGCCACGCTTATGGCCTGCCAGAGGAATATCTGGCCTATATCCTCGCTACTTGAGGATGTATGGTGGACAACCGGGAAAAAATCTGTTTTAATAGAAGTATATTTTTTCTTGCCACCGCCCTGGGGCAAGCGCTATAACCCGGTGGGGGAGGGGATTCCGGGTAGTTTTTATCCGTTGTCGGTGTGTTTTCTCCGGCGTTAACGCTTTTTTTACCTTAGTAGAGAGCCTATGACTACCCCCTTCCTGCCCGGTGGCGATTCCCAGGATTTTCCGGGTTCTGTTGGCTGGGTGATACCCCAGAAGATTTGCCTGGCTAGTTCGGAAAACCCCTTTCACCTGGAGACCGGAGGTGAACTCTCCCATATCGAGGTGGAGTATGAGACCTATGGCGAGCTCGCCGCTGGGGCTGATAACGTTGTCTTGATCACCCACGCCCTCTCCGGCGACGCCCACGCCGCCGGCTGGGACCAGACGGCGGTGCAGAAAACAACCTCCGGGCGTTATATGGTCCGCAAGGATGGTTATTCGCCCCCCCGCTCCTACCGCCGGAAAAAACCGGGCTGGTGGGACACCATGATTGGTCCCGGGAAACCCATCGACACTAAGCGTTTCTTCGTGATCTGCTCCAACGTCCTCGGTTCTTGCTACGGCACCACCGGTCCGGCTGACATCAATCCCGAAACCAACCGGCCCTATGGCCTAACTTTTCCCGTGGTGACGGTCGGCGACTGGGTCCGCCTCCAGTCCCTTCTTCTCGACCAACTGGGGATTGAGAGACTCTACGCCGTGGTGGGCGGGTCCCTGGGCGGCCAACAGGCGCTGGAGTGGGCGCTTGCCTACCCGGAACGGGTGGGGAAAGCCATAGTGCTGGCCGCTAGCGCTCGTCTCTCTACCCAGGGGCTGGCTTTTAACTCAGTGGGTCGCTATTCCATCAAGAGCGACCCCAACTTCCATAACGGCGACTATTACCGTTCCGCCGGGCCGGAACACGGTCTGGCGGCGGCCAGAATGCTGGCCCACATCACCTATCTTTCGGAAGAGGGCATGGACCTGAAGTTTGGCCGTCGTCTCCAGAACAAGATCAAGCCGGATTTCAGTTTCGACGTCGAGTTCGCGGTGGAAAGCTATCTCAACCACCAGGGCAAGTCCTTTGTCGAACGCTTTGACGCCAATTCCTACCTCTTTGTCTCCCGGGCGATGGACTACTATGATGCGGCTGAACGCTGGGGGGAGGGTGACCTGGCCGCCGCCTGCCGGCGCCTGCGCTCGGAAATCCTGGTCGCCAGTTTCTCCACCGACTGGCTTTACACTCCCGAGGGTTGCCGGGAACTGGTGCATGCGATAACCCGTACCGGCCGGCCGGTGACCTACGCTGACATCCCTAGTCAATACGGGCACGACGCGTTCCTAGTGGAGACCAAGCGGGTGGGGCGTCTCCTGGCCGGGATTCTGGGGGCGAAGTCCCGCTTCGCCTAGGTTCCCGGGGCACCGGGGGAGGGGAAGACGCTAGAGAATACCCGGGGGGTGGACCTGGGGGGCGAAAGCGGTCAAAGAAGCGGCAAGTCAGACCCGACTCTTCCGGTGACCCGGAGTGGATTTACTAAGGTCGGATTGGACGGAGGTCAAGGATGGCGAACAAGAAAAGTAAGCGGATGCGCATCAGTCAGCGGGGGAAGGCTGGGATTGACCCTGGTCAGGTCGATGACGATGCGGTTGACGAGGTGCCGGGCGAACCGGTGTCCCGGCGCGAGGCCCGCCACCTGGGTTTTGTCGGGGCGGCCAGTCCCAAGGAAATGCTTCAACCAATTTCGGACAGCGAAGCCAACACTCGCCTGATCCAGGATCGGCGCGAGCGCCACATCCCCCCGGAAGTGTTGAAACATATCCACCTCGCCGGCAACCACCTGGACAAGGGGGAACCGGGGAAGGCTTTGGAAATAGCCCAGTTGGTGCTGGAGCGTTATCCCACCCTTCCTGAAATTCGCCTTATCATGATTCGCGCTTTTATGGAGTTGGGTAACTTCGCCGGCGCCATGTCTCTTCTCCAGTCGCTTCCGAAAAGCGAGGTGACGGGGGAGATATTGTACTACCGGGGAGTCGCCCACGCCAAATTGGGCCAGGCGGCCGAGGCGATACGCCATCTTGAATCCGCCCGCAAGGATCCGGAGCTCCACCCCACCCAGCGCGACCACGCCGCCACCCTTCTTGTTCGCCTGCTTCAGGGTCCGGTAACCAGTCTTACCGACATCCCCAGTGTCTTGGCCTGGGACAGAGGAAGGATGCACCCCCGGCCGATCAGCAAGCGTATTCGCCGCCGCCGCCAGGGAAAGATACTCAGCTGGTTTTTCCTAATTCTCTTCGGTTTGCTGGTGTTGCTGGTGCTGGCGCTAAGGTACTGGCCGGAAATTTGTGGCCCCATTCCTGGCTATATGGATGCCCTCTGGCCCCGGGTGGAGCGGATGCTGGAAGGTAAAATCGTCATCGAGTAGGGATGTCCCCCTCCGTTAGTTTTGCTGTCTCCACTTCGTCCGGACCTATTTTTTACCAACTTATATTGAAAGAAAAATGTCTTTGCGTATCATGGGGTTTACCCTCCCAGTGCCCGGGTAGGTTTCCCGGCCGGAGGAGGTTTATCCCCCACGTGGACAATGCTGAACACATGCCGCTTCCCGTCAGTCGCCTAGTTATGATGGATCCTGGATATCTATGTCTGCCGGCGAGTCCGGCCCGTCTCTGCACCCAGGTGGCGAGTGGGGTGGTCGTGACCATGTTCGACCGCCAGCGCTCCCTTGGCGGCATGGGCCACTATCTCCACCCCCGCCGGATGGGGAGTGAAAGCACCAGTATTTTTGCCGCCCCCGCCCTGGTGGAACTCCTTAACATGTTTATCCAGGCCGGAAGCCGGTTGGACCGCCTGGAAACTTTTGTTTATGGTGGTTCCGACAATCCAGAGGTGGCGAGCAACGAATTCGGGCGGGGTGGGTTGAATCTCCGCGCCGGGTTGGAAATATTGACTAAGCTAGGAGTGAGGGTGGCGGGTACTGATATTGGTGGACGTTACGCCCGTCGTTTGGTTTTCTACACTGCCACTGGTGAAAGTGTGGTGGCCAAGGTCACCGACGTCCTTTCTGCCGACGCCTGGTACCCCCGGCTGGGTGGGGGTTCAACCTTGGGGCGACAATCATGAATGAAAATTTTATTCCCCCGTTTCAGCCGGGTGACCTCCAATCGATAAACAAGTTCGAGCTGGAGAGTGTCGAACTTAAATTAATGCCCATTCACAACTTCGTAGTTCTAGCCAAGATCATCTACGACTATTTCGGCATCAAAGTCACCAAAGAGAAGCTTCCCCTTATCACCACTCGCATCCAGCCGATCATGAAGAAATATGGTTTTGCCAACTACGACCAGTACCTGCAGGCGGTAACTTCTGACCAGAGCGGCAACATGATGTCCGAACTGGCCAACCATGTGTCTACCAACCACACCTCTTTTTTCCGGGAAGACGTCCATTTCAAACTTCTTACCCAGACTATCCTCCCGGAAATCATCCGGGAGAAAGAGCTCACCGGCAACCGTGACCTCCGGGTCTGGTGCGCCGCTTGCTCCACTGGCGAGGAAGCCTATACTTTACTCTTTTGCATCATGCGTTTCTTGGGAGGAGAGTACAAGAACTGGAAAGCCGGGATACTCGCCACTGACATCTCGGCCCGCGCTCTCGCCAAGGCCAAAACCGGCCTTTATCCCGCTTCCCGCCTGGAGTCAGTGCCACCTGACTACCAGCTGGAGTTTTTTGAGCGCCAGGAGGGGGGTGATTTTGCGGTGCGCGAGACGATGCGACAGGAAGTCACTTTTCGCCGCCTCAATCTCATGAACGCCTCTTATCCCATGCGCCTGCCCTTTGATATTGTTTTTTGCCGCAATGTTATGATATACTTTGACCTTGAGACGCGTATCTCGCTGGTAGACAAGCTCTGCAACACCCTGCGACCAGGGGGCTATCTATTTATCGGGCATTCCGAGTCAGTGCCGGGACTCGGAGACAACTGCCTATACGTGGCGCCTTCTGTTTATCAAATGAGGAAAGAGTGACATGTCAAAGCCAATCCGAGTTATTATAGTCGACGACTCTGCTCTGGTGCGGGATATTCTCTCGGCTGGTCTTTCCGCCGATCCTGCCTTGGAGGTGGTGGGTACGGCGGCTGACCCCTTCGAGGCGGGGGAGAAAATCCCCGTCCTCAAACCGGATGTCATGACCCTGGATGTTGAAATGCCACGCATGAACGGGCTGGAGTTTCTCCGCCGCCTGATGCCCCAGTATCCCCTGCCGGTGGTTATGGTGTCGGCCCTGACCGAAAAAGGAAAGCAATTGACCATGGACGCCCTTTCCCTAGGGGCGGTGGATTTCGTGGCCAAGCCCAAAGCCAACCTCACCAATGGCATGGAAGACCTCCTGAGCGAACTCATCGTCAAGATCAAGATCGCCTCCAACGCCAAGCTCCTGCGTTTCAAAACCTCCCCCAGTGGCGTCACCCAGGTGGTGAACAAACAGGACGTCATTGACCGGGTGGCGGCGGCCAACTCTGTCGAGCCGGCGACCCGCTTGTCCAATAAAGTCATTATCATTGGCGCCTCCACTGGCGGCACCGAGGCGGTGCGGGAAGTGGTCACCCGCTTTCCTGCCCAAACCCCCGGAGTCCTGGTGGTGCAGCACATGCCGGGAGGGTTTACCCGGCTTTTCGCCAACCGCCTTGGTTCGGAGACCGCCATGAAGGCGAAGGAAGCGGAGGACGGCGACACCATTCTCCAGGGACGCATCCTGGTGGCGCCTGGCGGCAAGCAGATGCGGGTGCGGGAAAACGCCGGAGGCGGTTTCGCTGTCAACATTGTCGAGGAACCCTCTGAAAACGGCCACGCGCCATCGGTAAACACTACCATGTCCTCGGTGGCCAAAGTGGTGGGGAATAGCGCGATAGGAGTCATTCTTACCGGCATGGGAGCGGACGGTGCCGATTCGATGAAGGAGCTACGCGGCACCGGCGCCCGTTGTTTCGCCCAGGACGAGGCGACTTCGGTGGTCTTCGGGATGCCTAACGAGGCTTACAAGCGGGGCGGGGCGGAACGCCTGGTTCCGATTAGCGAAATGGCCAAGGTTATTCTTGACTGTTTGGCGGGCAAGTGAGTCCCTGCCTGTAGGGAGAGGTTAGTGGGGTTAGCGGCGGAACTAGTGTACGTATCTTCAAAAGGGGAATCAAGCTATGCCGAAGACTGAACAGGTGGAAAAAGCTTTCGCCCTCGCCAAGGAAATCTACGCTGAAGCGGGAGTGGACGTTGAGGCGGCCCTGACGGAACTGGCAAAGATCCGCCTAAGCATTCATTGCTGGCAGGGAGACGATATCCGGGGTTTCGAAATCCGCGAAGGCGGCGTGGTGGCGGGAAACACCGTCACCGGCAGTTATCCCGGCAAAGCCACCAACATCGGGGAATTTCGGGCCGATGTCGAGAAGGTGCTTTCCCTCCTCCCCGGCCACCACCGTCTGGCCCTCCATGCCATCTATCTGGACGCCAAGGGCAAGGTCGACCGGGACGCCATCGCCCCCGAGCACTTCCAGAGCTGGATTGACTGGGGCCGGGAGAAGGACGTCCTGCTCGACATGAACCAGACTTATTTTGACCACCCCAAAGCTAACTCCGGCCTGACTCTCACCCATCCCGATCCGGCTATCCGCCAGTTTTGGATTGAGCACGGACGGGCTACCCGGCGGGTGGCGGCTGCTTTCGGAGCGGCGCAAAAGAGTCCCAGCACCTGCAACCTGTGGATCCAGGACGGTCTCAAGGACAACCCGGCCGACCGTCTTGCCTTCCGCCAACGCCTGGTGGAAAGCCTGGACGCCACCTTTAGCGACAAGTTTCCGGCGAACCAACTCTTGGACGCGGTGGAGCCGAAGCTCTTTGGGATCGGGACCGAGACTTTTGTCCCCGGTTCGCACGAGTTTTACCTGGGTTACGCCCAGTCCCGTAAAATCATGCTGACCTACGACAACGGGCATTTCCACCCCACTGAAACGATCGCCGACAAGTTGTCGTCCTATTTCCTCTTTAACTCCCAGCTCCTTCTCCACCTCACCCGGGGTATCCGCTGGGACTCCGACCATATCCTTCTTCTTGGCGAAGACGTGGTGGACATGGCGCGGGAATTGGTGCGGGGCGGTTTTCTCTCCCGCACCTTCTTCGGGACCGATTTCTTTGACGCCAGCGTCAACCGTCTGGCGGCCTGGACCATTGGCGTGCGTAGCGCCCAGAAGGCGCTTCTTATCGCTCTCCTGGAACCCTGGCAGCCCATGCGGGACGCGGAAAACATCCTGGATTACACCACCCGCATCTCCCTCATGGAAGAGGCGAAAGCCTTGCCCTGGTCGGCGGTATGGGACCACTTCTGCCTCCGGCAAAATGTTCCGGCCGGCGGCGACTGGCTCCCGGAAGTCAAGAAATACGAGCGGGAAGTGCTTTCCCGGCGTGGGCGCTAGGACGGGCGGGAGCCGTTAATGGATCTGCGTCCTCTTGCTCCGGCCGAGATCGGAGAACTTAGCGCTGCGGGTTGCCGCTCGGCGGATTGGTCGCAAGTGCGGGTGGCGCCGGCCTTCGCTGTCCAAGGACGCTTGCGGGAGGTGGAGTTTTCCGGCTGGGTTGAACTGGGTGTGTTTAACGCTGAATTACCAGACCTCGGTGGCCGCACGCGGCCGACCGGGGTTTTTTTCTCCTCCCTCCACAATGTGAGCCTGGCTGACGATTCACTGGTCCGCCATTCCGACCTGGTCAATGTCCGGGTGGGAAAGGGTGCCTGGGTCAACCGGGTGGGACTCTTGGCTGGCGAAGGGGAGAGTCATTTCGCCAACGGCCAGGAGGTGAAAGTGCTTTCCGAGGACGGGACGCGCTCTGTCCCCCTCTGGCGCCGTCTTTCCGCCACTCTCGCCCATATCCTCTGCCGGCGCCGGGGACGGCGGGAGGCGGAAGCGTTACGGGAGTTAATGGCCCGGGACTGGACAAGCCTCGCTTCCGACTGCTCCTGGGTAGGGCCGGGGGCCCGGGTGGAGCGGTCGGGAAGACTCAGTAACATCTACCTGGAAGAAGGGGCGCGACTGGACGGAGTAGCGGAACTTTTCGACTGCTATGTCGCTAGTTCCCTGGCTTCGCCGGCGTGTCTAGGGGCGGGCGTGACAGCCCGGCGAGTGGTGTTTCAGCGCTCCTCCCACACTCAGGGCGGGGTAAGCCTGGAAAACTGTCTGGTGGGGGAGGGCACCCGGCTGGAAAACGGCTTCTCCGCTGAGGAGTCGCTTTTCTTCGCCAACTCGCATTT
>JAITQC010000111.1 GCA_031289115.1 Planctomycetota bacterium
GGTGAATTGACCCTCCCCCCTCCCCTAGGCGCCAAACAAGCGACCCTTTCCCAGACACTGAGAAAGGGTCGCTTGTTTACGCTCTGCGGGACAGGCTCCGCCAGCCAGAAGAGGTGGCGAACCCAGGTGTCCCGGGTAGAGGTCAGTGGCGCGTAGCCGCCCGGTTCAAGGCCTGGCGGATTTTATACAGGGAAAACAGCATCACCAGGCAGAAAAAGACGGCGGTGCTTAAACCCGCGACTAGACCCAGCCAGTCGCTCACCCAGCCCGCTAGCCACGGTCCAACCATGCCGCCCAAGCCAATGCAGCAGAAAAAGAGTCCCAGCACCGCTCCCAGGTTACGCTGGACCAGGGTGGAGACCAGGGCGGTGGCGGTGGGGAGGATGATGGAAAGGAAAAACCCGCTCCCAGGTAGTAGAAAAGCTAGTCCAGAAGGGCCAAAAATACCAGTCAGAATGCACAGAGTGCAAAGCGCCACGGTGATAACCAGGCTTTTGACATAACCGACCCGTTCGACAAGGAAGCCGCCCGACAGGCGTCCCGCCAATATACCCCCGTAATAGACAGCCAGCCAAGTGGCGCCGTCCTGGAGTGGCATGCCCCGCGCCACCCACAGGTATTCCACTAGCCAGGTGCCGATACAGACTTCGACAGCCACATAGGCGAAACAAAGCACATACAGCCAGCACATGCCACCGGTAAAGGCGGTTTTCGCCAGTTCCCGGTAATCCAGGCGGTGGGATTCGCTACCCGCCAGGCGAGGGTAGGGAGCGATCAGGAAAAAGACCAGGAGGATGAAGGGGGCGGGCAGACAATACAGGTAGACCTCCCGCCAACCTAGCTCTAACCGGAACAGGTAGAAGGTATAGAGGGGAGCCAGCATTGAGCCAACCCCGTAAAAGGCGGTCAGGAGGTTTACATAAAGGGCGGGACGACGGCGGTGGATATCAAGGATGATGTAGTTACTGCCGATCTCGTCCAAACCGCAGGCGAAACCGACTCCGAAAAAAGCCACCAGAAACAGGTAATAACTCTCGGCTACCGCGTAACTGGCGATACCGGACAGGAAAAAAAGCGCCGCCAGGATGAGAATGGATTTTTTCCCAATCCGGTCGGCAAGGAAACCACCGGCCAGGGTGGCTACCACAAACCCCAGATAGGAGGACATGACGATAAAACCGCCCTGGGTGTAACTGAATTGCTGGTCAGACAAAACGGCGGAAATGGTCGAACCCTTGAGGACATCGACCAAACCCAGGATGAAAAAGGCCAGGAACGAGCCAAGCGTCATCGCCACCACTCGCCGGCGTTGTCCATTTGGCATTGGGTCATCCTTATGGCCGTGGAGTAGACAAGGGTTTACGTCCCGGCCCAGCCACCTGGTGAAGGCTAAGCTTTTTCACCAGAGGTTTTTTTGGTTGTGACTACCCGGGGCGACTGGGACAGGTGGCGGGAAAACCCGCCAGCATCAAGCCACCCATAGTCGTCTTTTACTCCGGGTAAGGCAATAGGGAATTGACCTCCACCTCCCCGCCGGAAGGCGGGGGATTACAGAAGCGAATCAACCCGGCATTGAGCCGGGTTGATTCGTTTACGGGGGTTAGTGCATCACCTCGGGACTTGACTACGCCGCCACTCCACCGGCAAAAACACGGTGTTGCCGCGCCAATTCAACAAGTTCTACAACCCACTCCACCATAACCGCCACCAGGACGCCTATGGCTTATGCGCTATCTTAACCCGCCCGGAAGGGATAGGTTTGCCGCGCCTCTTGGTCAAGGGCTTATTCACCCAGGGTGACAGGGTTAACTCCTGTCCGACTAAAGCCGCCTGGCTGGGAAGCGAAACCGGGGTAAAACGAGAATCGCTCGCCGGCTCCGGGTAAGGGAGGGAGGTGTAACTGGCGAGGGCAAGGCTACGCGTATCCACCGGGCTAGGGTCAGCCAGGGGGTCTTGGGAAAGCCGGCCATCCGGAGTCGCCCCAACCTCAGACCCCATGGACGCCAGGGCAGGCCCCCGGCCGTAAAAAACGTGGTATGGCCCACCCCGCGGGTTGGTGCGGTCGCTAAACTTGCCGGTGAAATAACTACTCCACTGCTTGGCGATGTCCTCCACCCAGGCCACGGCGTTACCATATTTCGGGACCTGGAGAAGAAGCTTTTGCCGTAGTTCTTCCTGACCGGAGAAGTTGTTCCGTAGGGCAACCAAGATGGAGCTCGCCGGAACTCTACGCTCCAGGTAGACCAGCTTAAGCAGGGCCGCCAGGCTGTTAGCGATGTTGGCGGTGGGAATGGCCGGGATAGTGGAATAATTGTAGCGGGCGCCGCCTCGGGTGACGTCTAGTCCCTGGGTGAGACAATCGTCAAGCACCGCCGAGAGAAGAGCGGTGGGAAGGAGGCGTTGGTGAATTTCCTCCAGTTGGTCGATGGCTTTTAACATGCCGGTGAAAAAGAAGTCAATCTGCTGGCGGAAAGCCTGCTCCAGGGCGGCGTAGGTGCGTAACTCCTGGAGCTCCCCAGTCCGGGGTCCAAGTTGGTCGCCAGTGACCAGGCATTTCCCGTTGTTCAGGGCCAGTTCCAGAGCTTTAGGAAGGTTAAACCGGGAGGCTCCCGGCCAGTACAACCGGTTGCCGCTGGGAGTGGGTTTGGCGGCGCCAGTAATGGCGTAGTTTCTGGCGTCAATCAGGTTTACTCCCTTAGCCAGGAGGGCGGGAATAACCGTTTCATCGTCAAAGCTGGGGAGCGACCCACTTCCCCGGCTGATTATCGCCTGGCCGCAGGCGTCCAGGAGTTCAGCCGGCGTCCCGTGGTGGAGGCGGACGGAAAGAGAGGGTTGTGGAAGTCCAAGGTGCTCCTGTGCCTTAAGAAACAGAAACGCCAAGGGATTGGTGGCGTCCTGACCGTAACTGTCGACGCCACCCAAGGTAACTGTGAAATTGATAGGGGAGCCGGAGGTTGGAGAATTAACTAAACCGGCTATTTGGTTAAATTTAAGACATAGGCATTCGATTATTTCGAGAGCCTGGGGGTAGTCGAGGGTTCCAGCCGCCAGGTCGGCCTGGAGGTAGGGATAGAGGTATTGGTCAGCCCGGCCGGGCGAGAAGGAAGCGGCGCTCCCTTCCAGCTGGAGTAGGACACAGAGAAACCACAGGGACTGTCCTGCCTCGGCGAAGCTTTCCGCCGGAGAGAAAGCGAGTTTTTGGCAAATACGCGCCCTCTCCCTAAGTTCGGCCCCCTGGGCCGGGTTTCGCGCCGCCAGGGAGGTGGCTAGCTCGGCGTAACGCAGCAGGTAACTCTCCGCTGCTTGGAGAACAGTTATCACCGCCTGGTAGAATTCCCGTTTTCCCGGCGTGGCCAGGTTCAATCTGGCTTCGGCCTGGTGGCGTAACCCCAGTGGGCCAAATCTAAGCCAAGTCGCCACGTCAGGACAAACACCGCCCTGGGCGTAGTCGCTCGGGTTTATCTTCACCACCCTGGCGATCCGGTCCAATAATTCCTCCGCTTCGGAGCGGACGCTATCCTCCAGGGTTTTCCCCTGCCAAAAGGGGAGGATCGTCTGGCGGAAGGTGGCGATGTCACTTGGGCGCACGGAAAAGGAGTCAGGGGCCCGGCGAGGGAGGTCTCCCAGTTCGCGGTCAATCCAGCTAACGCCCATCTCGGGAAAAACCACCCCCGCCCACACCCCGGCGGTGGGGTTTCCCACAATCAGCTCCTCCGGTTCGATTCGAATCGCCAGCCGCCTTAATGACTCAGCCAGAGCCAAGGCCCGCTTGGTCGCCACCGGCATTTCCGGATTTTCCTGGTAGACCTCGGTGATTATCAGGGCCTGTTCCAGGGAAAGAGAATGCGGTTCCTTAAGCAGGCGCTTTTTAAGGCGAATAGCCCGAGACGACGGACCGAGGTTTTTGATTTGCGCGAGGAAATCCATACCCTACTCCTTGGCGCCTGTTTTGCTACCTCGGGGAAAAGAGAAAACCCTTGGGCGGCGGGAGTGACTCACTAGACCACCCAGCTCCGGCAGACCTTAACACTGGTGGTGATCCAACCCGCCGGATAAGGCGAAGTTGTCCACTGGTCGGGAAAAAGAGTGAATAGGTGGTTTGAATTTACACCATTGACAAAACCGGGGGACAGGGCCGGCGCCGGAAAGAATGGCGCGACAGAGAGAGGGCAGGAAGGTATCAGTCGACCGGCACCACTGCTAATTATAACACACCCGGTGACTTTAATTACACAAAAAACGCCAAGTCTTTCAACTAAACCCATTTACTTTTAAGAAAATCTCAACTCATTGGTGGGTAAGACAATATAATTTAAAAAACGCTGTGGAAAAATAAATATTTACCGATTAATAAGAGGATAGGTTCAAGCAAAAAGACAACTGAGTCAAGTTACCAGTAAAACAGTCCGAGGCTGCTTGACAAAAAAGTCCATGCCACGGCGCTCGGCGGTGAAAATTACTATTTTTTCCGGGTCGATTACTAAGTTACTTTCGCCAACTTGATCCGTAGGACATTCACCAAGCCTACTCTTTCGGGGAAATATTGACGAAAACTTCGGTTGGTGTTTTCATTCCGCCACCTCTCCTACTCCCGGTAAGGACGGCTAAAAAACAGTGCAGT
>JAITQC010000155.1 GCA_031289115.1 Planctomycetota bacterium
TCCACCAGCTTGATTTTCCGGCCTTGACTCCAGGTGTTTTAGACTAACCCGGGGTTACGCCTATAGGCGTGTCGGCAAGTTACTTAAACGTTTCCACCGCAAGCGTCTGGAACAGAAAATTGTTATTATAGCCATACACTTTCAAGCATCTCTTGCTGGAATACTTGCGCTTGGGTAAGTGATTCCGGTTGTTTTTCGCAAAATCTTTGGTGGTAAAGGCGTGGCTGAGTAATATAGTAACGCTTCTCCATGCGGGTTAAGCTAGTCTTCTTGTCCTTAAGCTCGGCGACAACTTGGCCTATTGCCGCCAGACCTATCCCGCCGCCGGTAGGTTGGCTTTGCCAGCGCTTTACCTGGGGGGGAAGGAGGGAAAACTTGCGCCAGGAAAAAGAGCGGTTAATATAGTTGGCTTGAACCGGTGGGGATGGCGCTGGGGAACGGTATTTTTGGCTTGGTATAATGCGCACGGGGATAAGGCAGACATGGGTAGCGGGAAAAACTGGCTTTTTCTTTTAGGTCTGTTGTGGCTGATCTTTCCCGGCTGTTCTCCCCGGGTGATCTGCACCGTGGAGACGGTGGTACTTCCTGACTACACTTGCCAACGGATTATCCGTTTTGAAGCCAGTCCCGACCCTAACTATCCTTCCCAACGCCCGCGCCTGGGGGATTATTTCCAGTTTCCGGCGGCTGAGTTTTACGACACCTATCTGGCGCAACCGGAAAAAGCCGCTTTTCTAGGCGCCTTCGACAGTTTTGACCATATCCCACCCGACCTTACCCGTCTTACCCCTGGTACTAGTCGTTTGGCTGGTAATCGTTTCGCCTTCCGGGTGGCGGCTGACCTGGTGTTTTTTGTCCTCGCCGATTTTGACGAGACCATCACCGACGTCATAGTCAGCCGCGAGGATGGCGCCGCCGCTATTCGGGATCTGTTCCGGCTGGTTCTTCCCGAGGTCATGGTGGTGCTTAACGCCCGCTATGGAAGTAAGTTTGACCTTTCCCGGCTAGAGGCTTGGCTGGGGGGTGACATCCTCAACCGTCTCATCCAGCTTTACAACGGCAGCTGGGACATCCGGCGAGCCAAGCGTAGTGGAGTTACCTCGCCAGGGGAGTTTGTCGAGCTGTATGTTTTCGCCAAGGAAATGGCGGCGCGGGAGGGTCTGGAATTGGCCGACCTGGCCACCCCCGACCTGTGGCAGGAGAATATCCGGCGCCTGAAGGCTTTCGCTATCCGGAAAGCCAGGGAGATATGTCCACCCCGCCAGTCCGGCGGTGAGCAGATTTCGGATGGTTTGCTGTCTGGTAGCGCTGGTGAAGAGCTTCTAGGCGCCCTGCAGAAGGCGGTAACCGCCCGCCATGGTTCTATCAATGCCTATTTGGCAAAACTGGGCGAGGTTTTTCCCCGCGCCTTTGGCGCCTACCTCACCGGTACGGTCATGCCTATCTACACTATTCCCGATGTCACCTATTATTATCGTCTGCGCCTGCCGGGAATGGTGATACAGACCAACGGCATCCGGGATGTGGGCGGGGACATACTGTGGAATTTCGCCGACCGCGATCTCGCCTTCACCGGCCAGTCGCTTTGGGCCCGCACCCTGTTTGTCCGCGAGTCCATCACTTCCGCCCTGGATGTCCGCGGCTTCCCTTCCTCCCTGGCGGAAGTGGAGCGTATGTTTGTCCTGTCCCTGGACGCCAATGGCCAGATTCGGGAAAAACTCCTGCTGACGCTGCAACAGGCGGCCGGGGTTAGGAGTCTTTCTCCCCTGGAGGCCCTGGCTGGCGATCCTGGCCAGCCCGACAGCCAGGCGGCGCGTGGTGTTCTGGAACTCCTGGGTAAATATCGGCAGCGTGGGTCTGGGGCGGCGGCGCCAAACACACCCCCGGCTCCGCCTCCAGCCACCCCTGTTCCACCTCCGGCCGCCGCTACGCCACCTGCGGCCGCTCCTACGCCGCCTCCGGCCGCCCCTGTTTCACCTCCGGCCGCCACGGTTCCACCTCCGGCTGCCGCTACGCCGACGCGGCCTCCGGTCGCTACTGTTCCACCTCCGGCTGCCCCTACGCCACCTCCGGCCTCTACCGGGGCGACAGGCGCGCCACCCCCGGCGGGAAGTCCCCTGTCCCCTATCAAATCCCTGGATGACAGCGAAAATCCGGCAGATTCGGTGGGTGGGGATGACGGCTGGTCAACCATTGCCGCTCCACCGCTTCCCCCCCCGGCCGTCTCCCGCTAGGGACTAAACTCTACCTATCCTCAAATCAGATTGAAGGGCTTGAGGTATTTCTCCACCTCTATCCGACGCCCGCTGGCGTCATGGACAAAAATAGAGCCCAGGATCCATCCCTCTACTGGTTTGTCCCGATCAACCCCAGCCTGGAACAGGGCTTGCGGGTCGAGGGCAAAAACCAGGTCCAGACCGTTACTCTCCGGTTTCGCCGCCCATTCCAACAGGTTGCCATTCTTCACCTCAACCCCGTAATGACCCAGCTGGAAATGGTAGGCCAGTTTATCCCGGTGACTGTCGATGATCTCCGCGAAGGAGGCGGCTGGTCCTCCTTGCCGACTGGCCGACTCCGGCGGGTTGGGCGGAAGCTGGAACACCAGTTCCCCATCCTGCCAGGTGTCGCTTGCGAGGCGGGCGGGGTCGAGCCCGACGGCGAGGAAGGGGGCGGCCGACACTCGGAGAATACAGTCGGCGGCAGGGGTGGTTGGCTGGCTGGTCCAGCTGAACTTGGCCGCTCCGTCCGGGGCGGTGAGATACCAGCCCTCTCCTCCGGGGAGGTCTTCCCCGGGGAGGAGGGAGAGAAGGGTGGTAAAAGAACTCTTGGCGTAAATGGCGGTGACGTCAGTAACTCCCAGGGCCCGCACCAAGCTGTCCGGGGGACGGAAGGCGAGGACGGCGGCGATGACGAGAATAGCCAGTAGCAGGATGAAATAGCTTCTTTTCACAGTTTTTACTCCTCTAAGTGACTAGGCCTGGCGGAGTTGAAAGCGCTTCAGGCGTAGAGTGTTGGTAAGTACCAAGACTAAATTTAGTGACAGGGCGACAGTGGCGAAGCGAGGAAAGCGGCCAGAGCTATAAGCGCCAGTAACAGGATGAAAAGATTTTTTTTCACAGTTTTACTCCTCTAGGGGACTAGGCCTGGTGGGGTTGAAAGCGCTTCAGGCGTAGAGCGTTGGTAAGGACCGAGACTGAACTTAGGGACATGGCGGCAGCGGCTAAGATGGGATTAAGAAGCGGTCCGCCGAAAAGGTGGAGCACGCCCGCCGCCACTGGAATCCCCAGGGTGTTGTAGATAAAGGCCCAGAAGAGATTCTGCTTGATGTTACGGATGGTGCTACGGCTAAGTTGGATAGCGGTGGAGACATCCAGAAGGTCGCTATGCATCAGGACTATGTCAGCCGACTCCATGGCGACATCCGCTCCGGAACCGATAGCGATTCCGACATCAGCCTGGACCAGGGCGGGAGCGTCATTTATCCCATCCCCCACCATGGCCACTATCCGTCCACCCACCTGGAGCTTTTTAATCTGCTCCGATTTGTCCTGGGGCAACACTTCGGCAAGGACATGGTCGATCCCAACCTGGCGGGCGATAGCGTTAGCGGTGCGGAGGTTGTCGCCCGTGAGCATCGCCACTTCCATGCCCTGGCGGTGCAATTCCCGAATGGCGGCGGCACTGGAGGGTTTCACCACATCCGCCACCGCTACCACGCCTCCCGCCTTGCGGTCTATCGCGACATACATGGCGGTTTTGCCTTCCTCAGCCAGTTTTTCCACGGTGTCGCCAAGGATTTTGACATCCACCGACAGATTGGACATGAGTAGGGCGTTACCGATCTGGACCAACTTACCCCCCACCTTTGCCTCAATACCCCGGCCGGGGAGAGCCTTAAAATCTTCGGGGGCGGCGAGGGTAATTCCGTCCACTCCCGCCTGGCGCACTATCGCCTCACCCAGGGGATGTTCCGAGCCCTTCTCAGCCGAGGCGGTGAGACGGAGAAGCTCCTCTTTCGTTATTCCCGGCGCCGGCACCAGGTCGGTGAGAGCCGGGTTACCCTCGGTGATGGTGCCGGTCTTGTCAAGCACCACTACCTTCACCTTGCGGGCCGTTTCCAGCGCCTCGCCGGATTTGATGAGGATGCCATTCTCCGCTCCTTTGCCGGTACCGACCATAATGGCGGTCGGGGTGGCCAGGCCAAGGGCGCAGGGGCAGGCGATAATCAAGACTGCGATAAAGATACTCAGGGCAAAGCGGATGTCGCCAGTGGCGAGGAACCAGGCCACGGCGGCGCCCAGGGCGATCAGGCACACTACCGGGACAAAAATGCCGGAGACAATGTCAGCCAGTTTGGCGATAGGGGCTTTGGAGTTCTGCGCTTCCTCCACCAGCCGGATAATCTGGGCCAGGGCGGTTTCCTGTCCGACTCGCTCGGCCCGGAAGGTGACGGTGCCGAACTTATTGATGGTGGCGGCGTAAAGCTTGTCCCCGCTTTTCTTTTCCACCGGCATGCTTTCACCAGTGAGCAGAGACTCGTCCACCGCCGTCTCTCCCTCCACTACCGAACCGTCCACAGGTATCTTGTCTCCGGGGCGTACCCGCAAGACATCCCCGACCACCACCTCGTCAATGGCGATCTCTTTTTCCTTGCCATCCTTTATAATGATGGCGGTGCGGGGGGCGAGGCCCATCATTTTCTTGATCGCCTCCGAGGTGCGTCCCTTGGAAATGGCTTCCAGGGTTTTCCCAAGCAGGATCAGGGCGATGATAACTCCGGCGCTCTCAAAGTAGAGACCCTCAACTTCCGGCAGGTAACCGAAGACTATTTGCACCGTCTCGTAAAGACTCCAGATAAAGGCGGCCGCGGTGCCGATGGCAATAAGCGAATCCATGTTGGGGGAGAGGGCGAGGAGAGCCCGGAACCCCACTGAATAGAAGCGCCGGCCGACATAGATGACGGGAAGAACCAGGATCAACTGGACCAGGGCGTAGTTCAGGGGATAGCGCATGGGATCAAGGAGGGCGGGTATGGGGAAGGGCAGCCACCACACCATGGAACCCATGGCTAGGTAAAGAAGGGGTATGGCGAAGAGGGCGGCGACGCTAAAGCGGGACCAGAGGGACTGGATTTCCTTTTCCTTCCGGGCCCGGTCGGCGTCGACGCCGCTTTCCGCGCTTAGCGCCTGGTAGCCGCCCCGCTCAATCGCTAGACGGATGTCAGCCAGGCTAATCTGGTCGCGGTTGTAGGTAACGGTCGCCTTTTCATTGGCGTAATTCACCGACGCCTTTTCCACTCCTTCCTGGCGGAGAAGGATTTTTTCGATCCGGGAGGCGCAGGCGGCGCAGGTCATGCCGCCGATAGGGATGACGACTTGGCCGGGTTTAGCCGCTTCCACCACCCCGTAGCCAGCCTCGCTCACCGCCGCCCGAATGCGTTCGGGGGGGAGGAGAGTGGCATCGTAATCCACCGCCAGCTTCTCACTGGCAAAGTTGACATTCGCCTGACTGACTCCAGGCAGTTTTTTTACCGCTTTTTCAACGCGCCTGGCGCAGGCGGCGCAAGTCATGCCGGTGATGCCGAGTTGCTCGTGGCTTTGGCTGATGCTGGGGGTGGTGCTGGTCATGGGGGATTCTCCTGAAGACGGATCTCTATTCCGGCCCAAAAAGGCTAGCGGAGGAGTCCTGGCGCTGGTTTAGGAACGGGAAAAATAGTCCTTGGCTCGCTTGAGGAACTCCTTGGGGACTACAACATTGTTGCCATCCATACGCCGGTTGTTTTCTCCTACCGGGATGGGGTTGCAACCCCCGCGGTTTCTTTCCAGAACGGAAATTTTAAAGGCGTTACCACAGGCTTTGCAAACCACGCTGTCGCCCTTGACATTGTAGCCCACCGGGCCACAGGACTGGCAGGAGTTGAAAACCACCCGCACGGTGTTGTCAGGAGCGACTACGGCTATCAGTTCCATCCGAAAGTTTTCAATAACCGCCGCATAGAAACGGGGTTTGCTGGAGAGATCGGACTGGGGAATCACCAGGTCGGCGTCGGTGACGGTCGGTAGATCTACCGCGCCAACTGGGGTAAGAAGAGCGACAAACAGGACCAGCGGGAGAAAACGACGGATTGACATGTAAAATTCCTTTCTATAAAGGAGTTGGCCGCCTAGCGGACGGGTTTTTTTAAATCCTGGTGTAGCAGGGGTATTAAGTCCATTCCCCCGTTTAAAGTTACTGGGGAGGTTTTCCCGGTTAAAAACGGGGGAAGGAGCCAGTGGTCAGGGTTTCAGCCACCACAATGTGACTGGCGATTATTCCCCTGCGATACGGTTTGATAGTTGCAGCCTCCGGGATAAACCCGGGAGGATCCACCCTGGGAGACATTTCCTGCGAAGCAGGAGTGGTCATAAATTTCGCCCTGGGGGATCACCGGCTTGCTGTCGGTGACGGTCTGGAGATCTGCCGCGGCAACGGGGGAGAGGAGAGTGGCTAGCAGGACCAGCGGGAGAAAACGACGGATTGACATGGGAAGTTCCTTTCCATAAAGGAGTTGTCCGCCCAACGGGCGGGGTGATAAAATCCTGGTTCACCAGGGTATTTCGTCCATTCCCCCGTTTGACTGGTTGATGGGGAGGTTTTCCAGGTCAAAGTCGGGGACTGTGCCATCGTCACTGACGTCACCCACCACGATGCGGCTGGCGATCATTCCCATCCAGCAGGTGTAGGGGTAGACGCCGGCCTCTTCCGGGGTAAACTCGATAAGGTTGTCGCCAGGCGACAGTTTCTTTTCGATACTGAAGGCGGGCAGAAAAACCCGGTTGTTACAGCCGTTTAGGGATTCCGGGGTGGCGCGCAGGTTCCAGCGCACCGGCACCCCGGGACGCACCCGGATCGCCGGGTAGCGGGTGGGGGAAAGATCGGTATCCACCTGTTGCCAACCCTCACGCATAACCGCCTCGCTCGCCTCGCCAACGGAAGAAAAACCCGGGGTGGTGAATCCGACCAGGCGTAGGCCGTTAGCCAGCATTCCCAGTCCCATCAGGAAAACCAGGATCGCTCCCACCCGCACCGCCTTGTTGAGAAATCTCCGGCCAAGGAGAGAGGCGGTCATGCCTAGGCCCATGGTGAGGGGGAGGGTGCCCAGGGCGAAAAGGAACATGGAGAGGCCACCCTGGAGCGGACTGGAGGTGGAGAGGGCGTAAAGCTGCATGGCCTGGAGGGGACCACAGGGCATAAGACCGTTAATAAGACCCACATAGAAGGGTCGGCGGTTGACTTGGCCGCTGGAGTTGCTGGAGAAAATTTTCGGCAGCGCCGGTATGAGGCGCCTTAACCAGGGAAAGTTTCCCGCCATGTTAAGGCCCATGAGCACCATGAAGAATCCGGCAAGCACCTCGATAGCTCCCCGCAGGTTGCCGGAAAAACTTATCATTGACCCTAGTCCTCCCGCCAGGGTGCCAATTATGGTGTAGGAGGTAACCCGTCCCACTCCATAAAGGAGAGGAGAAAGGAAGGGTGAGGGGGCGGTGCCCTTTCGGCTGCCTTCGCCCAGGCCAGCCTGGGAAATGTTGATGCCGCCACACATGGCCAGGCAATGGGCGGAAGTAAGTAGACCCACCCCGAACACCATGCCGTAGCCCATGCCGGCTTCAGCCTCGGGGAAAATATTGAGCCATTCAAAGATACCTAGGCGTTCCCCCACGATATAGAGACCCAGAATCCCGATTAACAGACCGACCGCTTCCAGAGGAGAGCGCCAGTTCAGTGAATTGCCAGAGATAGTCTGGGTTATCCGGTATTCCATTTCTCCCAGGATAGCCCCGACCTTTTCCAGGGATATCGCCGCCGGGTCGTAAGCGAGGTCAAGCCGGTTTTTCTTGTAGCTGGCCTGGGCGCGGAATATTCCCGCTTCGCTTCCCAGTCTTTTTTCTATACGCTCCTTACAGGAGGGGCAGACCATTCCCGACACCCCAACTTGTATTTCCACCCGATTGGCAGGCATATAAAATTCATCTCCTTGGAGTTATAAAGTTATCCAGCTGGCCAGGGGTTCTTTTCCGGCTGACAAAGTACTAGTGCCAGCGCCGGAAGGGGATTGCCGTTAAATTTTTATTATTTTAACTTTCCGGGAATTCCTTGGCCGCTGACGCTTAGACCCCGCGGGCGGCATTGGCTTTATAACGATCTATATATAAAGAGCTTATGAGTACTGAAAATATTTCTGGCCCGGGGTAAAGTAGTCTTTGTTTTATTTTCGGCTGGCGGATTACCGAGGTTAAAGAACGCTTTACAGCCTGGGCTAGCGGGCCAATAAATCCGCTTGCGTTTCGTCGTGACTTAATAGTGGAAGGCTCACGCCGGAGTCGGAGGAAAGCGCCACCTTTAGCATTGCCACCTAAGCGAGAAACAGTTTTTTTCCGGGAAAATCCGTCCTTCCGGGCGTGGGAAAAAGTGGCGGCCGAAAGAGGACGCCGGGTTGTTCCCCGGTAAGGCTGGCGAAATACCGGGTGTTTTCGTTAGGCTCCTGGGTTTATCCTCCCGGGAGGGCGAAGCTTCCCCATTTCCTGGCGTCTTTTTTTGCCTCTTCGTAGAGAGAGGGGTTAACATACTAGAAAAACTCTTCAGCCTTTTTTGTCGCTCTAAACCCTTTAAAAACGGCGCTATATTTTATAATAAACACCTAACAGGGTTTTCGTTACTCTGACGCCAGTTGGGGTGGCGGGATTTACCGGTAATTTTTTTTCGCCAGTTTTTTTATTTAAGGAGATTAATTGGCAATTCCCCCCGCCCCCCGGCACTAACTTTATAGGAAGGTAAGAGGGATGGCGAGGGTTGCCGAAGAGGAACGGGATGGTTATAATCACCAAGGTTGTCCAGCCCAGCGCTAGCGCCGGGACTTAGGACAAGCGGCAGGGGAGTCGCCCTGTCCCGCCAGGGGGGAGCCACCCCGCCGGGCGCTGTCGCCTCTCGCCCCTCTCGCAGGATTTTTTGCCGCCATGCCTGAAGCTGACCCCGTCGACCAGCGAATTGTTAGCCAGGTACTGGCGGGCGATAATGACGCCTTTTCCCAATTGGTGGAACGTCACAGCCAGCGAATCCATCAGCAGATGCGGACTTTTTCCCGCGATCCCCTGGTGACGGAGGAGTTGGTCCAGGATGTTTTTGTCGAGGCATTTCTCCATCTTGGCGACTGGCGGGGGGAGGCGCCGTTTGGGCATTGGTTGGCCCGGATCGCGACTTTCACCGGTTACCGCTACTGGCGGCGCCGGGAACGCCAGAAAAAGGAAATACCCCTGGAAGGAGAGCGGGAAGAGTTAAGCGCTCCGCCAGTGGAGGAAGAGACAGTGAGGGGTAACCCGGAGGCGGCCGCCATCCTTCTGCATGAGTTGCTGGCCCTGCTTCCCGCCTCTGACCGCCTTCTCCTGAGTCTGGTCTACCAGGAAGAACTTTCCACCGCCGAGATAGCCCTTCGTCTTGGCCTTAGCCGCGCCCTGGTTCCCATGCGGGTTTTCAAAGCCAAGTTGAAACTGAAACGCCTGGCGGCGAAAAAACCCTGGAAAGAGAGGTTGCAATGGATGATTTCCTGAATGATTTCACCCGCCTGGCCCAACTTGCCCGGCAGGCGACCAAAGCCCCGCCCATCGCGCCTGACCTGGTGATGCGGCGCCTGGACGGCCTGATCCCCGGCCCGGAAAGCGAGGAAGTCATTTCCTTCAGTTTCTTTATGGGTTTGGGGACGCTAGCGGCGGTGGCAGCCATAGCGGTGGGGTTTATCGCCGCCCCGGCCTGGGCGGAGATATCTAGCCCGCTACGCATTTTGGCGTCCTTGCCCAGCCTAACCAGTCTTCTTAGTCTTTGAGGAATAATCCATGTCCAGCCAAGTTGATATTCCTTCCCGGGTTTTCACCCCGAAACACCGCTGGAAAAAAAACCTGGTGCTGTTTATCCTGGTAGTGGTGGTTTTCCTGGCGGGCGGCGCCATCGGGGCGGGCTTAACGGTCCGCCACATCCGTGACTCACTGGCAGAAGACGACGCCACGCCAGAAATGCTTTGTCACCAGATAACCAGCCGGGTTAGCGATGCGGTCAGCCTTACTCCGGCGGAAAGTGAAGAAATTGACCGTATAGTCAGCCGCGAATTGGCTGATGTTCTTCAGCAGCGTAGCCAACTAAGTAACGCCATCCAGACCCGGATTAACGCCATGTGTGAGGAAATCTGCCTGGTGCTGGGACCGGAAAGGACCGCCGCTTGCGGCGACTGGATGACCAGCCGTACCAGTGGCGGAGCACTGTTTGACTGAACAGGTGGTGGGGGATGCGACAACTGCATGACCGGTTTTTCCGGCAGGCCAAGCGGGAGGGGAAACTGGCCCGCTCGGTTTACAAACTGGAGGAAATCGACCGGCGCGACCATATCTTCCATCCCGGCGACCGGGTTCTCGACCTGGGGGCTTCGCCAGGATCCTGGCTCGAATACATCCTGGGGGTTATTGGCCCGAAAGGATTGGCCTGTGCGGTTGACCTTAAAGAACTCCACCCCCGGTTTAACGGCCAGGCGCATTTCCAGCAGCTTGACATCCGCCAGATGGCCGGGGACGAATTCTCCCGCCTCACCCCTCACTTCGATGTCATCGTGAGCGACATGGCTCCCAATACCTCGGGAATACACCTGGTTGACCAGGTCCGCAGCCTTGAGCTCTGTCAAAGCGCCTTCGCCCTGGCTCGCCGAATCCTACGTCCTGGCGGCAACCTGCTCCTGAAAATATTCTCCGGTCCGGATAGCCCGCGTTTCCGCCGCGAGCTCACCCAGGAGTTTCGCGAACTACGCCTGCGTAAACCTGATGCCTGCCGACAGGAAAGCAGTGAATCCTACCTGGTTGGCCTGGGTTTCACCGCCCGGGGTTTAGCCGGGGCGGCCGTTCCGGATGGAGGATCAAGTAAATGTCCCTAGGCGAAGCGGCCCTTTTCCGTTTCCGACTGACCTGGCTGGTGTGGCTGTGCGTTGGGTGGCTACTTCTATCTACCCCTTCCTCCGCTACGGCGGCGGAGGCGGCAGGTAGCGGCCGCCTGCCGCAGGTAGGAGAATGGCTGGAATACGTGGTCGCCTTCCCTCTCGACCCCCTGGAGGTGGAGATACGGAAAACCGGGACGGTACGCCTTCCTGGCGAACCGGAGAGAAGACCCCCCACTCCGGCACCGAGCGCCGGAACTAGCTCCCTCCCCCCCATGCCGGGTAGTTCGGTTGCCCCGCCTCTTTTCACCCCTCCCCTGACCTGGAAGCAGGTGCCGTTACGCCTGGAGATCACCCAGGTGACGGAGACGGAGATACTGGCCAATCTCATCACCACCTGGACAAGGCAGGCGGTCAGCATTCCCCGGCAGAAGAAAGACCCCGAAACCACCAGCAAAACTGGGGAAGAACCACTGGTGCAAGGGGAGCGGCAACTTGACCCAGAGAGCCTGGCGACGCTTTTTGGCGACGCGCCACAACCGGGCGAACAGTCCTTCATCCTGGAAAAGGACCAGACCGGTCACTGGCTGGGAGATATGATGCTAAGCGTCGAGCGCGAGGTGTTTACTTCCGAAGCGGGTTTTGTCCGCCTGGTGAATTCCGACCTCCCCTTTGGCCTGGCGCGCTTAGCCACCGACACTCTTGACCTGGTCCTGGTTGAACACGGCCGGGGACTAGCTCCGGACTTTCCCCTTCCTGGTATTCACATCGATCCCCCCCCGGGTGAACTGTACCGGCCCTGAGCCGGGAACCGCTGGTGCCTACCCTTAACCCTCTCCCTTTCACCTTACCTCGTACCGAGGTTAGGTCTGACCAGTCTTTTTTCCTTTTCCTGCCGTCATGCGCCCCTTATCATGATGGACCGGTAGTGGATTAATCCCGCTTTTCCCCTTTGCCCGGAGGTTTTTTTGATGCCTAGTTTTGACCAGGACCAACGGCCGGAGCCGCGCTTTCAGGTCAAGGACGCCCCCCCGGGACCGGGGTTACGCCTCTACCGCCGACTTGTCTGGCTAGGAAGCTTTGTCCTGCTTTTCCTGATACTCCTGGCCGCCTTCGGGGTATTCCTCTGGTATGGCTGCCGCATAGAGCCGGAGGGGGACGAAATAGCCATTCTTATTCGCAAGACTGGCGACAATCTCCTCCCGACGGAAATAATTTCCCTGCGCGATGGCCAGAAGGGGATAAAGCTGGAAACGCTCCCCGCTGGCCGCTACTTTTACAACCCCTATGACTGGGATTGGGAAATGGCCCGAGTCACCACCGTCCCGGCGGGCGGGGGGGGGGTGGTGCCCCGCCTCTATGGCCAAGAGCTCCCGGTGGGCGAGATTATCGCCCCTCCCGGCTACAAGGGGATAGTCGAGGATATCCTCCGCCCTGGGAAGTACCGTCTCAACCCCTATGCCGAGCAGGTCGAACTTTTTGACGCTATCTCCATCCGCCCCGGCCATGTGGGGGTGGTGGCTTTTCTTTCCGGTCTGGATCCCCTGCACGGGGAAATCTCGACTGACATGAAAAATGCCTATGTGGTCGAGGACGGGATAAAGGGGGTGCAGGAAAAGACCTTGGGCCCCGGCACTTATTACCTCCACCCCTACATGTATTCGGTGGCCGAGGTCAACCTCCAGAGCCAGCGTTTCGCCCTCCAGAACGAGGACGCCATCTCCTTCCTCACCCAGGATGGTTTCACCGTGGTGGTTGAGGGTACCCTGGAATTCGCGGTGAACCGGGACAAGGCGCCCCTTCTCACCCACCAGGTGGGCGACCTTGACGACATGTTGAAGAAAATTGTCCTTCCCAAGGCGAGAGGGTTTAGCCGTATTGAAGGCTCCAAACATCCGGCTATCGACTTCATCGTGGGCGAAACCCGCCAGGAATTCCAGAACCAGCTGGAAAGGCACTTGATAAGCCAGTGCGAACGCTGGGGTATAGAAATCCGCTCCATGCTAATCCGCAACATCACCCCGCCGGCCGAAGTTACCGCTATCATCCGGGAGCGGGAGGTGGCCTTGCAGAACCAGCTGAAAATAGCCCAGCAGATCGAGCAGGCCCGTTCCCAGGCCGAACTTACCCGCCAGGAAATGCTGGCTATCCAAAATCGGGAAAAGGTCGAGTCAGAGACCGCCGCCATTCGCGCCCGTATCCAGGCCGAGGAGGACCGTTCCGTCCGCTTGACCTCGAGCCAGCGCGAGCTTGACGTGGCGCGGTTGGAGGTAGAGGCGGCCAAACTCCAGGCCGACGCTATCCTTATCAAGGCCAACGCCGAGCGGGATGTGGTGAAAATGCGTAACGAAGCCGAGGCCGGGGTGGCCGAGGCAATGGTGTCGGCGTTTAACGGGGTGGAAAATCTCGCCCGGTTTACTTTTTACAAGAACGCCGCTCCGCGCCTCCAGTCGATTATTTCCACTGACCGTTGGCCAGGACTCGGGACTATTTTCCAACCCCTCCTGCCGCCACCGCCCGAACCGCCACCTCCGGCGGCGAAGTAACCCACCTAGCGAGTTAAGAAAGAATGAGAAGCCGTCCCTGTTTTCGGAAGGGGTGGCAAAGCCAAGGAGAGCCGCATGACCCTGCGGGAAGTCGACGTCACTACCATCACCGCCGAAAACCTTTTGCGACGCGAACCGGGTTTTTTCCGGCGCCGCCTGGGGCGGGTGGGCACCTTTATTCTTATACTTTTCCTCGCCTGGGTAGCTTGGTCCTGGGGTTTCTGCCGTTTCTATGTCGGCCCCGGGGAAATGGCCATAATAACTGCCAAATTCGGCGAGTCATTGGCGCCAGGGCAGATATTGGCCAAGGCGGGACAGAAGGGGGTGCTGGAGGATGTCCTAGGCGAAGGACGGCACATCTGGAACCCCATACTCTATAACTGGGAGATCGTGAGCGCCCAGTATATCCCACCCGGGAAAATCGGGGTGGTTACCTCCCTTATCGGTGAAGACCTCCCCGCCGGCGACTTCCTGGCCGAGCTAGGACAGAAGGGGACGTGGAAGCGCGTCCTTGGCCCTGGCCTCTATCGTCTTAACCCCCGCGGCTATTCCATAGAAATACACGACGCCATCAGTATTCCCATGGGTTTTGCCGGAGTGGTGACCAACCTTTCCGGGGTGACGGCTCGCCCCGGCACTTTCGCCCGTCCGGGGGAAAAGGGGGTGCGTAGCGAAGTCCTCCAGCCAGGCATTTATTACAACAACCCCCGCCAGTACCAGGTGGCGGCGGTGGAGGTGGGATTAAACCAGGTGTCGCTGCAAGGCCAGACCGGCGGAATGGTGCTGACCAAGAACATCGCGGTGGACGAAAACAACCAGATGATCCAGCGCCTGAACCAGGGCGTCCTGGCTGACCAGAAACGCCGCCGCGAGGAATACCTGGCCGAGTCACCCAAGGCGCCGTCCCCCGCTCAGGGTGAAGCGGAGGATATGCTGCTACTGGAGGAAAGTTCCTCCGAAAGTGGTTTCTTTAACGATCCTGGTTACCAGGCCCGCCAGTTACTGTCGAAAACCCTGCCTTCACCCAGGGCCTCCCGCGGGGCGACCGCCGACGGCCGTCCGCCTCTCCCCCCCAGCCGCGACGTTCTACCCGCTTTTATTCTCGACCAGTTTGTCAATTTTCCCTCCCGGGACGGTTTTGACATCACGCTTGACATGACGGTGGAGTTTGAGCTGCGTCCCAGTAACCTCGCCACCATTTACCGCGACTACGGGGATCTGCCGCAGGTGGTGGACAAGATCCTGATGCCGCAGGTGCTCTCGGTGTCGCGCCTCAAGGGTTCGGCCTACCGGGCGGTGGATTTTATCGCGGGCGAAGGGCGGGAAAAGTTCCAGAACGACTTGACCGACGCTCTGAAAACTTCCCTGGAAGAGAAAAACCTCACTATCCACAGCGCCCTTATCCGTAACGTCAATGTTCCGGAGCAGATTTTGGAGCCACTGCAGACTGCCAGTCTTTCCAAGGAAACCAACCTCACTAACCTGGAGAAACAGAACACCGCCAGGAAGCAAGCTGAGCTAAACCGGGAAATGTCGATGATCCAGCAGTTTGGCGAGCAGGTGATGCAGGAAACCAGCAAACTGAAGGCGGAAATCGGGGCGGAGCAGAAACGGGTGGTGGCCACTATCCAAGCCGACACTGGGCGCCAGGTGGCGGCGATCGACCGCGACACCGCGGGAGAACGGGCCACCCGCAGCATAACCCTGGGGTCAGCCGAGGCGGATAGCCTGCGGCTAGTGGAGGAGGAGCGGGCCAACGGTTTTGGCATGAAGGTGCGGGCGTTTAAGGATGAGGAGGGTTACGCCCTTTATGAGTTCGCCAGTGGCCTAAGCCCGGAACTCCGGATTAACCTTATCCACGCCGGCGAGGGTACCCTGTGGACTGACATGCGCCAGGCGACCCTGGGCGAACTGGGGGGGGCGAAAATCCTCCAGGACGGTAATTAGGGACGCCACTCCAGAGACACTCAGGTGCCGTTTCTGGCTTTTTCGACCAGACGCTCCAGGATGGTCTGTGCTTCCCCGGGCGTGAGACGCCCGGGGTCGATTTTACCCAGTTCCAGTATTATGTCCCGGGCCACCTCGGCTAGGGGGCGGGGCGGCTGGAAAAGGGCACCCTGCACTTCCCGGCCGGCCGCCCGGAGCAGGTTCTGGTTTTTCCCCAGTAGCTTGTAGTCCCGTTCAGCCGCTTGTGTCTCCAACCCCTGAAGTATCACCCGGGCCCGTTCCACCACTGCCCGGGGAATACCCGCCATACTTGCCACCTGCAAACCATAGGAACGGTTGGCCGCCCCCGGCTCTATCCGGTGGAGAAACAACATTTTTCCCTGCCAGTCCTTTACTGTCACATTGAAGTTTTTCGCCCGCTCGAGCAGACGGCCTAGCTCAGCCAACTCGTGGTAATGCGTGGCGAAAAGGGTGCGCGCTCCCACCACCTGGTGCAGGTACTCGGTTATGGCCCAGGCCAGCGACACCCCGTCGAAGGTGCTGGTTCCCCGGCCCACCTCGTCCAGGATCACCAGGGAGCGCTCGCTGGCGTTAAGGAGGATGTTGGCCGTCTCCACCATCTCAACCATGAAGGTGGATAGGCCCCGGGCCAGATCGTCGCCAGCCCCCACCCGGGTGAAGACGCGGTCGGCCAAACCGATCCGGGCTTGGCTCGCCGGTATCGCCGAACCCATGTGGGCGAGGATGAAGAGTATGGCGTTCTGGCGTATGTAGGTGCTTTTCCCAGCCATGTTGGGGCCGGTGATGATGAGCAGGCGTTGCCGCTTCTCCTCAAAAGTCAGGTCGTTAGCGACAAACTCACCCGCCGGCACCAGTTGCTCCAGAGTGGGATGGCGTCCGTCCTTTATCCAGGTCTCGAGTCCAGCGTGCACTTCCGGCATGACATAGTTGGCGGTGGCGGCTAGTTCCGCCAGGGCGGCCAGACAGTCGAGACTGGCGCAAAGCGCCGCCGCCACCTGCAGCTTTCCCACCTTTCCTGCCACTTGATCCCTGACTGAAGTGAAAATCTCCCCTTCGCGCTGGAGCAATTTGTCCTCCGCCCCCAAAACCAGGCTCTCCTGCTCCTTGAGGGCCGGGGTGAGGTAGCGCTCGGAATTGGCGAGGGTTTGCTTACGGGTGTAGTCGGCTGGAACCTTGGCCTGGTGGGTGTGGGGAATATCCAGGTAATAGCCGAAGACGCGGTTGTACCCTATTTTGAGAGAGGCGATGCCGGTACGCCGCTGCTCCGCCTCCTGGAACTTTTGCAGCCAATCTTTGCCAAGGGCGCTGGTGCGGCGTAGCTCGTCCACTTCCGGGTCAAAGCCCTCCCGGATCACCCCGCCCTCCCGGGCGCTGGCGGGCGGGGCGGCGACAATGGCTGCCTCGATCAGTTCCGCCACATCCTCCAGGGTGGTGGTGACCGCGCTTTCCTGGAGGAGCGGGGTTTTGGCTCCGGCAAGGCAGGCCGCCAGGCGGGGGAGGATACGGCAACCTCCGGCCAGGGCGACTAGGTCCCGGGGACTCGCCCGGTGAGCGGCGAGGCGGGCGGCGATGCGTTCCAGGTCAGGGAGGTCGGCGAGGAGGGTGCGAATTTCCTGTCGCCAGCTGTTTTCCTGCCTTAGCTCCATCACCGCCTCCTGGCGTTTCCTTATCGGCTCCACCTCCGCCAGGGGTCGCAGGAGCCAGGACCGTAGAAGCCGGCTCCCGGGGCCAGTGAGGGTGCGGTCGATAGTGGTAAGGAGAGAGTGTTTGTCCCTGCCCTGAGCGGTAGGGGGTAGGAGTTCCAGGTGATGGATGCTGTTACGGTCAAGCACCAGGTAACCGGAATGGTCCCTAAATACGGGAGGTTTCAGGTGCGCCAGGCTGTCCTGATAGTTTTCCTCGAGGTAGGCGAGAATGGCTCCGGCCGCCCCGAGGCAGGCTGGGCGCGTAGCGATACCGAAACTGTCCAGGGTTGTGACGGCGAATTTCTGCTTTAGCCGCGTCTCGCCTTCCCGAGGGTCGAATTGATAGCTGTCGCGGCGGGTGATACCACCCCCGATACCGGTGGCTAACAGGCGGGCCAGGGGATGCTCGGGGTCGCCGGCTATCTCGCGGGGAAGGAGGGTTTCCGCTGGTGACTGGCGGAAAAACTCGTCCTCCAGGTTTTCCCGCTCTGGAGAAACCAGGAAAAACTCGCCGGTGGAGACATCGACAAAGGCGAGGGCATAATCCTTTTCCTGCTGCGTGACCGCCGCCAGGAAGTTGTTGGCGCGGGGAGGGAGGACAGATTCATCCACCAGGGTGCCGGGGGTGACCACCCGGGTGATTCCCCGTTTCACCACTCCCTTGGCCAGGAGCGGATCCTCCAGCTGGTCGCACACCACCACGCTTAATCCCTTGGCGACGAACTCCTTGACATAGCGGTCAATTTGGCTGGCTGGCACCCCGGCCAGGGGCGAGGCGTTGTTGCTGCGTTTGGTGAGGGTGAGGCCAAGAAGACGCGAGGCGTTAACCGCGTCCTGATTAAACATCTCGTAGAAATCACCCATCCGGAAGAGGAGGATTTTGTCAGGATGGCGGTCCTTGGCGTCCTGCCACTGGCGCATGGCTGGCGTAAGGTTGTCCGGGTCGGGCATGGCGTCTCAATTCTCGGGAAGGAGTTCGCGTGAGGGTGAGCGGTATTTCCTGCCTTCGCGGGCGGCGCGTTGGGCAGCCTCCCTTTCCTCCGCTACCTCAATATCATGGAAGCGCCGGGTTTTCCAGGCGAATTCACTGCGTCGTCCGCCAGGGGAGTAGTAATAGCCCCAAGTGGCGCGGTGGCCGCGCAGGTCCAGGTGGAGGGTAAGGCCATGGTCGCCGGCTGGGCTGTGGTAAACGCCAATGCCACCCATGGGAATGATATGGTCGGCCTGGAGGTTTTCGATAAGGGAGACGATGAGGTAGGCGTCCTGGCGGTCCAACCGACCATTGTGGTTGAGGTCAGAGGCTTTCCCGTCTCCCTCCAGGTCGATGTAGAAGTCGAAAGCGTCGCCGTAGATGTGGCGGCCGAAGGCGTTTGAGCCGACCCCGCGGTTATAGGCGGGGGTGCGAAACACGCTGATTAGGCGTAAAGCGCTACCCGGGATACCCTTTTCCTCCAGAGCTTGCCGCAGACGGAAAATAACCCGCCACATGGGGTAGTTTACCGGCACCATGTCGGTGTGGGGTAGCCCGGAATCCTCGGAGGGCGCCACCAGCTCCCCCAGGCGCAGGCTGGGGTAGATCTCCAGGCCCGCCGTCTCCGGGGTGATCCGTAGCCACCAGCGGGGGGGTTGGTAACTCTCCGGGTTACTCCTTACTTTGGCGTTGCCGGAATGCTCGACTGCGCGGTAGTTGCCGATGTTCACCGCGTTCACCTGGATATCCAGGCCCTTGTCGGCTTTCACACCGCGGGCGGGATAGGGGACATAAACACAGAGGAAGAACTCCTGCTCGGCTTCCGTCCCTCCGCTCTGGCGAAAAGCCATGAAATAGGTGCCGGGTTGGCTGGGGGCGGTGAAGAGCAGGAACGGCCCCTCCCGGAAGACACTGTTGTTTTTCAGGAGGGCGATCTGTCGGTCAGGGCGGCTGGCCATAACCCGCAGTTGCCCACCCGCCGCCATGACGATGACGGCGTTACCAGCGAAGGCGACGTCAAGTTCACCTCCACCCACCGGGTCTGACCATTGGCAGCGCACCGCCTCCTCTCCGGATTGAGCGGGCGGGCTAGTCAGGCCTAACCCCAGGACGAGGACAAAGAGGATTAGGCGAAAAGCGGTTTTCCTAGGGTGAAACATGTTTTTCGACCTCGGTTGGTTAGGTTCAGGGAGTGGGGTTCAGCGGGTTATTTTTACAAATCTCCCGCAATTTTTCAATCAATTCACCATCTACCCCGATTCCCGCTAGCAAGTTCACCCGTTCCCCAGCTTGGCGGGTGACCTGCTCAAGTCCGGCCCGCGCCGCCTCTCCTAGGTTGGCGTTGGCCCCACTTAGGGAGAGCACCGCCTTAAACCATTCCGAGGCGGCCGGGAGCTGATCCAGGCGGCGGAGGAAATCGGCCAAAAGGTAAGCGTGGAACAGGGCTTCGCCAGGAGTTGGGTAGGCGGCTTCCTCCAAGGCGTCCTTCAGCAGTTCCGCCGCTTTTCCCAGATAAGCGTATTCGTCCTCCAGGATGGTCTGGCGATTGGCGATCTCCTGTTCAAGTTCGCGGCGGACCTGGTCGAGGGCGGTAGCCTTTTCCGCTGCCCGGGGCCGGCCGCCGACCACCGGCCAGAAGGGGTCCTGGCGGCTGTCGGCGTAACGCTGGTGGCTTTCCCCCGCTAACCGAGTCAGTTCCTGGCGGGCAGCTTCCCTTTCTCCCAGACGGTCATAAACGCCAGCCAGGAGTATGCTGGCGGCCAAGCGCTCGGCCGGGTTGCTGTTGGCGGGGCGTCCGGCGCGGGTTCTTCCACTTAGGCGCTGGAGGATAGGCAGAGCGGCCTGGGCGTCGGAAAGAGCCAGGTTTTTCAGCGCCCCCCGGTTCCAGCCGGTGAGCAGGGGTATTTCCGGCAGCCGGTTAAGGGCGTGGCGGGCGGCCCAGGCGGCGCGCCAGGTGAGGAAGGCTTGTTCGCCTAGGCTGGCCCGCCTCACTTCCGCTATCACCCGGGCGTTCTCGGTTCGCAGGCGATCGGGAATGGCGTCCTGGCGGTTAAAAAACTCGAGTTGGTCCGGGCCGGACAATTCCCGGCCCCGCCACCCCAGGAGGTTGGCCTCGGCTTGGCGTAGAGCTGGGCGTAGGGTAGTGAAAACCCAGGTTCGAAACTCGGCGGACGGGGGTTGCGGGAAAGAGGCAAGGGTGGCGGCGTAGCCGCAGTCGGGACAAATTATAATGTCAGCTTGGAACGCCACCTTCCCAGGTCCAGGGTGGGGACAGAGGTCGGAGTCTTGTCCACTGGCGTCCATTTGCCAGCGGCCCCCGATGGGCTGCACCACTAGTTTGTCAACTTCGGGTATTTCCAGATGAAAACCGCAGACCGGGCAGATGTCTGACCGGACGGGGAGGGAGACAATCTCTTCCAGACTAAGCTGGAGGCTGGGGGTGAGGGAGTCACCGGGGAACACGGGGTAAGGCTTGTCCATGGCCCCAAGGGAGACGGACAGGCTTAGAAACAGGGCGAGGAACCTTGACATGTCGGATATCCCTCTTTCCACCACGCCACCCGGAACTAGGCGGGGCCAGTCCAGCTTTTTTCCCGGCTGGGCCGGGAAAGGGGTAGATCAAGCAAGGTGCGCCGGAGGAGGTCGAAGGCGGCGTGACAGGAACGCAGCCGCACACCCTGGCGTTCGGCCACGCTGTGGATGGCGAGACTACGGGTAAGCCCCTGGTTGTTCTGGTCCAGTCGGGAGCAGGCAAGCCAAACCGTCCCCACTGGTTTTTCCGGGCTGCCGCCCTCCGGTCCGGCGATGCCGGTGACCGCCAGACTATAGAGGGGGCGTTCGGGGTAATGGCTGGTCAGGATGGCTCCTTCGGCCATGGCGACCACCACTTCCTCGCTCACCGCCCCCCGGTGTTCGATAAGCCCGGGGTCGACTAGTAGACGGTTCGTCTTGGCCTGGTTGGAATAACTCACGATCCCTTCCTTGAACACTTCCGAGGCACCGGGGACATCGACGAGAAAGCTACTGAGCATGCCGCCGGTGCAGGATTCGGCGAGGACGAGACAGGCCTTTTTCTGGCGTAGCGCCGACACCAGCGCCTGGGGCAGGCTCTCCTGGTCAGCTCCGAAGATGTCCGCTCCCAGCCGGGTGCGGATTTTCGCCTCGGTTTTTTTGGCCAGCGCTTCCGCCGCCTTCAGGTCTTTTCCTCTGGCGTAAAGGCGGACGGTGACAATGCCCTCGGCTACAGCCGTTCCCACTTCGGGATTGGCGCCTTCAGTCATGAGGTCTTTCAAGGCTTCGCCGATATCAGACTCGCCTCGGCCCAGGAGGTAGAGACGGCGTAGAACCACGCGGACCGGCGCCGGGCGTTCGAGGAGTTTCGGCCGCACCGTTTCGGTAAACATCTCCCGCATCTCCCGGGGCACTCCGGGCATGACAAATATATCGGCTTGACCCAGATGGGCGTGAAGACCGGGGGCTGTTCCCTGGTGGTTTGGGAGACGCTCGGCCCCGCGGGGCACCAGGGCCTGCACCCGGTTTATCTTTCCCATGGGATGGCCAAAACGCCGGAAAACAGCCTCGATTTCGGCCATGGCGACGGCGTCCTCCTCCAAAGGGACATCCAGCGCCTCCGCCAGGGCATGACGGCTGCGGTCATCCTCGGTGGGTCCTAGCCCACCGGTGAGAAGGACCACCTGCGCCTTTTCGGCTCCCTCACGAAAGGCGGCGACTATTTCCGGGGTAACATCGCCGATGGTCCGTTTTCCCACTACCCGCCAACCTAAAAGGGTGCACTGGTTAGCCAGCCAAGCGGCGTTGGTGTCAACGGTGTGGCCAAAAAGAAGTTCGTCGCCACAGGAGATGATGAAAACGCTGGGTTGTTGCATGGGTGTTTTCCTGGTGTTCAGGGGGCGAGGTCGGGTATAAGCGGCGGATAGGATGTCACTGGTACCAGATCCTCGACCGGGGGTGGAGTAGCGGACAGCCGGGGACGCTGAGTATTTTTGCCGGTGAGTCCTCCCTCGGTGGTGAGGGAAACTAGCGGAGGCTGGATGGTTAGATTTTCAAAAGAGAGGCGCTCATTGCCGCGTGAGAGAGGGGCTGGCCCGACGGGGGCGATAGTGGGGGCTCCGGCGTGACGGCGATCCATGTCGCTCATGGGAGGCGTGGCGCTCTCAATGTCGCGGCGGACAGATTCATCCATCCGGGCGGGATTGGTAACCTGGCTGGATAAGTTGGCTTCGTCGGGGCGAAAAAAATTCAGAGAGAATCCCGCCGCTATGCCCCAGAGGAAACAGACCAGGAGCAGGGGGGGGCGTAAATTAAAAAACTCGTCGGCTGGCGTCCGGGTGATTTCAACCATGGCTGATTAGCATCCCCCGGGAGACATTGCCGGCCACCGGTATTACTGGCCAGCCACATTGGTGGCAGAAAATTGCACACGTTTACATAAGTGAAATTATCCCCAGCCGACGCGAGTGGGTCAATCTTAAAACCATTGCCGCCATCCAGGCCGGCCGGGCGGGAGCGGGAGGGCGACGCCCAAGCTGACCTTTAGCTCACTAACGCATCTTGACTATAGGCCGTCGATGTATTATTCTTTTCTTTTTATGTAAAAATGCTATTTTTAACAATCATCCGGATGGCCATAGGAGTAATTCATGAAGGCTGGCGAAGGTAGGCTGGGACGGGTTTTTGTGATTAGCCTTGAACCGGGCGATGTTTTTCCAGCCGCGGTTGAGGAATTCGCTACGGCGCACGGCATCTTCCAAGCCAGCGTGTTTTGGGCGGGAGAAGGCGGTGGTTCAACTTTACTCGCCCCCGACGCCAATGGGCGGCCGGTGTTTATTACCAAACCATCCGGAGCGACCGGTATTTCCGAGGTGGTGATTCAGGAACTCCTCGGGGTCAATGTGCGCCAGGCGTCCCGCGGCACTTCCGGCACCCGGATTGATCTGGTCAAGGGATCGATAACCCGGGTGATGAAAAAGCCGGCCCCGGCTCCGGAGGAAACCGAATCGGGCACCGTGCCGGTGTACCTGTTTAACGCTGAATTCAACTGACTCGGTCCGTTTTTCCGGTATAGGCGTTCCCCCTTTTTGGAGAGGGAAGGTCGCCGGTTTTTCTGGATCGGCGGAGACCATTTAATGGCAAATAGCAAAACCAATACCGCCTCACCAATCGCCCAGTATATTGAAAAACGCTTGGGCCGGGCGGCTTTGTCTCCCCTGAACGCTTTGGACCATATCGCCTTCGCCATTTTGTTGGAGGATGGCGCCACGGTGAAGACGGCGCTGGAGATGGTGGCGAGTTTGAAAAAGGATTTTTTCGACTGGAACGAGATTCGGGTGTCCCGCACCCAGGAGGTGGCGCGAACGCTGTCCGCCATTATCCGGGCCGACACCTCAGCCCGCCGCCTCATTGAGGAGTATAACGGGTTTTTTGAGAAAAAGGGTTGTCTCAGCTTCGATTTCCTCCGGGTGGTCAAGGTAGCCGAGGCGAAAAAACAACTACACCAAGCTTTCCCCCTTCTTCACAAGGGGGCGATTTCCCTGATCCTTTACGAGTTTTGTCCGGAGGCGTCCCTTCCTATTTCCGACGCCGCCCTGAAGCTGGCGCGGAAAGAGGGGCTGATTGGAAAATCCGCCAACCGCGAGCAATTTGTTGCCGCCTTGGCCTCGGGGGCTGTTCCCGGGGATGCGGTTTTACTGGTTCAGCATCTGGAACTGGAAGTTCACGGCAATCCTTACGGCGAAGTTCCGCCCCCTCCTGCTAAGAAAAAATTGTGCAAGCCGGAGGACAATGGCGGCAAACGACCAGGCAAGGATCCTATAAAAGAGGAGAAGGAGATGGTGAAGGAAACCAAGAAGGACAGCAAAAAGGCTGGAGTAAAAGTGGTGAAGAGCGCCAGCAAAGCGGCGACAAAGCCGGTGAAGAAGGCCACCCCTGCCAAGCCGGTGAAAAAGACCACAGCGGCCAAAGCAGTGAAGAAGCCAGCGGCGAAGAAAGCCACCAAGCCCGCCGCCAAAGTAGCCAAAAAAGCCCCGGCGAAAAAAGTGGTGACAAAAAAGGCTCCGGCCAGCAAGGCCAAGAAATAGTTTTCGATCGCCATTCAGTTTGGTATGACGTCAACCGGGATCGTATCCCGGTTGACGGTGGCTTTTTGTAAAACAGCGGGAGAAGTGTCTTGCCGGAATTACGAATTGGCTTGCCCAAGGGCAGTTTACAGGAATCAACTTTCAGCCTCCTCCGGCTGGCGGGTTGGGATTTTAACGTTTCCAGCCGCAGCTATTACCCGACGGTCAATGATCCGGATATTCACGCCATGCTGGCGCGGCCCCAGGAAATGTCCCGTTATGTTGAGCGGGGCGTCATTGACATGGCAATAACCGGCCTCGACTGGACTCTGGAAAACGAGTCCGATGTGGAGATTGTCGACCGCCTGGTCTACGCCAAGGCGACCCGTAGTCCAGTGCGTTGGGTCCTGGCGGTTCCTAACGACTCACCTTTCCAGTCTCCCCGCGACTTGGAGGGGAAGATCATTTCCACCGAAATAGTCAACCTCACCCGCCGTTATTTCGAAAAGCATGGCGTGAAGGTGCGGGTGGACTTTTCCCATGGCGCCACCGAAGTAAAGGTTCCCCACCTTTCCGACGCCATTGTCGACCTTACTGAGACCGGCTCCAGTCTCTCCGCCAATAACCTGAAAATCATTGATACGGTAACCGAATCGGTGACGGTGACCATTGCCAACCGCGATGCGTTCAAGGACACCTGGAAGCGCGAGAAGATAAACGCCCTTGTCCTGATGCTTAAGGGAGCGCTGGCGGCCAAGGAAAAGGCCATCCTCAAGCTTAACGTCCCTCGGGACCGCCTGGACGCCGTTTTGGCGGTACTTCCGAGTCTTCACTCCCCGACGGTAAGCCTGCTTTCGGATGACAAATGGGCGGCGGTCGAGACCATTATCGACAAGAGCCAGACCCGCACCCTGATTCCGCGCCTGAAAACCATGGGGGCGGAAGGTCTCCTGGAGATGCCGGTGAACATCATCATTCCCTGAGTGGAATAATTGGCGTGCTTGTCATAATGAGCCGCCACTGGAGAAACGACCTGTTTTTTCGGAGGTATTTACCCTTGAAAAAATGTCATCATTGCGGTGAACCCTGGAGGGAAGCGGGTTCGCCGGGTTCCCGTGAAGATTGTTTGAAGTGTGGTTATGCCCTGCACGCCTGCGGCAATTGCCGTTTTTACGACAAGGACGCTCTGGAATGGTGCCGCGAACCCATGGCTAGACAAGAAAAGCCCTTCGATCCGGTAAAATTCAACTCCTGCTCCTGGTTTCTCTTCCTCGACCCCGAGGAGGTGAACAGTGATTTGGAAAAATCGAAAAGCGCCAGAATCGCCTTAGAGAAATTGTTTAACAGCCAAATGCGGTGAGGGAGGGCCGGCCTGGCGGGAAGTTTTCCTAACCAGGAGCGGCATTCAGGACTTTCGGTTGATCCCCAGCCGGAGAGTCCCGGGGTAACGTTTTTCAGCCAACCCGGGGACGCAACGCCGCCAGAGGATTGTTACCGGGTCTCTGTTTTGTACAGGGGGGTTTATGGCAGGCCATAGTCATTGGGCGAATATCCAACACAAGAAAGCCTTCAACGACAAGAAAAAAGGCAAGGTCCTCTCCAAGCTTATTAAGCTTGTCTACACCGCCGTCCGGGAAGGCGGTTCTGGTAAACCGGAGGACAACCCGCGTCTCAGGCTTATCATCGACAAATGCCGCCTAGCCAATATGCCCAAGGACAATATCAAGCGGGCTATCGAAAAGGCGGTTGGGGGTACCGCGGGTTATGAACCCATGATTTTTGAGGGTTACGCCCAGGACGGGGTGGCGGTGGTGGTGGAGTGCCTGACTGACAACCCCCAGCGCACCGGTCCGGAGATACGCTATATTTTCGACCGGGCTGGCGCCAAAATGGGTAAGCAAGGCTCGGTTCTCCACATGTTCCAGCGTAAAGCTGTTTTCCAAGTCGACAAAAGCCTGGCCGACGAGGAAAAGTTGATGGACATCGCCCTGGATGCAGGGGCGGAGGATGTGGTGGAGCAGGACATATTTTTCGAGATATACAGCGACCCCAACTCTTATATCGGGGTGAGCGATGCTCTGGAGAAGGCCGGAATCAAGCCCCAGTTTTCCGAGGTGCAGATGATTCCCGCCAACCGTATCGAGGTTGGTCTGGAAGCGGCACAGAAGATTTCCCGCCTGATGGACGCGCTGGAGGAAAACGACGATGTCCAGAACGTCTACGCTAATTTCGATGTGTCAGCTGAGGCGGCGGCGAAATTGGCAGCCGAGGTCTAGTCAATGGCGGTAATGAATGGGGATAATCTGCCAGAGGGCGTGCGGCGGATAGCCAGTCGCGCTAATCAGCGTCTCCGGGAATGGGCTAGTCTAAAAAATGTCGCGGAACGTAACGCCCTCGGCCTGACTTTGGCCGAGGGCGTACGCTTGGTGGCCGAGGGCCTGGCGCCACTGCCTCCGGGTGGCTACCGGCCCGCCGCCTTGTTTTACGCCGATGCCGCGAGCGAGCGTCCGGAGCTTCCCGGCTTTCTCGCCCAAGCGAGAACGGCGGGGATCGACTGTTACAGTCTTAGTGACGACTGTTTCTCCAAGCTGTCTGGTTTGGGCGGAACGGAGGGGATAGCCCTTCTTATGCGCCTCCCTCCCGCCAGCCGGGTTTTTCCCCTGGCCCTGACCGACCCGGGCGCCTGTTGGTTACTGGCGGCGGGCGTGCAGGATCCCGGTAACGCTGGAGCTTTGGCTCGTACCGCCTTGGCGGCGGGCGCCGACGGTTGCCTTTTTCTTGACGGTGCTGACCCTAGCTCGCCAAAATTTCTTCGCGGCAGCATGGGAGCGGCTTTTCACCTGCCTTGCCCCCAGCTTCCCCAAGCGGTTTTTCTCCACCACTGGTGCGAAATGTCTACGCCTCCCCGGCTTCTTGCCGCCACTCCTTCAGCCGCCGCCAACCCCTTAAGCCATAATTTCCGCCAAGTTGATTACCATCCCCCCCTGGTTATCATGGTGGGCGGGGAAAGCGGTTTGACTAGTGAGCTTCTCGTCCTGGCTAGCGAAGAACTGCATATACCGCTGCGGGCGGGGGTGGAAAGCCTGAATTTGGCAGTGGCGGCGGGAATAATCCTGTTTGAGGCGGAGCGAAGCTGGTCGGGTGAAACTGGTAATCCGTTAAGTTAATAGTATGGGGTAGCGCGAAAGTTACTTCCGCAAAGCGGAGGATTACGACTGGAAGCACCTTAACGCCCTGAACGATTACAACGAAGCGGAGAAATATCTGTGCGGCGTGTTTCAGAAGCGATTTGACCCGAGTAGTATCCCCGCCGCCAAGTGGCGGCAGGAGCGCGAAACGCACGTGCGGGAAAAGGGCGGGCTGAATATCGAATACGCCATTTGAAAGACCGCATCGCCGAGGTTGAACGTTTCAGAAAGTACGCCGAGGACGTGCAGAGAGTGATTAGCCTGTCGCAGAAAAAGCAAATTCTCGAAATAGATTTATAGGGATTTATAGTAGTATACACGGAGATGGCTTTGGCGATTAGATGTATGCGAAGAGCGCATAGCACTCCCCGGGTAGACTATATTTTTCTGATGGTCTAAGTGTTCAAGTAACCATCATCATCGTGATACTTCTTCATTCCATCAAGCAACCCTGTCAAGAACCCATAAGTTTGGTTTCTGATTTCGATCAAATCCTCAAGCGAATAATCCCGACCGCACTCGGAAAACGATAAAGTTCCATGTGCAAGCAAATTGCGTTTAGTTTTTACGTCGCTTAGTCGCTCACCGCCTTTGCATGTACGGTCTGGCTTAAAACCAATTCCGTGATTATTGCAAACTTGCCGAATCTCTTCAGCATCTAAATTCCCGCTGATATGTAGCGCCTCTCGGTTAAGCTCAATAATTTCGCCCGTCAATATTGAATTGACAATTTCCAATGCCTTGTCCTTGTAAGAGACATAATGAGCCATTTGGTCATAGACTTGTTTAAACTTGTAAGAGAACCAAATATCTTGAATCTCTTTCCGAACGGTCGAGTAAGTCGCGCCATTGGCTTTTAACTTGTCGTAGATTTCTTCAATACCGTTACGCACGGTCGATTCGACGAGGTTGTAAATCATAAGCAAGGCATTGGCTTTCAAAATTTTCAGGAAGTCGTCTTGCCTATACTTCTTGGCTGGCTCAACGGAACTCCCGAAAGATTGGGTTAATTCTTTGTCCAGTTGCCCGAGCGCATCGTAGTACAAATCAATTTCAGCAACGCGATTTGTATATGTGTCATGAGTTAACTGCATCCGTGCGTTCCTTTCCGAATACAAGCATATCTTTCACATATTCTATCCGCCCTATTACGCGGCTTTTATTATTGCTTGCATGGGTAGTGGTATGATACTTAAAACGCTTACCATATTTTGTGCTAATATCAGACCAATTGGTAGGGACAGCAGGAGTCAAATCATTTTTCTCCCTCAATGCCAATGCCACACCCACCGCTATCGCTTCAAAGCGCGCACGAGGTACGAATTTGCCGTTAGCGCTTCGCCTGAACCCATTAGGGAAATACTTGTCAACAAAGTCAAGCATCGCGTCAAACTCAGCTTCGAAAGCCTCCTTATCAAACTGGTTTTTATGACTCTCAACAAAATCGTCCAAGAATTCACTTACTTCGTGTTCAAATGCCTGATAATTGTTGGTATACGCGAAGAAACGCGTTATCAATTCAATATCTTCGTAGCGTTTTTTGGAGTCAACGCTAATCGGACACAACTTCTCAAAAAGGGACTTCTTTGAACACTTGGTCATAAATAGCATAAACTCGCCGGTGTATGCCCCTCGCCTTATTTCAGTTGGCTTCAAATCCAAAGCTGACGAATTGATTCTGTTAAAAATCTCCGCCCTTACTTCAAGTGATGTCCCTTCCTCCAATACAATGATACGCAAGGTGGTTTTGCTAAATTTGCGTTGGATAGGTGGCGGGAGCTTAGCGAACGTAAAACCGTTTAGTTTTGTGAGTTTTTTTAAGCCCGACAATACTAAATCGTTACTCAAAAATGCCTCCAATGTAGATATCCGTTGCGCCCCGTCAACAATGTCACAACGTCCATCGTCATTGTCGGAGAAAAACATAAACGGAATCGGATAACCAAGCAGTATGGACTCAACAAACCGACATCTGCGAGCATCGTCCCAAACAAAATTTCTTTGATAATCAGGGTTGATGAAGTACTCCCCAGCCATAAACTGTGCGACCAAAAAATCTATGGCGTAGTCGCGGGTATTATAGTCAACTTCACGGCGCAAGTCCTTAATTTGATTGGTTATGCTAACGTTTTTGCTGGTTGCGATAGCGTTTGTGCCTGTTATTTTGTTATTGCTCATCGCCGTTTACCTCCGCAATATGATTTAACATACTTTTGCCAATTGCTCTGCCTAACTCGACAGGAACGGCGTTGCCGATATGCCCTCCGATCTTTCGTCGATTGAACTCCTGCTCAGGGTCAACGAACGCATAGTAAGGCGGGAACGATTGCAATAATGCCCCCTCACGCAAAGTCAATGCCCTATCCTGCTCAGGGTGTCCAAAACGCCCATTACCGTAGCCATAAAACTGTGTTGTGATTGTCGGAGATGGTGAATCCCAGCACATACGCCCGTAAATAGATATATATGATTTGCCGCTACTTTTTTTATGGCATTTCAGTTTTAGATTATCGTCCCAATCATGCCAAGTTCCACTGGGAACTGAACTGCGTATTCTGCGCAGATTTGTAGCCGAAAGCCGTGCGGCTGTGTGCAAAAAATCCATTTGATTGTTCACCCCGGCCGCTATGCGCGGTAAATCTCCAATACTCCCCCTAACAGTAGGATAGTCTTTTTCCTTGTGCAAAGGCTCAATGAGTGTTAAATCACCTAACCTTGATGCTAATAACACTAAACGGCTACGGTTCTGAGGCACACCATACTCGGGGCAATAAATTACCTTGTAGTTGGCTTTATAGCCAAGTTGTTTTAGGATGTCGAGGAAGTCCGCAAACACCTGTTCATCAGCCAACTCAGGTACATTTTCCATTGAAATAATATCCGGTAAAACATGTCTTGCTATATCCGCAAACGAATTGAGCAGTTTCCATTTGTTGTCGCGCTGCCACTCGTCTTTCTCACGTCCACCATTTTGCTCGCCTTTACGATAACGTTTTGTGTATTTTGAAAATGGCTGACAAGGAGCGCAACCGACCAGTATACGCAGTGCGTTTTTGGGATATAATGCCGTCACTTCTTCGGGGCGCAACAAAGAAACATCTGCCGAAACAAACCGGGTGTTTTGGTTGTTGTGTTCGTAGGCATATCGACAGGAAGCGTCCAAGTCAATACCTGCCACAACATTAAGTCCGGCAAGACGCAACCCATGTGTCAGTCCACCGATACCGCAGAATAAATCTACTACTGTTGGCTTTGTTCCCATCCTATCTATTCCCCTTAGCTCTGTTTTGCGACTTGCAGAGCATTTGACACTTCTTAATGTCTGTTGCACCACCTTTGCTCCATGTCGAAACGTGATTCCTCGGCCTTGGCGTGGATATAGGCAACATGTTCTGCTGTCATCATACCCTCGGTATCACGGCTTATTTCCGTCCTGGCGTCACGAATCCATTTAAAAAAGGACGGTTCGGCGTTTTTACGTTTTTTTATAAGCGACAAACTCCTTGGGCGAAATGGAAATTCTGGTCCGGAGCCGATTCGGGAAAAGGGCGACAGATTGTCAACCCGAGCAAGAGTATATTTTCCCATGTTGTGGGCAAACGAACCGGCGGCGAGCGAGCACACAGAGTCCGTACCCTGGTGTAGTCTGCCAACCGGATGGCTAGTTAGTAAATTTTCCCAGTTCCCGGCATATTTGCCAAGCAAAACAGCAAATTCAGCCTGAATGGCAGCCAACGCGATGGCAAACTCTGAAAACGCGCACGGGACGCCTACGTTGATGACACTAAGGGAAAGATTCCTGATCTTCACCTCGTTATGGTGAAGTCAGACCGCCTCCCGGATGTTTGCGATCAGCTCGTTCTGTTAGGTCTCTTCTTTTTCCTGCTCCGGAAAAACAGCGGCGTTAAAAATCTTCACCCCGCTGTGGCCGATTCAGTTTGCCGGTTCGCACTGGTTGCCGCACACGACAATTCTGGAAACAAACGTGCCATGCTTTTGGGAAAAGACATCGGCTGCTAAGGCGACCTCCGCCCACCGTGAAGCCACGGTTTTAGTAGTTCGATCGGAGCAATGCCGAATGCAGTACCCCTACCATCGCGTACTTCCTACTAGGAGCGGAATGCATCATAGAAAACGCTGTCCTCTACTTGGACTATATCCTGGGAAAGCTTGTACCTAGGCATGGGCTCAACAGAGTAGAAAGCTGAGAAAATATCATCGCGCTCAATAGTTTGAAGCGCAGCCAGCGAAAATCCGTGCAATTTGTAAATGTGCAAATACTCGCTGTACCGGGTTTTTTTAAAGGCAATGCGGTGTCTCCGGAGGTACAACTCGAAATTTTCGGCAATAGCGGTATCTAGGTCATGATCATTGAAATTGATCAGTCTCACCTTCACATTAGTTTTCTCTTCGTTTATGGCGACATAGGGAGTAAAGGGGCTAAGCTTCTCCAGGCAAGAGATCGCTCTTGGAAACGCTTCGGGTCTTCGTAGCCGGTCACCCACCTCATTCGCATCGGCGGTATCACATATTTTAACCAACAACTCAGTGTCGCCGTAAAGCCCAATAATGTTATTTTTCTGGGGAAACTGGAACAGGGACACTATGTCATGGCGCCGCGAATTGGCCGTCGCATCTTCACAAATCTTCGCCTTGAACACCACGGGAATGATCGACTGCGTTGTAAGCATTTTCTCAATTAGCGGCGTGACCGTGGCAAAATCCGCGGCAAGTTTTTCCGCCCTTAAGAACAAATCCTCCCCTTGTAATACCCAAGGCGGAATTATCTGCCTTCCCACTCCTTTGGTCCGCCGCGTATCATTCTGGTGGGGCTGGGACATCTTGATAGGCAACCGGTCTTTTCGCATGGCTTGCCCTCCTGCCTGATGCGACAGTCGTTTCGCTATTCCCTGGATTTTTCGCGGAGTGATTTTATTCGAGTTGGAAAAGCGTGCTAAGCAGGTGGGTACCGGCGCGGGTGCGGAAAATCTTGTCCCGCACCGAGAGGATTGCCGGGGTTGCCATCTTCCCCTCGTCACAGTTGACCAGGAAATCCGCTTCCACCAGGATTTGGTAATCCAGGGCGTCAATTTGGCTGTACTCGTGGTGATGGGCGATCAGGAAACAGACCCGGTCAATCCGTTCCGGTGGCAGTGACTGCCGCGACAGTATCTCCCGCGCCAGGGGTGGGCCCTCGATTTGCTGGTACTGCCCATCGGCGGAGTAATACTTGGATAAACTTGGCTTTATCCCGATATCGTGGAGTATGGTGGCCACTTGGAGCCAAGCCAGGTCCTCCGGGGACATGCCTTCGGCCAGGCCGATTATTTGAGCGTATCCTGTCACCTTGAGAAGGTGGTTAAAGCGATGGCGGTCAGGATCGAAGGCGAGTATGTCCTGAAAAAGCTGGTAGATGTCAACAGCCATGGGTGCCTTTCGGGATACGCGGGGAAGAGTTAATCCTCGTAGTGCTTTTCCGCCTCCGAAGGCGGTCCGGGTGGGGTGTCGCTACTGTTGGCTTTCCAGGCGATGTTAATAAGGAGCTTTCCGCCGTCCCGGCCAAAATCGGGATATTCGCGGGTCTCCAAGTTGGAGAAGCCGGCCATGCGGGTGACGTCCCGCCAGTGGCGCCAGGTCCAGTAGGCAGGACGCCGCAGAGTAGTGGATTCCAGACGCGACTCGCCGTTTTCGTCACTGATGTAAAGAAGGCGCTCGTCGATGTAATCGGCCGCTTTACTCCTTAGCTTCACCATGGTACAGGTCACCTTGCCGTCCCGCACAAACCATTCCACCTTTTCCGGGGGTTCGGAAAGCCATTCCCTTTCCACCCGTTCCTTGGGGCCACCCTCCGGTTCTCCCTCGGTGGCGCCGCCAAACATCAGGAAACCGCCTGGATGCAGGGCATGATAGAGGCCGACCAGGGAAATACCCAGTTGATCCCAGGAGGGTTCGAGGTTGAGGCCGGTGACCAGGATGCCATCGAAATGGTGTGGCATATGCTTGGGGAGTTCATGCCAGGGGGAGCGGAAAAAAGTGACGGTGGCGTTTTCTTTGCCCGCGAGTTCACGGGCAAGGTTGACGGCGGTTCCCGAGATGTCGGAACCAAGAAGGGTGCAACCCTTTTCCGCCAGATAGATGGCACGCCGCCCCAGGCCGCAGGAGGCGTCCAAAAGAACTTTGGCGTCGGTTTTTTGCGCCAGATCAGCAAAGGCGCGGGCCGCTCCACCGCCCTGGCCGTGGACAGCGGCGCGAAAACTCTGGCGCCAGCGGTCGCGGCGGAACCATTCCCAACGGTGAATTAAGTCCCAATCGGTCATTAAATCGGTGGAAATGTCCATACGTTAGTTTTCCGTTCTAGGCGACCTGATAAACCCGCTGGTGTTTTGGCTACCCCGTATCCCGGAGTTGGTTGTCACCGGGACTCCCTCCGGCCGGGTAGTGCCTTGCCGCCCGCGGTTGTCGGGCGCGGCAGTGGTTTTCAGGGATGCGAACCTGGGAAATCCAGACCCATTTTCTCGGGAAACCCGAACATCAGGTTGAGATTTTGCAGAGCTGTCCCGGCCTGGCCTTTCAGCAAATTGTCGATATGGCTTATCACCCGGAAGAAACCGGTGCGTTCATCAACCGCTACAGTAAGGATGCAACGGTTGGATTCGCGAACGTCGGCGGTGGAGACGGCTTGGTTGGAGTCGACCACCCGGACAAAGGCGGAGGTGGCGTAGGCTTCTTGGTAAAGGGCGAGGGTCTTGGCTTGGTTCACGCCCGGCGCCAGGCGGCCATACACTGAACTCAGCATTCCCCGGGTCAGCGGCACCACCTGGGGGGTGAAGGTAATTTTCACTGGCCGGGTCGCTAGCCGGGAAAGCTCTTCCTCGATTTCCATGACATGCTGGTGGCCAGCGAGGCGATAGGCCCCCATGCTTTCATAGCGTTCGGGATAATGGTGGGCGGGGGTGGGTTTTTTCCCCGCCCCGGATATGCCGGACTTACTGTCACAAACAAGCGTGTCCAGGTCCAGAATGCCCTCCCGCACCGCCGGAGCGAGGGCGAGGATGACTGACACGGCGAAACAGCCGGGATTCCCCACCAACCGGGCGGTGGCTATTTCCGAGCGGCGGGTTTCCGATAGACCGTAGACGCTTTCCTTGAGGAGATCCGCTGATTTGTGCCGGGGATCCCTGCCAAGGCGGGTGGCGTACTCGCTATATAATTCGGCGCTGTTAAAACGGAAGTCGCCGGAATAGTCAAGGAAGCGGCGCCCGGCTGCCAGTTCCCGCGGGGCCAGAACTTGTCCCACTCCGTCCGGGGTGGCGGCGACCACAACCTCGGCGGGGGAGTCCTGGAATTCCGGGGAATCGGGGGAGAGGATGGGTAGGTCGCAGTAACCGACAAGGTAGGGCCAGACCTGGGAAAGTTGTTTGCCAACATCCTGGATGGCAGCGATAGCGGTGAGTTGCAACTCGGGATGGCCGAGAAGAAGCTCGACCATCCCCAGCCCCCCGTAGCCGGTGGCGCCGATGACTTTAACCCTCGGCATACTTGTCTCTCCCGAGCGTGGGGTTGGGTTGTCGAAGGCGGGAGCTCATCGGAGCACTCATTCTTTCCGGGCTGGGGCCGACTGCCATTCCACCCGCGGGGCGTCGCCCCAGAGATCCTCCAGGCGGTAGAATTCTCGAGCGGCCGGCTCAAAAATATGGACTATGATATCGCCATGGTCAAGGAGAGTCCAACTGGTTTCCGGAACCAGCCGGCTAAGGCGAGTGCGCCCGGCCTGGATCAGCGCCTTGTCAGCCGCCTTGGCGATACCATGCAGGCGCTGGGTGCTGCTGGCGGTGGCGATGATGAAAAAGTCGGCGTAATCGGCGATGCCGCGGATATCCAGCAGTAAAAGGTCTTCAGCCCGTACGGCCTCCATGGCGTTGGCAGTGGCGATGGCGATGTTACGGATTTCCGCGTCTATTTTTGCCGCCTTTGCCGCCGTTTTGTCCAAACCCTTTCTTTCCGCCATCCAAACCTCTCCTCGGAACAGCCGCAGGCTAATAAGGCCACCCCGCCTCGAGGCGAGGACTACCACTTGGTAATTTTAAACCCTCTTCTCCCGAATGCAACGGCAATCTCGCCCTTGTCCTGTCGGACAAGAGATTTAAATGGAGTGGGTGGAAATATGTCGCTGGGTGAACTTCTCCTTCAGGAAATTCAGGGTGTGCTGGTGGATCTGGCAGACCCGGCTTTCCGAAAGGTCGAGGATGGCGCCGATTTCCTTCAGGTTGAGGTTTTCATAGTAATAGAGGACCAGCACCTTTTTCTCGTCTTCGGACAGACCCCGTAGCGCCACCTCCTTTATCTCGGCCCGGATCAACTTTTCCAGGGGGTCGGGGGCGTTGGTGTCGGGTATCGTTTCTATAGGACCAATCTCGTTGTCGTCGCTATCGTCCCATTTGCGGTCCAGCGACACCATGGACTTGACATGGACCTCCTGCATGAGGCTGTCGTAATCCTTGCCGGAGAGGTTGAGGTATTCCGCCAACTCGTATTCAAAGGGCGGGCGACCCAGTTCAAGCTCCAACTCCTCGCGGGCTTTTCGCACATCGCTCACCTTTTTCCTGACTTGCCGCGATGGCCAGTCCTGGCGGCGCAACTCGTCAACAATCGCCCCATAGATGCGGCGGTTGCAGTAAGTCGAGAATTTCACGCCTTCGTCAGGATTAAACTTGCGGATAGCGTCCAGGAGCCCGAAATTTCCGTAGCTGATGAGATCCTGCACCTCCAGATGGGTTGGGAGGTGTTTCGCCGCCTGTTCGGCCATGTGGAAAACCAAGGGAAGGTAGTTTTCGATAAGAACGCTACGCGTCTCATCGTCCCTGGTTTTAATATAACGCTGCCACAGTTCCGTCTCCTCTTCCTCGCTTAAGGGCGGGGGAAGCTTGTAACTCTCGGTGTACTCGTTCATGACAGATTCTCCTCGAAACATTTACTCTTCCCATGTGACAATATCAGCGGGTCGGCTACTGGGGTGTCCCCTCCTCCGCGCTGTCTTTGGTCATCCGATCATAATTGGCCCGGGCGCGATATTTCTTTTCGATGTCGCGGCCGCGTCTTTCCGCCAGTACTTCCTGCACCAGGGCCATTCCCAGGGTTGAGACGAAAAAACCGAGGAGTAGAAAGGCGACGGTGATGTATATCCCCACCTCCCAGGCGGTCTCGGCCGTCATCACCGACTCGGGCGGCAAGCCGGAAAACCAGCGTTGGTAGATCCAGCTACAGAGAAAGGACAAGAGGCCAAGAAGAGCGAAAAAGCCGCCCAGTTTTTTGATTAACATGACAGGTCACCTCCGTTACGGTCCCGTCCCGCCACCTGGAGGCGGCCGTTAACCAAGATATAGGTGCCGGTGACCAGACCGGCTAGAGGAGCGCTTTCCGCCGTAAGAAAAGAATCCTTGTATTTCTGGCCGGTAGTCACGTAACTGATACCGTCCCCTAGGGCGGCCGCCAGGGTGAGCAGCGTCCCATAGGAGGGGATCTCGTCCAGTTTACTCAGGATCAGCCGGTTGAAATTGAGCGGGCGGAAGCGTTCGGTGATGTCGGCGATGTTTCTTGAGGCAGTGACGCTAGCCAGGACCAGATGGGTCTCGTCCGGTTTTGCCGCCTCCAGCATGTCAGCCAACTCGTCCAGGCCTGACTTGTCGCGGGGCGAGCGGCCGCCAGTGTCGATAAGGATCAGGTCAAGGTCAGACATCGACTCTATCAGGTGACGCATGTCTTCTGGACTACTGGCGGTTTCGGCCGGCATAGTCATAATCTGGCCGAGATTTTTCAATTGGTAGTCAGCCGCCGGGCGGCTGCGGTCCTCATTAATCAGGCCCACCTGGCGTCCGCGCAGGGAAAAGTCCACTGCCAGTTTAGCGACGGTGGTTGATTTGCCGACCCCGGTGGGGCCAATGAACGCCACCACCGTAGGTCCATCCTCGCGTAGGAGGATGGGGCCAGCGACAGGAATGCGTTTGGCGATTTCCCGGGTGAGGGCGTTATGGAGTGCGATAGTCCCCTCCGAAAGCACTTTTTCATCCAGGTCCAGATTTTCCACCAGCTCCCGGGCCACTTCGGAATCGACATCGTCATCGACTAGGATCTGGTAAAGCTTGAGGAGTTCCGGCCCCACCTTTGGCAACCCACCCCGGCCCTGCAGGGAGAAGAGGCGGTGCATTTCGTTTCGCATCTCGCGGTAGTCGCGGTTGATTTCGTCGCGGAATTCCCGGTTGTCGCGGGTCACTTCCGTCATGACATGCTTGATGTCCTGCAGGTGTCCGGCGAGGCCATGGCTGGTTTCGCCAAGCTCGGCTGGGGCGAGACGTTGACTCGCCACCATTTTCCGGCTTTGTTCGGCCAGTGACTCGGCCTTGGCGTAAGTCTTGAGGAGGGGGTGGATAGGGCCGTCGGTTTTGACTTTGGCCGGGGCTTCCTTGTCAGGTAAGGGGTTTATCGCCACCTCAAGCTCTACCTCGGAATCGCCACCGAGTTTGTTCATCGAAAGTAGCGACAAGAGGTTTTTGTGCGTGACTCGACGGCGATCAACTATGGTGAAGTTGCTGCCCAGTTTGGCCTTAGCCATATTGACCGCCTCGGTAACGGTTCGGCCGGTGAATATATGGGTTTTGCTTTTTTTCGCCATAATCAGTCACTCACTCTTTCACTTGCCCATTCTGTTTTTGTTTTTTCGCCAGTCCCCATCGTCTCCGGTCCCATCCCTCACGCTTGTCTTGCCGCCTTCTATGTCCCATCTGCCTATCCACTGCTAACCCTGGGTTCTCCTAACTGGCAGGCGAAAACAGCGTGCCAGCCTCTACTTTCACCATACCAACTGAAATGGGTTCATAATCCTGGAGAATTTCGTTAAAAGACATCACCGCCAGCATGGGTATGCGCGCTAAGGTTAGACGCTTCATGTGTAGGCGTAGTTGCGGATTGGTGAGCATGAGCGGACTGTGTCCGGACTGTACCTGGCGCTGCACCTCGGTGGAAATAGCCTCAATGATCTTTTGCGAGGCGGCTGGCCTGAGGGTTAGGTATGATCCGCTGTCAGTGTGTTCAATCCGCTGCTGCAACTGCTCCTCGAGGCGGGGATCGAGGGTGACCACATGGATTTTCTTGGTGCCAGGGGCGGCATATTCGCTGCAAAGCCAGCGTTTCAGCCCATTCCTGGCGAATTCGGTCAGAATGTCGGGATCCTTGGTGCGGCGACCGAAATCGGCAAGAACCTCTAGAATGGCGGCGAGATTGCGGATTGACACCTTTTCCTGGAGGAGGTTTTGGAGAACTTTCTGGACATCGGTTATTGAGAGAATCTTGGCGTCGATGACCTCTTCCACCGTGCCGGGTGAATTTTCTTTGACCGCGTCCAGGAGGCGTTTGACCGCGTCCTTGGTCAGTAGTTCGGCGGCCCGCGCCTTGATCACCTCGGTAAGGTGGGTGGCAACCACGGTTTCGGCGTCCACCACGGTGTAACCGATGCGCTCGGCGTATTCGCGGTAGTCGGCGGTTATCCATACTGCCGGCATGCCAAAAGCGGGTTCCACTGTCTCATCGCCATCTAGCTTTTCCGTGGCGGCTCCCGAGTCTATGGCCATGAAGCGGTCCGCCTCGGCAGTGCCGCGGGCGGCCGGGGCGTCAAAAATCTTTACCACGTACTCGTTGGCCTCCAGCTGGATGTTGTCGCGGATACGAATGGGGGGGACGATAATCCCCAGTTCCTGGGCCAGTTGCTGGCGGATAAGCTGTACCCGGGCCAGGAGTCCGCCACCCCCGGACTGCTTGGTGTCAACCAGCGGTACCACCCCATAACCCACTTCCAGGGTCATGGTGTCGACCTTCAGGAGATTCTCCACCTTTTCCGGTTCGACCGGTTTAGCCTCTTCCTCTTTCGCCTTCGCCTTAGCTTGCTCCCGCTCCTCTTCCATGGTCGTTTCGGCGCTCTGGCGGGCTATATACCATAGGCCGAAGCATATCGAGGAAATGAGGAGGAGGGGGAAGGGCGGGAAGGGGGTGATCCGGACAAGGCCGGACAAACCTATTACTCCCATTATGAGAGAGGCCAGGAGAATGGGTTTGTGCTGGCCAAAGAACTGGCCCATGACTTCCTGGCCAAATTCCATGCGCCCGGCGCTACGGGTGACCAGGAGGCCGGAGCCAACGCTTATCAGGAGGGAAGGTATCTGGGCGGAAAGACCGTCCCCGATGGTAAGGATGGTGTAGACCCGGGCGGCGTCGCTGAAGGTCATGCCGTGAATGGCGATTCCGATGATGAAGCCGACGCCGATATTTATGAAGGTGATGATTATTCCAGCCAAGGTGTCGCCAGCCACAAATTTTGAAGCACCATCCATGGCGCCATAGAAGTCGGCCAGTTGCTGGATTTCTTGACGGCGCTTCGTCGCCTCTGGCAGGTCAATGGTGCCGGCGTTAAGGTCGGCGTCGATGGCCATTTGTTTTCCTGGCATGGCGTCCAAGGTGAAGCGGGCCGCCACTTCGGCGATACGGGTGGCACCCTTGGTTATGACCAGGAACTGGACCAGCATCAGGATGGCAAAGATGGTGAGACCGACCGCCATGGAGTCGAGACTGGTCGAACCGGTGCCGCCGCCGCCGACAAAGGCCCCGAAGGTGGCGATTAATTCCCCGGCGGCGCCTAGACCTTCGCCGCCGCGACTAAGGATCAGCCGGGTGGAGGCGATGTTAAGGGCCAGCCGATAGAGGGTGAGGACAAGGAGAACGGAGGGGAAGCTACTGAAATGCAGGGGCTGCGCGACATAAATGGTCATCATCAGGAGGATGATGCCTAGGAGAATGTTAATGCCGATCAAGATATCCATCAGGAACGGTGGCAGGGGCATGATCATGATGGAGAGGGCGGAAATGACGAATATGGCGATGAAAACGTTGCGGTTGCTACGGAAATAGCGTGTCAGGGTGACCTGGAGCGAGCCCAGGGCCATTCTAAAAGGATCGGGTTTCCTGACCGCTCCGGCACTCATACCAACACCACTTCCTCTCATTGATGCCCGTAACTGGGG
>JAITQC010000077.1 GCA_031289115.1 Planctomycetota bacterium
GGAGTGTCGCACCTGAAGGTGGTAGAGGCGATCCCACCCGCCAAAGACGCCGAGGGCATACACCCGGCTAACCTTGGCAAGCTCCTGATCACCAACCATACCAGCCCGCTTCCCTGCACCGCCACCGCGGCGGTACGGATCATCCTTTCCGCTAAACCCCGCCTTAACGGGGTGAACGCTCTGGTGATTGGCCGTAGCGCCACGGTGGGGAAGCCTCTGGCGATGTTACTGCTGGCCGAACACGCCACTGTCACCATTGCCCACAGCAACTCCGACCTCAGAGCCACCATGCGGGAAGCGGAGGTGGTGGTGGCTGCCACCGGCGCCGCCAGTAGCCGCTGGCGAGCCTACGAGAAGAATTACCGTAATTGGCACCTTGGCGAGGGGGAACGCCCACCCCTGCCCAATCTCGACCATCTGGTGACTATGGACATGGTCCGGCGGGGGGCGGTGGTGATTGACGTGGGAGAAAATAATATCCCGGTGGCTTTTAACGCCGAAGGGATCCCGGTCCTTGACGATAAAGGGTGCCCGGTCATGCGTCACACCGGCGATGTCGATTTCGAAAAAGTCAAGGATGTCGCCGGTTTCATCACCCAACCCCGGGGTGCGGTCGGCCCGCTTACCAACGCCTTTCTTCTCCTGAACGTCGTCTCCGCCGCCCTGCGGATGGCTGGGGCGGCGCCATGATACATCTCGGTGTCGACCTGGGGGAGCGTCGAGTCGGCTTCGCCGTCTCCGACGCTGAGGAACGCCTTGCCGTTCCTTCCGGTTTCGCCAGGTCAACCTCCTCTGACCAAACCCTAAGCGAAGTTATTGACAAAGCCGGGCGGGAAGGAGCGGAGATGATTGTCGTCGGCTATCCTCTGAACATGGACGGCCGCGCCGGCCCCAAGGCGCAAGAGGCGCTGGCCTTCCGCGACCATCTTCTGGCCGCTGGGTGGCAGGCGGTTCTCTGGGACGAACGCCTGACCACCAGCGAGGCTGAGCGGGTCATGCGGGAAGCTGGAGTGAGGCGCCGGCAACGAAAGCAGCATATTGACGCTAACTCGGCGCAACGGATATTAAGTTCCTATCTGGACTGCCGGCGTATTTCCCAGGCCGCCCCCACTCCCTCCTAGGGTAGGTTGGCGCTTTCCCCCTGTGTCGTCCGGTTTGGCGCTGTCAATACGCCAAAAGTCCAAGTAGCGTCAAGTAGCGTTCAGGTTCAGCGAAAAATCCACTTTCCCCGAGAAAATAAACCTTGTCCCGAGGTCCACCTATGCTGGAACAGCCCGAATACCTTCCCATGTCCAGGGAGGAGATGACCACTCTCGGCTGGGAGGAGCTGGATGTCCTCCTGGTGTCTGGCGACGCCTATCTTGATAGCCACGCCTGTGGTATACCCCTCCTGGGACGTTGGCTAGTGGCGCACGGCTTCCGGACCGGGTTAATCTGCCAGCCCAACTGGGAAAACCTGTCTGACATCATGCGTCTGGGGCGGCCCCGTCTCTTCGCCGGTGTCTCGGCCGGGTCCCTGGACTCCCTTCTCGCCCACTACACCGCTTTCCGGAAAAAACGCCATGACGATGCCTACACTCCTGGCGGCCAAGCCGGGGCGCGACCCAACCGCGCCACCCTGGTTTACAGCAATCTTCTTCGCCAAGCCTTTCCCGGACTGGTGCTGGCGCTGGGCGGGGTGGAAGCCTCGTTAAGACGGGCGGTGCATTATGATTTCTGGAGTAACTCCCTTCGTCGTCCGCTGCTTCTCGACGCCAAGGCCGACATCATCCTCTATGGCATGGCGGAAAGTTCCATAGTGAAACTGGCGGTCCTGCTGCGCGACTCTCCGGACGCCAGGCAAAACCCGGCCCACGCTATTGCCCAGGCCGCCATTCCCGGCAGTGCCTACGCCGTCCCGGTTGACCGCCTGCCGGCAGGACAGGCTTTGCCCTCCTTTGAGGCGATAGACGCCAACCCCGTCTTGCTGATAAAAACCACCCTTTCCTTTGAACGCCAGGGTGTCAACGCCAACCCCCGGCTTATCCAAACCAGCGGCGGGCGGGGAGTGGTGTTCGAACCGCCGTCGCCACCCCTTGAAGCAGCTACACTTGACTCTATCTACGCCCTCCCCTTCACCCGGCGGGGCCACCCTTCCTACCTAGAGAAGATACCGGCCGAGGTTATGCTCGCCAGTAGTGTCACCTCGCACCGCGGTTGCGCCGGGGGTTGTTCCTTCTGCTCCCTGTCCCTGCACCAGGGTCGCCTGGTGCAATCCCGGAGCGCCGCCTCCCTCGAGGCTGAAATAGAGCGCCTGGTCGCCTCTCCCGATTGGCAGGGAACAATCAGCGATGTGGGCGGACCCAGCGCCAACATGTGGGGCGCCACTTGCCAGGGACAGCGGGAAAAATGCCAGCGGGAAAGCTGTCTTTTTCCCCAACGCTGCCGTTTCTTCCATCCCGCCCAGAAGGAGCAGGTCGAACTCCTGCGTCGCCTTAAGTCGATACCCGGGGTTAAAAGCCTCCGCGTGGCGAGTGGAATAAGGTTTGACCTCGCCAACACCTCTGACTCCTATGTCGAGGCGTTGGCTGGCGAATTTACCGGTGGACAACTTAAAATCGCTCCCGAACATGTGTCTCGCCGGGTACTTGATCTGATGCGTAAACCAAGTCTGGAGGAATTCGAGAAATTCCTGGTGAGTTTCACCCGGCATTCCCGGAGCTGTGGCAAGGAACAATACCTGGTTCCCTATCTCATGACCGGGTTCCCGGGTTGCGGCGAGGCGGAGGCGCAGGAGCTCGCCGCCTGGTTGACTCGGCGGGGCTGGAAACCACAACAGATACAGTGTTTTATCCCCACCCCCGGCACCCTGGCCACCGCCATGTTCTACGCCGAGGCCGACAGCCATGGCCGCCCTCTGGAAGTGGCCAAAACCGATGCCGCACGTCTTAAACAACACCAACTCCTTTTCCCCGAAACACCGGAAAAAAGCCGCTTCCGTCCGAACCAACCCGGCCTAAGCAGGCGTTTCAAGCCGGTTAAAACGGCGGGAATCGGAAAGAGTAGCCGACCCTTCCGGGGTGGCGTCACTGCCAACCCGATCCCGGATGAGAGCCGCCAAACCCCTCCCGGTCAGGTTGCGCCCGGCCGCCCCGGCAAATTTAACCGGGAAAAACCGTCCTTCAGTCAACCAAAAGCGGCATTCCCAAAACGAGGAATAGGAAAGAGTAACCGGCCTTTCCGTAGCGACGCCGCTACCAAACCCTTCCCGGATGGCAGCCGCCGCGCCCCTCCCGGTCCAGTTGCGCCTGGCCATCCCAGCAAATTCAACCGGGGAAAACCGTCTGCCAGTCAACCAAAAGCGG
>JAITQC010000197.1 GCA_031289115.1 Planctomycetota bacterium
CGGCCCGGCTGGCGGTTACGTGATTGTCCGCCCCGCCCAACCCTTTGTGCCGGAGAAATAGAGACGTTTCCTTTTTTGGCCCGGTGGAGTCGCTAATGGGGGTTTCGCTGCCCTTGTCAACCCACCGGGCTTTTTTACAGCTGGGGTAGCCCGGCGGCCGTCGTGACTGGATTGCCGCAAACAGCTAGGATAAGCTTACCTCGGCCGGTTATTTCTGCCAGTTTCGCCAGTTGTCCCACGTCACCGCTAGCAATTTTACTCTTAGCCAAACCACTCCACTCTTTTTCCGCCCTGACCGATAGCGCCAGTCGCCTTTCCGGCCTCCCAGAGCTCCTTATCTGACCTTTTCTTTCACCAAGGCTGGACATTTTTCCGTGGCAGTGAGGTTTACCCCTGACCCAGGCGGAACCCGGCCGCGGATTTAACGCCGGTGAGGAGTCTGTTTTTGTTTTGGCGCTAAAATGACTTTAGCGAAACAATAGGGTGGCAGCCAGGGTCAGCAAAGCCGGCGGCAACCAGTAAGCGATGCTTTCAATTAAGCTGGCGTTACGGTGACAGAGGAATTCTTTAGCAGATTGGAGACGCGTTTGCGGACACAAATCATCGCCAAAGCGCAGGAGCTTCAGCTTGACGTGGGGATCGTCCACGCCGAGGTTATGGATGGCTATATGGAGAAAGTGCGCGAGCGCATTAAGCGTGTCCCCAGTAGCAAGGCTGGCTACGCGTTTATTCGCCCGCTAGGGGAAACGGCGCCAGGGACGAAGTCGGTGATTGTGGTGGCAAGCCAGATCTCGCACTATACCTTGCCAGAGGGGTCTGACACACACATTGGCAAGAATTACCTGATTGACTACCGGGTTGGCGAGTCTGTGGAAAGCAAAACCAGGCGCCAGTTTGGGGGATTCCTGGAGAGCCTGCGGCTAAAGGTAAGCACCAACGTTATGGGTTATCGCTGGGCGGCCCAAGCGGCGGGGCTTGGGATAATCCGCCGCAACAACTTCTTTTGTGGCGAACAGGGAACCTACTACAACCTGATGGCTTGGGCGGTTGACGCTGAACTTGAGGAATACATCCACAAGCGCGACATTCCCCCTTGCCCCACCAACTGCGATCGGTGCGTAAAAGCGTGTCCGACCGGTACCTTGTCGGCGGCCTACACGATGAACATTAGCGAATGTGTATCGCGCTTGACGACTTCCGCTGGTTCTGCGCTTGGGCCGGACGACCCGCGTAACGCAAAAATCGGTAAATGGATATACGGCTGCGACGCTTGTACCGACTGCTGCCCGCATAATGCCAAGAAGTGGCAGGGTGGTGTTGATTACCCCGGATTAGCGGAAATCACGCAACACTTGGAGCCGCTCGCGATTCTGCGGCTTAGTTATGAGGATATCGCGACAATTCTCATGCCACGCTTCTTCTACCTGCAAATAAATGACCTCTGGAAATGGAAGGTAAACGCGCTTAATGTTCTTGCCAATACCTGGAGCGACAAATACGCTGACGCAGTTAGAGCTTCGTTATCTGATTCTGACGAACGTGTCCGCGCCAAAGCGGAGTGGGTATTAAACGCGCATGGTGCTGGGAAATAACCAAGAGCTGATAGGCACCGCGTTAAAGGTGCCGGATAAAGGGTGGGTAATCGCCGGGTTATTATACATGGGGCGCGACAGTGGCTTAACGACCTCACCGTTTGTGGTGAGGTCGAGGTGTTTTAGGGCTTGGCTTAACCAGAAAGTTTGGCTGGGGTGCGTCAGGCAAGCCGCGTTTACGAATAACAACAACCCCTCTAAAAAGAACTTGGTATATATGGCGATTTTTGTAGTGGCAAGCGGGGTTTACGCGGGGGTACCTTGTACAAACTGACGTGCCGGAGAAAGTCCCGAACTATCTCGCCTTGTCCGGTTATCGGTAAACCTCACTCTACATGGCGCGGGTCGCGAGGATACGGTAGTAAAAGACGTGAGCCCAAGTATCTTCTGGGCGTAGTTTACTAGTGGATAAAGAACCCCGTCACACCCGAGTAAAGATGGTGTGATCTACGTTTAAGCCTTCGTTATGCTGTCATGGGGCGTCTAGGGATGGGGATAAAAGCAACCGGAGAGGACTGGTGAAAGCTAGTCCCCTCCGGTTGTCGTCAGGTGGTGCGATTAACCCAGCGGTCAGGCTTTACTTCCCTATGGCTGATAAACCGCTGGCGCTGATTGCGGGGTTTCAGTCGCCAACCGGGTGCCGGATTCGCGGGCCGGGGGAACACAAAAAATGTCCCCGAAGCCCTCCAGCGCCTGGGAAAGGGACAGCCAGATAAACTGGCTGACTCCGGACAAGATTAGTTCAACAGCTTTGCCGCGGTTCCTTCCACTCCCAGTTCCACGCGAATGACGTCAAGCATGGCTTGGTAGACCAGATCCTGCCCCTTCTTCACCGACTCGGCAGCGCCACGCTCGTAAGGCTGGCGGATATTGGTGCCGACATTAATCTTGGCGATGCCGTTTTTGAAGGCTTCCCGGAGAAAGGCTTTCTGGATACCACTGCCACCATGCAGAACCAGAGGCACCTTGGCTAGAGCGTTGATTTTTTTCAGGTGGTCGATATTGAGCTTGGCCTCGACTTTCTTGTCGTCCTTGCGGCCGGGGGCGATGGCGCCATGGAAATTGCCGATAGCTACCGAAAGCCAGTCCAGTCCCACTTCCTTCACGAATTGTTCCGCCTCCGCCGCGGAGGTGAAGCCTTTGCCGGAACTGAACAACTCTTCATAGGGTGGCATGGGGCCGGCCTCGTGGCCTATTACCGCCCCCAGCTCTCCTTCAACCGGGACGTTGAAGGCTTTGGCCGCTTCCACCACCCGGAGGGTGGCCGCGATGTTCTCCTTCAGGGGAAGGCGCGAGCCGTCCACCATCACCGACTCAAAACCCAGTTGCATGCACTCGGTGATTTCTTTTACGTAGTCGATATGGTTGCCGTCCTCGTCAATCACCGGGACGTGATCGAGATGCAGGCGGGTATATTTCTCATCCTTGTTTTTCTCGTAGAGGTCGCGGATGGCTTTGAAACTCTCTGCCTTGAATTTCACCGTCTCCAATCGCGCCACCTGGATGAGGCCGAAGGAACCGGTGTCGCGTATCGCCCGCACCACTGGTTCCATCATGGGGTGGTGGGGAATGTTGTAGGCGGGGACGACAATCCCCAGTTGCCAAGCTTTTTTCACAATTTCGCGGGTAGTTGGTTTGGACATTTTTTGTTTTTCCTTTCCGGAGCGCTAGAGACAGCTGAAAAAACAGTAAGAGAAAAGGTGACCAATCAATCGGAAAAAGCGATCCCGCTCTGGAGGGCGGACAGGGATTCCCGCAGGGCGGTACCTAGTCCAGGGTCGCTGTAGTCGCGGCCGTGTTTAGGTCCGCCTATCTCCAGGTAGCCAACCACCGCCTCCACGGGAAAATTACCAGTCTTGCTGGCTAGGAGACGGGACAGGCGCCCCAGTTCAACCACCCCTTTGGCCCTCTCGGAGGGGGAAAAACCGAAAGTGGAGTTGAAAATGGCGTCGGTGTTTTTGAAATGGAATTCGCACATGCGCGGTATCTGGAGGGTGAAGAGCTCCCAGTTGTCGTGGACAATCTTTCCCGCGGCGTTGGCGTAACCGTGCGAGATGTCACCGCAGAAATAGATGGGAACCGCCTCTGGATGGCTGGTATGGTAAAGACTGGTCCGTTCCGCCACCGCCTGGCACTCCTCCGGCAGGGTGGGAGGTTCGGCTAGACAGGACATGGGTTCGATAGTGAGAGCCTTTAGCCCCTTTTCGGCGGCAAAGTGGCTGAGTTCCTCCAGGTGGCTGAGGGCGCGGGAAAACCCCGCCGCCTTTTCTTCCGGCCGGTCGGCGTAAGCGCGGCCGAGGTTGCAGCCGGCGTAGTCGGCTCCGGCGGCGGCGGCCACTTCGACCAGGTGACGGAAATTCGCCACCGCCACCGCCTCCAGGTCAGGGTCGCCAGTCATCCAGCCGCCCATTTCCCGGTGAGAGGAGAAGAAGCTCTTGATTTTGATTCCCCGCTTTTCGGCCACTTCTGCCAAACGCTGGAACCACTCCGGAGCAAGCGAGTAAAGTTCGGTAAAGGTGCCTAGCTGCAGATAATCCACTCCCGCCTCAGCCATGAGATCAAACAACCAGGGGAAGGAATAGCGGTATTCGATAGGGTCGCTTTTTACGCCTAGGGACAGTGACAAAAGCGGACCTCCTTTCAGAGCTCGGGTGCCCGGTAGGACTCGGGCGACAAAAACGGGCCGCTTTCCGGTGGAGAAAGCGGCCCGGCTTATTAACGCGGAACCTCCAACACTACCTAGACCTTGAACTGTAATTCAGCCATCTGCTGGTAGATTTTCCAGCGGAGGCTTTCCTCCCAAGCCGCCTCACCGGCGTATTTTTCCGCCTGGGCCGGGTCTTTCTTGGCCAGAACCTGGAAGCGGGTTTCGCCCATGGCCCAATCCTTGTAGGAAATGCTGGGGGCCTTGGAGTCGATCTGCAGCGGGTTCTTGCCTTCCTTGATCAGCCGCGGGTCGAAGCGGTAGAGCGGGAAATGCCCGGACTCAACGGCTTTTTTCTGCTCGGCGAAGCCTAGACCCAGACCATCCGCCATGCCGCGGATGCCGTGGGCGATGCAGTGGGCGTAAGCGATGATGAGGGATGGGCCATCGTAGGCTTCGGCCTCGATGAAGGCTTTCACCACTTGGGCGTCGTTGGCGCCCATGGCTACCTTGGCGACATAAATGTTGCCGTAGGTCATGGCGATCATCCCCATGTCTTTCTTGCCGGTAGCTTTGCCGCCCTCGGCGAAACGGGCGACCGCTCCCTTGGGGGTGGACTTGGAAGCCTGGCCACCGGTGTTGGAATAAACCTCGGTGTCGAGGACCAGGACGTTGACGTTGCGGTCATTGGCGATGACATGGTCGAGACCACCATAACCGATATCATAGGCCCAGCCGTCGCCACCGACAATCCAAACCGATTTCTTCACCAGATAATCGGCGATGGAGAGGAGGTTTTGGGCAAGGTCGGACTTGTCCTTGGCGAGGATAGACTTCAGTTCCGCCACCCGGCCCCGCTGGGCGTCGATATCCTCTTGGCTAACCTGGACTGCCTCGGTAATGGCCTTGACCAGGGTGTCCTTGCCGGCGAGGGAACCGCCATTAGCCAGGGAAAGGACAAACTCCTTTGCCTGCGACTGGAACTTATCGGCTGCCAGCCGCATTCCGAAACCGAATTCGGCGTTGTCCTCGAAGAGACTGTTGGCCCAGGCCGGCCCACGACCGTCCTTGTTGACGGCGTAGGGGGTGGTGGGGAGGTTGCCGCCATAGATGGAGGAGCAACCGGTGGCGTTCGCCACCAGCATGCGGTCGCCGAAGAGCTGGGTGATGAGTTTGACATAGGGGGTTTCGCCGCAACCGGCGCAGGCGCCGCTAAACTCGAAGAGCGGGCGGCGAAGTTGCGAACCCTTGACGCTGTTCAGCGGGAAGAGGCCATCCGGGGTGTCAGGGAGTTTATCCAGGAAAAACTGGGCATTGGCGCGTTCGGCGGCGCGGAGTGGCGGCTGGGGGGCCATGTTTATGGCCTTCTTGGCCGGATCGTCCTTGGCCTTGGCCGGGCAGGTAGCAACACAGGCACCACAACCGGTGCAGTCTTCCGGGAAGACCTGGAGGGTGAATTTCTTTCCTTCCACGGTTTTGCCCTTGGCCGGGCTAGACTTGAAGCTGGCGGGGGCACCGGACAGAGCGGCTTCGGCGAAAATCTTCATGCGAATGACCGCGTGGGGACAGACGCTGGAGCATTTGCCGCACTGGATGCAGATGTCCGGTTCCCAAACCGGAATGGAAAGGGCGATATTGCGTTTCTCCCACTGGGTGGTGGCAACCGGGAAGGTGCCGTCGATGGGGAGTTTGGACACCGGTAGGCTTTCACCTTCGTTAACCATGATTTTGGACAGGGTGTCGAGAACAAACTGCGGCGCCTCGGATGCGACGATGGGCGGGCGGGGCTGACCGTTAACTGCCTTACCGGCGTAGTTAACCTCATAGAGATGGGCCAGGGCCTGGTCGACGGCGGCGTTGTTCTTTTGTACCACAGCCTCGCCCTTTTTGGAGTAAGTCTTTTTAATAGCCGCCTTGATGTAACCAATGGCTTCGTCAGGCGGGATGACATCGGCGATTTTGAAGAAACAGGTCTGCATGATGGTGTTGATCATCACCCCCATGCCGGTCTTGTGCGCTACTTCGTAAGCGTCGATCACATAGAATTTGGCTTTCTTCTCAATGATGCGCTGCTGCACTTCGCGGGGCAACTTTTCCCAAACCTCGTCCTTGCCAAAGATGGAATTGAGAAGGAAGACGCCCCCGGTCTTGAGATCCTTCAGGAGGTCGTACTTTTCCAGGAAAGACCACTGGTGGCAGGCGATGAAGTTGGCTGAATGCACCAGGTAGGTTGACTTGATGGGACGGGGGCCAAACCTGAGGTGGGAAGCGGTTATCGCCCCTGCCTTCTTGGAGTCGTAAACGAAATAACCCTGGGCATAGTTTTCCGTGTGGTCGGCGATGATCTTGATGGAGTTTTTGTTGGCGCCAACCGTGCCATCCGCCCCCAGGCCGTAGAAGAGGCAGCGGCGGACATCGTTTGGCTCAATGTCAAGCTCTTCATCAAAGGGGATGGAGGTGTTGGTGACATCGTCAGTGATGCCGATGGTGAAGTGGTTTTTCGGTTTGTCTTTTTTCAGTTCGTCATAGACCGCCTTGGCCATGGCGGGGGTGAATTCCTTGCAGGACAGGCCATAACGGCCGCCGACGACCTGGGGCCATTTGCCCCCGAAGAGGCTGCGGTCATCTTGCATCGCTTCGCCGAAGGCGGTGCGAACATCTTCGTAAAGGGGTTCGCCTAGCGAGCCCGGCTCTTTGGTGCGGTCGAGAACGGCAAAACGGGTGACGCTGGCGGGAAGGGTTGCCAGGAAATGTTTCACCGAGAAGGGACGGTAGAGGTGCACGGTGAGAACACCCACTTTTTCGCCCTTGGCGTTAAGCCAGTCCACCATTTCCTGGGTGGCGTCAGCGGCCGAGCCCATGATGATAATAACCCGGTCGGCGTCTTTCGCTCCGTAATAGTCGAAAAGATGGTATTGCCGGCCGGTCAATTTGGCAAACTGGTCCATGCGTTTCTGGACAATGTCCGGACACTTGTCATACCAGGGGTTACAGGCTTCGCGGGCCTGGAAGAAAACGTCGGGGTTCTGGGCTGTGCCACGGATGGAGGGATGGTCAGGGGAAAGGGAGCGGGCACGGAAATCCCGGATCAGTTGGTCATCAATCATGCTACGCAAATCTGCTTGGTCAAGGAGCTCGATTTTCTGTATCTCGTGGGAGGTGCGGAACCCGTCGAAGAAGTTAAGGAAGGGGATACGGGATTCCAGGGTGGATGACTGGCTTATGAGGGACAGGTCGTGCGTTTCCTGGACATTGGCGGCGCTTAGGAGTGCCCAGCCGGTTTGCCGACAAGCCATGACGTCGGAATGGTCGCCAAAAATGGAAAGGGCGTGGCTGGCAATGGTACGGGCGGTTACATAGAAGGTGGTGGGGGTTAGTTCCCCGGCGATTTTGTACATGTTGGGGATCATCAACAGGAGACCCTGCGAGGCGGTGAAGGTAGAGGTAAGGGCGCCAGCGGCAAGGGAACCGTGCACCGCTCCCGAAGCTCCGCCCTCAGACTGGAGCTCGGAAATAAGGGGGATGGTGCCCCAGATGTTCTTTTCTCCAGCTGACGACTTGGCGTCGCAGATTTCACCAAGGGTAGAAGACGGCGTGATGGGGTAGATGGCGCAGACCTCATTCACTGCGTGGGCCACTTCGGCCGCTGCCTGGTTGCCGTCAAACGGCGCTTTCTTGCGTGCCATGTGCATTCCTTTCTTGGTATCGGGGTACCGCGGTGCCAGAGACTACGGTTCGGAAAAATTAACGCTCCCGCCGGATGGAAGGAAGCGCCAAGCGTTGGCTGGAGCGGGGAATACCCGCCAGCCATAAAGTCTTATATCATAAATTTAGCGCCAACTCCCGTTAGCGTCAAGCGAAAGAGTTGAAAAAAGCGCTATTGGCAAAGGGTTGGCGCCTAGGCCATACCCTCAACCTGGACCGTGAAGCGTCCCTGGCGTTGGGTAAGATTAACCTGGAGGCGGAAAGCCTGGGAAAGTGATTCGGAAGTGAGACAGGCGGCGATTGGTCCGCTGGCGAGAACCCGCCCCTCCCGGAGGACCAGAGCGTGGGTGATGGCTGGGGGTATTTCCTCTAGATGGTGGGTCACCAGTATCACTGACGCTCCGCCTCTCCGGGCTACCACTCCGACATGGGTCAAAAATTCTTCCCGGGCCCGGAGGTCGAGTCCGGCGCAGGCTTCGTCTAGAACCAGTATCTCAGGGTTGGCCATGCGGGCGCGGGCGAAAAGGGTGCGTTGTTGCTCCCCCTGCGACAGTACCCCGAAGGGGGTGTCGGCGCGGTCGGAGAGTCCCGCTTCGCTCAGACGCTCATCCGCCAGGCTAGCGTCGGTCCGGTCGTACTGGTAGACCAGCCCGAAGGTGGCCTGGAGACCGGAAAGGACAATTTCTTTGGCTGTTTCATCCGGCGGCATTCTCGCCTGCAGGGCGGAACTCACCCAGCCGATCCTCCGGCGTAAAGCCAGTAGGTCGCTAGCGCCAAAGCGGCAACCTAGCACCTGCGCTTCACCGGAGCTGGGGAAAAGCACCCCGGTCACAATGCGTAGTAAAGTGGTTTTTCCCGAACCATTGGCGCCTATCACCGCCCAGTGGCTGCCGCGGTCGGCCTGCCAGTCCACTTCCCGGAGGATTTCCCGGCCGTTACGGCGTAAGGACAGGCGTGAAAGGCGGAGCAAATCCCCCGCGGTTCCCTCTTCAGTCACCAAGCATCCTTTATTTTCCGGAGTCAGCGGGTCATGAAAGCGGTGACGTCGGCCAGGTAGAAATTGCTGCCACCCTCTTCGTTGATTCCCACCCAAGTCTGGCGGGGAGGGCTGCGGGGAATGCGAAGTTCCACCGTTTCGTAGTGGGTGGTGGGACTGGTGCGCTGATCGGGGGGAAGGGCGCGGACGGTTACCGGCAGGGCGGAAAACTCTCGCATCTCCCCTTTCCTCAGGTAGAAAGGCATCAGGTGTATCTCGCCGCGGCGCCGTTCGCGGGCCTCGGGGAACCAGCGGATGCGCATCTGCAGGGTGACGAACTGCGGGTCGTCGTTACGCACCAACCGTTCAATGTCAATGTCAAGATCCGACTTCAGGGCGAAGCGGGGGTAGAGAATGATGTCGGCCGGGGGGCTGGTGTTTATGGACATGTTTAACTGGGCCATTTTAACACCGCTTTTATCGGCGAAGCCCGGACCGGCGGTTTGGATGGGGCTATTGGGATCGGGACTGGCGTTGTAGCGTATCCGCACCGGGGTGAAATCCGGGTTGACTGGTGAAAGGTTGACCCGGACATCTTCCGGGTTTAACGCCCAGCCATTTTCCATTCCGCCGTCGATTTCCCGGGCGGCCAGGCGGATCTGGAACCGGATCGGCGCCTGGGTGATCATGTGGTTTACCACCTCCAGAGCCTGGTTCTGGCGGCGGCTCATGGAGCGGATGGGTAACTCCGGAGTCACCCTTACACTCATGCGAGTAAGAGCCATCGAGGCGGACATTCCGGTGATGAAGATGGGGACACGGCTGACCGGTATGACCGGTGGTAGGGGTTGGCTGTTGCCAGCCCAGTCGGTCATCACCAGAGGGGGGCCGTTGGCGATTTCCCGCCGGGAAAGGTTTTTAGTCCCCGCCACATCGTTGTGCCAGATTATGATCACCGCCCGGTCGGTATTGCCACGCCGGAAAACATGCGCTTCGAAGGGGGCGAGGAGGTCGATGGGGCCGAGGTAGCGGGACTCTTCCAGCATCTCTCCCAGGACCGGCAGGGTCAGGAAGGCTGGCCTGGCGATGGTGGTGATTTTGGGGCTGGGGTCGGAGGTGTCGAAACGGAGCAGGCCATGACTGGGGTCGAAAAGCGAACCGGGGAATATCGAATCCGGCCCTAGGACAGCGGCATAGACGCTGCGGATCATGATTTGTTCAAGTTGGGTGCGCTCGCGGAAGGAATCTGGCTTTAATGGCGTAACCTCCGGGGAGGGGAGGGAGAGCCAGACGGATTTCTCCCGCTCGCGGCGGGAATTGGCCTCGACCGCGTCGGACGGAGGAGCCTCGGCCAGGGCGTTAAGCTCCAGCGGTGGGTAGGTGGCGCCACGGGCGACATAGAACATGGAATAGAGCCAGGGGAAAAACCTGGCACCCGCTCGCCAGACTGCCCGGGGCGGTGACTGGTTGCTGTTGAAAGCGTTCATTATCCGGAAATAGGGGCTGATCCGGAAGTCATTGCCGCTTTCCAGATTGACGTTGAGGACCATGGAGGACCCGCCGGAGTACTCATCCATGATCTGGGTGGAACGCCCGAGAATATCGCTCCCGATGAGGCGGCGTAGGCTGTCATCGGTGTCTTCACCCCATTGCCAACAGTCCACGAAAATGCCAAATTTCCGTCCCGCTTCCGCCAAAAGGGTGTTAAAGGCGTCACCCCGGTCCTCCAGGGTGACGGCGAGATTGTTGGAATTGAAATAATCCTTGGGGGGGCTGACTACCCCGATTACCCGGATGCCGCTGGAGCGGAGCTTCTTTATCTCGTCCACCAAAAGATTGAAATAGGTGTTGTTCTGGCTGGCGGGGTCAAAATTGTCGGTCCAGGGTGACATCTTCACCTGGCGCACCCGGGAGCTTGCCAAGAACTGGCGCAGCAATCCGGGGTGGGTGAGCAGGTTTTCCGGAGGCGCCCCCAGAACCAGGCCGAAAGTAGGTTTGCCAAGGCCATTTTCAAGGGTGTTGGTTAATTGGACCGGGCGGATGAGTGAAAGGGCGCGGGTTATGTCGGTGACTACCTGGTTGTCGGCGTCATAGACCTTCAGGTTCATGTAGTAGACGCCGTATTTACTGGCCGGGATGTTAAGTCTTTCCCGGCCGCGGCTCTGGGCGTCGATGTTGATAATGCTGCGGTTACTGTCTAGTCCCGGCAGGGGACGGTCGAAGATGTCGGTAAGGTTAAAGGAGCGGGTATAGCGTTTTCCCTTGAAGAAACCGGGGTTTTCCGGATCGGGGATGTTGTCGATAAGGCCTTGGTACTCGATGTCAAAAGAGGTGACGTCGCCGACCGCCATTCCGCCCCCGGCGGTAGGAGGAGCGGTAGGTATGACCGACACCTTGGGGAGGCTACGGACACGGATGTCGTCAAACCAGATGTCGCCATGGTGGGATATAGACACCTGGTCTTGGTCAGCGGCGAGGGTGATGAAAATCCGGGCCGCGTTGGCCTTGGCCGGTATGTCGTTTACCACCAGGCGACGGGCGGCTACCGGCCAGTCTATCTGGCCGTGGCGGAAGTCAGGGATTTCATCACGGCGGAGGTATTCCGTGACCTGGTCGTCCTGGTGAATCCATTCGAGGCCGGCTCGAATGACCGCCCCCGCCAGATTCAGGTCGCGTTCGCGCAGGGAAATCTCGTAGGAGAGTTCGGGATTTACCGGGATGGGGACGCTGGTCATTATCCCTACCGGAGAGCCGTCAAAGGCGATGTGGAGAACATGGTTGTCGTCATCGCGGTAGTTGCCGGCGAGGAAAGGGCTGCGGTCGGGAACAATCGAAATATCCGCCACCAGGTACTCGGGGAAGCCGACCATGCGGAGCGGTTCCCAGAAATCCGGCCAGCCGTTCCGGTCGAGGTCGGAGGAATTTGCCAGTAGCATTCCGGTATCGCGATCACGGTGGTTTTCAAAATCATGCGCGAGAATGTTTCTGGCTAGACGCTGGCGGTCAATTGTCTCCAAGCTGGCGGAGGATGTTCCCGGTTCGCCAGCCGGGGAGGCGGCGGCAAGGAGGATGGCGAGGAGGATGGGAAGCGACCCTAGCCACTTCCGGGGATGATTAGCCGCCATGGAGGCAATTTCCTATCTAGCCATGGGTGGGCCAGGGGGACAAAGGACGACCGCCGCTTTCCGTCTCCACCCCGGTGGGGAGAGGGGAGGGGAAAAACCACTGGCGGCCTTGCCTCGGGGAGGTAAGCCGCCAGGGTGCGAACCAAGGGAAAACCCCGGCGGGAAAGTCCGGGGGAAAGACTCACCAGCCAGCTTCACGTATTTTCGTCAGCACCGCCTCGGGAGTGAAACCTAGTTTAGCTGCCACCTGGTTGGCTGGGCCAGAGATACCGAAATCGTCCATGCCGACAAAAAGACCGGTTTCACCCATGATCCCCTCCCAACCCTGGATAATGCCAGCCTCAAGCACCAGGCGCTTGCGGGGACGGCGGGGAAGGACTTTTTTCCGGTATCCCTCGGGCTGGAGGGCGAACGCTTCCAGGCAGGGGGCTGACACCACCCTGACCCCCCGGCCTTCCTCGGCCAGGGCTTTTGCCACCGCCAGTCCCAGATGCACTTCGCTACCGGTGGCGACGATCAGGACGTCGAGGGGTTTTCCGAGGGTGGACCAGAGGATATACATCCCCTTCAGGCTTTCCCGGGCCGGGGCGAAGGCGTTCCGGTCAAGGGTGGGCAGGTTTTGCCGGGTCAGGGCGAGTACGCTCGGACCGTCCCGGCGTTCAATCGCGGCCTGCCAGGCATAAATCGCCTCGTTGGCATCGGCCGGACGCCAGACATGCAGGCGGGGTAGAGCCCGAAGCGCAGCCAGGTGTTCCACCGGTTCGTGGGTGGGGCCGTCCTCCCCGACATAGAAACTGTCATGGGTGTAAACAAAGATGGTGCGTAGGCGCATGAGGGAAGAGAGACGAACCGCCCCCCGCATATAGTCGTGAAATACCATGAAGGTGCCGCCGTAGGGGATGAAACCGCCGTGGAGGGCGAGACCGTTCAACACGCCGCCCATGGCGTGCTCGCGGACGCCAAAATGGATATTGCGGCCGAGGAATGAGCCGGGGCCGATGAAATCAGGGCTGGCTCCGGTCTTGATTTCCGTGTTGTTGGAGGGAGCTAGGTCGGCTGAACCACCCACCAGTTCCGGAAGGACTGTCCCCAGTTTGTTCATGATTTGGCCGCCACTGGAGCGCGAGGCCAGGGCTTTGTCGCTGGGGAATTCCGGCACCGCTTTTTTCCATTGCTTGGGCAGTTCTCCCGAGAGTACGCGGATGAGTTCGCGGGCGGAGGAGCGGTGTTTCTTTTCGTATTCGCCGAAGAGTTGGTTCCAGTCCTGGCGCAGGGCGTGGAGTTCACCCCGCCTCACCTCGAAATACTCCGCCACTTCCGGCGGAACATAGAAGGGCTGGTTGGGAAAGCCGATCGCCGCCTTGCCGGCGGCGATTTCCGCATCCCCGATGGGGGCACCATGGACATGGTGACTGCCGGCCTTGGTGGGGGCGCCTTTGCCGATGATGGTGCGGGCAACGATGAGACTGGGGCGGGTTGTCTCACTCTGGGCCGCCTCAATCGCCTGCGCGATCGCCTGGCAGTCGTGGCCATCAATATGCTGGACATGCCAGTTCAAGGCCTCGTAACGCTGTCCAACGTTCTCGGTGAAAGCGAGACTGGTGTCTCCTTCAATGGTGATGTGGTTATCGTCGTAAAGGACAATAAGGCGTCCAAGACGGAGGTGGCCAGCCAGGCTAGCCGCCTCGTTAGTGATGCCCTCCATATGACAGCCGTCGCCCATCAGGACATAGGTAAAGTGGTCGACCACGTCGAATTTGGGAGTGTTATAGGTTTCGGCTAGCATGCGCTCACCTATGCTCATGCCGACCGCCATTGAAAAACCAGCTCCGAGGGGCCCGGTGGTGGCTTCAACGCCGGGGACTTCGCCGTACTCGGGATGACCCGGGGTACGCGAACCCAGTTGCCGGAAGTTTGTCAGATCCTCAAGGGTGAGGTATCCCTGGAAGTAGAGCATGCTGTAAAGAAGCATGCAGGCGTGGCCGGAGGAGAGGACAAAACGGTCACGGTTGGACCATTTCTCGTCTTTGGGGTCGATGCGCAGAAACCGGGTGAGGAGGACGGTGGCTATTTCCGCCATGCCCATGGGTGCGCCAGGGTGTCCGGAGTTGGCTTTCTGCACTGCATCGGCGGAGAGGAAGCGGATGGTGTTGGCGATCTTGGCCGCCAATTCTGGGGAAGGCGGCTTGATTTGTAAAACCGGGGAATCGGGCATATTAATCCCTCCTGCTTGGCTAAGAAGTTTGGTTTAATTCAATAAGCATCATGCCTCCCCCTGGCATCACTGCCGAAAGGAGGGGGACAGACTTTGGTGGTAAGAGCTTGATTTTAAGGTGAGGCTGACTTAAGTCAAGCCAATGTTACTTGCCGTCCCCCACCGGAGTCATACCCAACGGATGGAAAAGTGTTCCGACCTTCGGACGGGGGGAAGGAAGACGGTCGGGAATGGAGTCGAGGACATTTTTTTACCTGGATACTCCCGGCTGGCGGCCTATAATTCCCCCGTTATTTATTATAACCTATTTTAGCGCCAGGTGGTCGGCTCTGGCGCCGGTCAGGGGAGCGAAAATGCCTCAGAAACGTCCGCGTCTGCAGCAACGCAAGACCAACCCCTTTGAAACATGGACTACGGCTGACTCAGCCGAACTTTACGGGTTGGAACGGTGGGGCCAGGGAATATTCACGGTGAATGATGCTGGGCACGTCGCCCTGGCCGGGGCGGGGGGGCGTCCGGGTATCGATGTCAAAAACCTGGTTCAGGAGATCCAGATGCGGGGTTTTGAACTCCCCGCTCTGATCCGCTTCACTGACATTCTCGCCCACCGCTTCCGGGTAATCCATGACTCTTTCCTCCACGCCTTCCGGGAACATTCCTACCAGGGTTCCTTTCGGCCGGTTTACCCAATAAAAGTAAACCAGCACCGCCAGGTGATTGAGGATATTGTGAATCTTGGCGAGCCTTTTCACCACGGTCTGGAAGCGGGTTCCAAACCCGAGCTTCTCATCGCTATTTCCCATCTCCGTGATCCTGAGGCCTTGATTATCTGTAACGGCTTCAAGGACGCCGAGTATGTTGACACCGCCCTATGGGCGAGCCGCCTGGGGCAAAAGATCTTTCTGGTGGTGGAAAAACTGCCTGAACTGGATCTCATACTGACCCGGGCCCGGTCCATGGGGGTGAAACCGCGGCTAGGCATCCGGATGAAGCTGTCTTCCCGTGGCCGCGGGGTCTGGGAATCCTCTTCTGGCGACCGGTCCAAGTTTGGCCTTGACTGCCAGGAGATCCTCCAGGCGGTGGCGATCCTGAAACGGCGGCGCTCACTCGGGGAACTCCAACTGCTTCACTGCCACATCGGTAGCCAAGTCACCGATATACAGCGGTTTAAGACGGCTCTCCGGGAGGCCTGCTGCTTCTACAAGGAAATGCGTTCCCTTGGCACGCCCATAACCCACATCGACATTGGCGGAGGCCTGGCGGTCGACTACGACGGCTCCAAGACCAACTTTGCCAGTTCCGCCAATTACACTCCGGGTGAGTACGCCGCCGACGTGGTGGACGCCTTCAGCCATGTTTGCCAGGAGGCCGGTCTCCCCCACCCCGACATCATCATTGAGGCGGGGCGGGCGCTAGTGGCGCACCACGCCCTCCTGGTGGTGGAGGCGATTGCCAGTACCCAAGTGGAGCCAACCCCGCCACCTCCCCTGCCAGCCAAGGCTTCCGAGGTTGCCACTCGCATGCGTGACATCGAGGCGGGAATCGGCCCGAAAAATTTCCAGGAAGCTTTTCACGACGCCATGCAGGCCAGGCAGGACGCCCTCACCCTCTTTAGCCATGGGTTACTTGGTCTTTCAGACCGGGCGGCGGTGGAGGCCCATTTTCGCAAGGCCTGCCAGAGAATTCATCGCCACGCCCGCGCCCTCGATTATGTCCCGGATGACCTGGCGGGTCTGGAGCGTATGACCGCCGCCACCTATTACTGCAATTTCTCCGTCTTCCAGTCTATTCCCGACCACTGGGCGGTGCGGCAGCTTTTTCCGGTGATGCCCCTTGACCGTTTGCTGGAGAAGCCGGCAGTGGAGGCGGTTCTGGCTGACATCACCTGCGATTCCGACGGGGTGGTGGACCAGTTTGTTGATCTCAGGGATGTGCGTCACACACTTCCCCTGCATCCCCTGCGGGCGGGGCAACCCTATTACCTGGGGATTTTCCTGGTGGGGGCCTATCAGGAGATCCTGGGCGACCTGCACAATCTTTTCGGCGACACCACGGTGGTGCATGTCTCCAGCTCCACCTCTGGTTACGCCATTGACAAGATATCCCGGGGCGACAGCATCATGGATGTCCTGGGGTATGTGCAGTTTAGCCGGGCCGACATGTTTAATCGTCTGCGTGAGCGGGTGGAGGAGTCCTTGAAGCGCCAGGACCTCACTTTTGCCGAATCAGCTGGCCTGACTCGGCGATTCGAACTCATGTTGGACTCCGACACCTACCTTAACACCGGACGAGAACCGGTCAAGTTTGAGCTTTAACCGACAAAGGAGCAGGAATGACCCTTACCATGCGCGAGTTTGCCCACCGGCATTTCCGACACTTCAACGCCGCCTGCCTGGTGGACGCGGCCGAAGCCTATGTCTCCCATCTGGAGCGGGGGGGCAAGATGCTTCTCGCCATGGCTGGTGCCATGAGTACAGCGGAGCTGGGGATTTCCCTGGCGGAAATGATTCGCCAAGGAAAGATCCACGCCGTGTCCTGCACCGGTGCCAACCTGGAGGAGGATGTTTTTAACCTGGTCGCCCACAACCACTATGTCCGGGTGCCGCACTACCGCCACCTGAGTCCGGAGGACGAGGTAGCGCTTCTCAAGCGTCACCTAAACCGGGTCACTGACACCTGTATTCCGGAGGAGGAGGCTATCCGCCGTATTGAGGGGGAAGTCCTTTCCCTCTGGCAGGCGGCCGACGCCAAGGGGGAGCGCTTTTTCCCGCATGAATTCCTTTACCAGCTTCTCCTTTCCGGAAAACTGGTTAAACACTACCAGATCGATCCCAAGAACTCTTGGCTACTGGCGGCGGCCGAGCGTGGCATTCCGATCTTTGTGCCGGGTTGGGAAGACTCGACCCTCGGAAACATCTACGCCAGCCATGTCATACAGGGTGACATCAGGAATGTGCACACGGTGAAGAGCGGTATAGAGTATATGACTGGCTTGGCTGAATGGTACCGCTCAAGCGTCAACCAGGCTAGCATTGGCTTTTTCCAGATCGGGGGGGGAATCGCCGGGGACTTCACCATCTGCGTGGTACCGATGCTTCGCCAGGACCTGCGGGAGGATGTGCCTCTTTGGGGTTATTTCTGTCAGATCAGCGACTCCACCACCAGCTATGGCAGTTATTCCGGAGCCGTCCCTAACGAAAAAATAACCTGGGAGAAGATCGCCCCCGATACGCCGCGCTTTATCGTCGAGTCAGACGCCACTATTGTCGCTCCGCTGTTGTTTGCTTTTGTCCTGGGTGAGTAATCCCCCTACGGCTTAACCGACCACCAGTGAAAGGGGGAGACCATGCCAGCCGCCGAGCGCTCGTCCGCTTCCCCCGGCGCTTTTCTGGGCCTGGATTCACCCTATTCGGACCTGGCACGAGCCAGGGTGGTGGTGGTTCCTCTCCCCTATGAGGCTACGGTGTCCTACGCTGGCGGTACGGCGGCGGGTCCGGAGGCTATTCTGGCCGCCAGCCGCCAGGTCGAGCTTTACGACCGCGACTTTGCCGACGAACCCGCCCTTGCCTATGGTGTTCACACCCTGCCGCCCTTGTCTTTTCCCCCTGGTCTTCCCCCCGCCACGGTACAGGAGAGGGTAACCCAGGCGGCGGCAGCGGTGGCGAAGGAACACTTTCCCCTTGCCCTCGGGGGTGAACACAGCTTAAGCCCAGGGGTGTTTGCCGGCCTTTGCCAAGCCCGGCCCGGGGTAATGTTCGATATCGTGCACCTGGACGCCCACGCCGACCTCCGGGACAGTTATGACGCTACTCCCTATAGCCACGCCTGCGCCGCCCGGCGCCTGCTGGAAAACCCGGCTTGTCGTTTTCTCTGGCAACTAGGGATACGCTCCCTCGCCAGTGAGGAGGCGGCTTATATCCGGGAGCGTCCCGACCGGATTCGGACCTGGTTTATCGAGGAGCTCCGGTCGGGTACGACTTGGCGGGAGGAACTCCACCGCGGCATTCAGGGTCGCCCAGTTTTTTTGACCTTTGATGTCGACTGTCTCGATCCGGCGGTAGTG
>JAITQC010000200.1 GCA_031289115.1 Planctomycetota bacterium
GGGTGACTATGGAATACCTGGTGAATTCCACCGAGATTCAGATAAAAATCGCCCAGGGCGCCAAGCCAGGCGAAGGGGGACAACTCCCTGGCCACAAGGTTAATAGCGAAATCGCCCGGGTGCGTAACTCCACCCCGGGAGTCACCCTCATCTCCCCCCCGCCCCACCACGACATCTACTCCATTGAGGACATCGCCCAGCTGATTTACGACCTTAAACGCGCTAACCCCGCCGCCAAGGTGTCGGTCAAACTGGTTTCGGAAGCGGGAGTGGGGACGGTGGCGGCTGGCGCCACCAAGGCTGGCGCGGATCTGGTCCTTATCTCCGGCCACGATGGCGGAACTGGGGCATCGCCACTCTCCTCCATCTCGCACGCCGGTTCCCCCTGGGAAATAGGACTGGCCGAGGCGCAACAAACCCTGGCGATGAATGGACTGCGTGGCCGGGTCAGGCTCCAGGCGGACGGGCAAATGAAAACCGGTCGGGACGTGGCGGTGGCCGCCCTCCTGGGGGCGGACGAGTTTGGCTTTGGCACCGCTATTCTGGTAAGCCTTGGCTGCATCATGATGCGTAAATGCCACACCAACGCCTGCCCGGTGGGAGTGGCTACCCAAGATCCGGAACTAACCGCCCGTTTCGCCGGCCAACCCCAGCACATCATCAGGTTCCTGAGTTTTGTCGCCGAGGAGTTACGCCACATCATGGCTTCCCTTGGCCTAAAAACCGTGCAGGAAATGGTGGGACGGGTGGATCTCCTGCGTCCCAACCCCGCTTCCCCAGTGCTTGCCGAGCGCGGGCTCGATTTAAGCCGCCTGCTCTTTGTCCCCACCGGAGACGCAGTTCGCTTCGAAAACAACTGCCCGCCTAAACCAGTGGACACGAATGACTTTGACCGTCAGGTACTGCCCGAGGTCGAAACGACCTTGGAAACGGGAAAACCCATGGTTTACACCGGTAGTATCGCCAACACCAACCGGACGGTGGGCACGCTCATCTCCTCCCGGATAGTGGCGCTTAAGGGAGCGGCGGGACTTCCTCCCGACACGGTTACCCTACGCCTAAGCGGCACCGCCGGCCAATCCTTCGGCGCCTTTGGCGCCCGGGGTCTCACGCTTGACCTGGTAGGCGACGCCAACGACTATGTCGGAAAAGGCCTCAGTGGCGCTAGGCTGGTGATCCGCCCGGCGGCTGACGCCGCCTTTGACAAGTCAGCCAGCATGATCGCCGGCAATGTCTGCCTCTACGGCGCCACTTCCGGCGAGGTCTACCTGGGTGGCCGGGTGGGTGAGCGTTTCGCTGTCCGCAACAGTGGCGCCAACGCCGTGGTGGAGGGGGTTGGCGACCATGGTTGCGAGTATATGACTGGCGGCCGGGTCGCCATTATCGGGCCCACCGGCATGAATTTCGCCGCTGGCATGTCGGGCGGCATCGCCTACGTTTATGACAACGACGGGCGTTTTGACAGCCGTTGCAACCTGCAGATGGTGGATCTTGACATCATGGAGCCGGCTGACGAGGAAGAGTTGCGGTCCTTGCTTGAGCGTCACCTCGCCTACACCGATAGCCCAGCCGCCCGGCGAATTCTCGGTAACTGGCCGCGGGAGAAATCCCGGTTTGTCAAGGTGTTCCCAATGGAGTACCGCCGCGCTCTCGGGGTTATGCTGACTATTGACGCCGCTGTGCCGCGCCCGGAGACGGAACACCACTAACCCCCCGGAACTCGCTCTTTAACCCTAACTAGCAGAAACACAAGGTGGAAATCCATGTCAAGATACCGTCCGGTCAAGGAGCGCCTGGCTGACTTTCTCCCGGTGGAGGTGCGTCTGCCGCCAGAAGAGTTCCGGCCCGGCATGCAACGCTGCCAGGACTGTGGCATTCCCTTTTGCCACGCCTCCGGCTGCACCCTGGCTAATGTCATCCCGGAAATGTATACTCACGCTCTGGCGGGTCGCTGGGGTCACGCTCTTTCCATTCTCCTCTCCACCAACCCCTTTCCCGAGTTCACCGCCCGGATCTGCCCCGCCCTCTGCGAGGGATCCTGTGTCCAGGGCCTCCACGGCGACCCCACTCCCTGTCGCGAACTGGAGAAGGAGATAATCGAGCGCGGTTTTGCCCAAGGACTGGTGCGACCCAACCCCCCCCGCGAATGGGGACCCCTGCGGGCGGCGGTTATCGGCTCCGGGCCGTCGGGTCTAGCCGCCGCCTGGCGCCTTAACCAAGCCGGGATAAAAGTGACTGTTTACGAGCGCGACCAAAAGCCAGGCGGGTTTCTCCGTTATGGCATACCCGACTTCAAGTTGGAAAAGGAGGTGGTGGACCGCAGGTTGGAACTCCTCACCGCCGAGGGTATCAGTTTTGAATGCGGGGTGGATGTCGGACTGGAAATCGCTGGCCGCCTTTTGAAACGCCGTTTCGACCTGATTGTTTTAGCTACTGGTGCCAGAAAAAAACGCAACCTCGCCATCCCTGGCCGCTTTCTCACCGGCATCCATTACGCTGTCGACTTCCTTTCCGCCCAGAACCGCCTGAATGCCGGCGAAGCCGATACCCTGCCTCCCGGGTATTCCGCCAAGGGGAAAAAGGTGGTAGTGATTGGCGGGGGCGACACCGGTTCCGACTGCATCGGCACTTCCTGGCGTCAGGGCGCCCAGGCGGTGAACCAGTATGAAATACTCCCCGAACCACCGAGGACCCGGGGCGCCAACAATCCCTGGCCGGAATGGCCCCGCATCCGCCGCGACTCCAGCAGTCACGCCGAGGGGGGGGAAAGGCGCTGGAACATAACCACCCTGGAATTCCTTCCCGACTCAACGGGAAACGCCCTGGGGAGCCTGCGCTGCGCCGAGGTGGAATGGCAAGCAGGCGCCAACGGCCAATTTACCCCGGTGGTGCGGGAAGGCAGTGAATTTATCCAGCCCGCCGACCTCTGTCTACTGGCGATGGGTTTCACCGGAGTGGAGGAGTGTCCAGTCTATACCGAACTGGGGGTAAAAATCGCCGCCCGGGGGACCTTGGAACGCGACCCCAGCTTACGCTCGGGAAACCGGGTTTTTGTGGCGGGCGACGCTAGCCAAGGACCCACCCTGGTGGTCAGGGCCATTGCCGATGGCCTGGCGGTGGCGGAAGCCGCCCTGTCGGAAAAAAACGAGCCGCGGGTAACCGCGATGACCCAGCGTTTCGGCCTCCCCCGCCGGGCCTAAGCTAGCCCAGGCGAGATGTCTCTTCAAACCGGAGCCTCCCCGCCCGGGGGGTGCGCGGTCGCTCCGCCGCTTTTCCTCTGGCGCTTCGAGGCGGGAAAAACATTTGACACTCCACTCCAATTCTCGTATAATCTACAATAGTTAAACGATTATACTTTGTTTCCGGCTACCTATCCCAACCCCACAACCATGACCTTGACCCCCTGGCAACCGTTCCGCCGGGGACAGTGCCGCCGGAACAAACTACCACTCTCCCGACTGCCTTCTACCCTGACCCTGGTTTTCCTGCTCTGTCTTAACCGTCCCCCGGTGTGAAACCTTAAGCCATCCGTCACCCGTGGCCAGGGTTTACTTTTTCCCGGGAGGGTGGCGCCAACGCGGATTTTTCGATCCGGAAAGGCCACGCGATGTCCACTTTGGAGTGCCAGGGGCTAACCAAGTCGTTCGGGGCGGTGCAGGCGCTTCAGAACGTCTCTTTCTCCATAGCCGCCGGAGAAGTCCGGGCGATATTCGGTGGCAACGGCTCGGGGAAATCCACCCTTGCCAAAATCCTCGGCGGCTCCGTCTTCGCCGATCAGGGACGCATCATCTGCGCTGGCCAGCCGGTCAACGTCACTTCGCCAGTGGCGGCGAAGAACCTGGGGATAATCGTCACCTCGCAGGAGCTTAGCCTTCTTGGTAACCTCACGGTCGAGGAGAACCTTCAACTTTGCGACCTTCCCCGCCGGGTTTTATTCACTGACCGCCAGCGCATTCACCAGGAAGCCATGCTTGTCCTAGAGCGGTTCCACCTGGAAAAATTCGCCCGGAGCCCGGTGGCTAGCCTTGCCCCCAACCAACAGTATCTCCTGGAGTTCGCCAAAGCCCTGATCCAAAAACCAAAAATACTGGTGATTGACGAAATCACCTCCGCCCTCTACCGGGAAGACGTGGCCCAAGTCAAGGCGGTCATTAACGAACTTAAAGCTGGCGGTTGCTGCCAGCTTTTTATTTCCCACCGCCTTAACGAGCTGTATGATATCTGCGAAAGCATCACAATCTTAAGAAACGGCGAGCTGGTGGAGACCGCCCCTCTGGCCGGGATAAGCGAGGACCACCTTCTTTCCCAAGTGTCAGGTCAGGACGTCACCAAGGTGATCCTCCGCTCCCGCCAGACCACCCGCCTGGACAACAGCGATAAAACCTTCCTGAAGGTCCGGGACTTGGCCCTACCCGGATTTACCGACTCGGTCTCCCTGGACATCGCCCAAGGCGAAATCATCGGGGTGGCTGGCTTGCAGGGAAATGGCCAGTCCGGCCTGGTCCGCTCCCTTTTCGCCCTGGAGGGTCCAATAGGGATGGAATGCGATGGCGCTAGCCTTAAGCTGTCCAACCCCAGCCAGGCGGTGCACCACGGTTTCGCCTTTGTCTCCGGCGACCGCGAGCGGGAGGGTACCTTCTCCATCCGTTCCCTCCTGGAAAACACCGGAGCGGTCACCGACCTGGTGCTGGGAAAGAAAAACCGCCACAAGGAAGAGTCGCTACGGCAATACCGGGTAGCGATGCGTTCAGCCCGGCAACCTATCCGCACCCTTTCCGGCGGCAACCAGCAAAAAGTGGTCCTGGCCCGTTGGACCACGACCGACCCCCGCCTCTTCCTCGCCGACGATCCCACCAAGGGAATCGACGTCACGGCGCGCCGGGAAGTGCATTCCTTCATGCACGAACTGGCCCGGCGGGGAACCAGCGTCGTCTTTGTCTCCAGCGACAGCGAGGAACTGGTCGACCTTACCCGCACCTACTCCAATTCCCGGGTCATCATCATGTACAAGGGGCAAATCATCCAAACCCTGAAGGGTGCGGCCATCAGCGCCGAGAACATCGCCTATCACGAGGTTCCGAAGGGAGGGTCGTTGACATGAGCAAGCGACTGCTTTCCCGCCTTGCCAATTCCCCACAATTGCCAGTGATCGTGCTGGCGGTGGCCTTCTTTTGCTGGAACGCTTTGACACTAAGGGGATTTTTCACTCCCGCCTCGCTACGCGAGTTCCTTAACCTGATGGTCCCCCTGGGTTGCCTGACCATTGGCAGCAGCATGGTTCTGGTGACTGGCGGCCTCGACCTGTCGGTAGGAGCGGTGGTTTGCCTGGTGAACGTGACCGTGATCACCCTGATGGGGAAAAACTACGGTTTCTCCCTGGCCGCCGCCATCGGAGTAGGCATGCTAGCCGCCCTGGGAATAGGGTTGTTGAACGGTCTAGTCGTTGGGTATCTACGTATCAACGCTCTCCTCGCCACCTTTGCCACCCAATCGGTGGCGGCCGGCGCCGCCCTCTGGATAATGCCGCGTCCAGGTGGTCGCGGCAGCACCGCCATGGTCAAGTGGTTCAAGTCAGGCTGGCTAGCCGGAGTCATCCCCACCTCAGCTCTGTTCCTCCTGATTCCTCTGGTTATCTGGTACCTGATCCGGGCCACCCCCTTCGGAGTCTGGCTTTACGCGGTGGGACAGGATGAACAGAAGGCCTTCCTCTCCGGTATCCGCACCCGGGGGGTGAAACTCATGGCTTACGTCTTCTCCGCCCTTATGGCTGGACTAGGGTCTATCGCTCTCCTGGGTAACATCGGCGGGGGCGACCCCAATGTCGGCATGTCCCTTACCCTTAGCGCCATGGCTTCCACGGTTATTGGCGGCGTGTCCCTGGCCGGAGGGGAGGGTGACGCCCTGGGCGCCCTCATTGGCGCCGTCTTTTTCAACCTCATCATCTACACGGTTTTTGGCGCCAACCTGTCGGTGTTTTACCAGGATCTGGCTACTGGACTGATAATCCTCCTGGGAATCGTCGGCATGACTCTTTACAAACAACATAATGTCCGTAAGCGTAGGGATTTTACGGGTTAGCCTCATAATTCCCCGTTTCCGGAACCGGTGACCCTCTCAGTCGCCCTGTTTTGCGAAAGAAGCGCTATATGTCCACTTCTCCCGACACCCCGGGTAGGCTAAGTGAACTTCTGTCCGCCTCGGCCAGGCGCTACCTGTTTCCCCTTTTCCTGATCGTCCTCCTCTTCGCGGTCGGCCATTCGATCACCGGTGGCTTCGCCACCCTGGGAAACATAAACAACCTCCTGACCGTTTCCTGTATACTGGCGGTGGCTACCTTCGCCCAGACCTTTGTCATTCTCGCCGGCGACAGCGGTATCGACCTTTCCGTTGGATCGATAATGTCCATGTCGGCCCTAATGGTTCCCACCATCTGCGCTGGCGAGGCCAGCCGCCTTCCCCAGGCGGTGATCGCCTCCATTCTGGTGGCGGCGGTTTTTGGCTTCTTCAACGCCGCTGGAGTAATGCTTATCGGCATTCCCTCGCTAGTGATGACTTTCATCATGTCCGCGGTGGTGGACGGGTTTACCCTCTCCTACACCATGGGGCAACCCACCGGCAAGATTCCCGACATCCTTCTCGCCCTAGGCCAACCGGCCTTTGGCGGGGTGCGTTGGATTCTGGTAGTGACCCTCATAATCGCCATAGTAACCGAACTGTATCTACGCACCACTCGCTCCGGGCAAAGCATCTTCCTGGTCGGCAACAACCGGCGCGCCGCTGCCCTGTGTGGCATTAATGTCAGGAACACGGTTTTCCTGGCCTATATGCTTTGCGCCGTCCTGGCCGCCCTTGGGGGGATACTCCTAGTTGGCTACAGCGGGAGTTCTATCCTAAAGATGGCCAACAGCAACACCATGCTTTCCGTTCCGGCGGCGGTGATCGGCGGAGTAAACCTAAGTGGTGGCGAGGGCAACATGCTCTCCGGCTTCCTCGGGGCCATTATTTTCACTCTTCTAACCAACCTCCTGGTGGCGGCCGGCCTTCCCAACGGGGTCCGCATACTTATCCAAGGTTCGGCTCTGCTGGTGATTCTCTTTGTTTACACCCGTGACCGCAAACTGCGTCAGTAAAGCGAGTGAAAAGGGAGCAAATTCACATGGGCATAACCATGAAAGATGTGGCCAAAAAAGCCGGTGTTTCCACCGCCACCGTTTCCTATGTGGTCAACAATTCCAAACGCGTGTCGGAACAGACCTGTAAAAAAGTGAAAAAAGTGATGGCGGCGATGGACTACTATCCCAGCGCCATCGGCCGTAGCCTCCGGGTCCAGCGCACCCGCACCATCGGGTTAATGGTGCCTGTCCTCAGTAACCAGTATTTCACCACCGCCGCCCATGGCATCGGGGAGATACTCCAGCAAAATGGCTACAGTCTCATCATCACCGAGTCTAACGAAGACATGGCTGCTGAAAAAAAGATCATCCAGGCCCTGCATTCCCTGATGGTCGACGGTCTCATACTTGTTCCCTGTGGACCCCGGCAAGACAACCTGCAACGCGTCCTACAGAGTTCTTGCCCAGTGGTGTTTCTTGACCGCCGTCCCGAGCGGCTAAAAGCTGACTCGGTGGTTCTGGACAATTTCCTCTCCACTCACACGGCAATTAAGCAACTGATAGAGAAGGGTCGCAAAAAAATCGGCATTCTCCTGGGAGCGACCTGGTTTTCCACCACCAAGGACCGGATACGCGGCTACCGTCAGGCCCTGAAAGAGGCGGGCTTGAAATTCAATCCCCGCCTGATACTCCACAGCGACTATGGCCTGGATGCCGGCTTAAACTTAAGCCAGCACCTTCTGGAGAAGATGGGGGTGGACGCCATTTTCGCCGCCAGCTCCAACCTTACCCTCGGAGCCTTCCTCACCGCCAACCGACTGAAGAAAAGCATACCCCAGGATGTGGCGATCATCGGCTGTGATGATTTACCCTGGGCCAACGCCACCCATCCCCGCCTCTCGATGATCGAGCAACCCGCCTGCGAAATGGGAAAAATGGCGGCCGAGCTCCTGCTCAAGCGTATCGGTAAATATCAGGGAAGTAACCAGGTGGTTTTCCTTCCCACCCGCATACACAACCGGCAATCCACCTGAGTGGGTTTAAGCCGGGAAAGGACAGGCGAGTTTTGCTGACCGTCCAGAATATCACCCACCGTTATGGCCGCTCCCCTGCCCTGAGTGGAGTGAGTCTGGCGCTGGCGAAAGGCGAAACACTCGGCCTCCTCGGGCAAAACGGGGCGGGTAAATCCACCCTGCTGAAAATAATCACCGGTTATATCGCCCCGAGTGAAGGTGTAGTGAAGGTGGCGGGCCAAGACATCAACCGCCACCCGGCTGTCCGGGGCGAAATCGGTTATCTACCGGAAAAACCACCTCTGTATGACGACATGCGGGTGGATGAGCAGCTTGTCTATCTGGCCCGCCTCAAGGGTCTCCCCCGCCGGAAGGCCCATAGCGAGGCGGCGGTACTAACGGAGAAGCTTGGTCTTGGACCAGTCAGCCGGCGCCTGACCGGCAACCTTTCCAAAGGATATCGCCAGCGGGTTGGCCTGGCCGGAGCGTTAATCGGCGACCCGCCTCTCTTGGTCCTGGACGAACCTACCTCCGGGCTTGATCCGGGACAACGCCAGGTTTTTGCCCGCCTGGTAGAGGAGCTTGCCCCGCGTCACGCGATAATCATAAGTTCACACATCGTTAGCGAGGTGCGGACTTTGTCCAGCCGCCTGGCTATACTCCACCAGGGGCGACTGGTGGCGGATGGGGAGCCTTATAAACTGGAAGCCGGCCTAGGAA